>NZ_CP027561.1:4224112-4525835 GCF_012974785.1 Pseudomonas fluorescens | reverse complement strand
CACCCTCTCGGAAGAACAGAAACTGAGCTTTTTGCTGGAAGCCACAGGCGATCTGGACACGGCCCAGGCCTTGCAGAAGAACCTGCCTGCGGCGCTGCTCAACGCCACTGCCGACACACTGGCAGCGCTGGACAAGGCTGCGCGTGATCTGCAAGCCATTCAGTCGACAGTCGAGACACATCTTGGCCGGCTGCAACCTTTGAACAATTTTTGCATTGATCTGTTGAACCGCACGCTGAGCGCCCGATGGTCCGCAGTGTTCGATGTCGAGAAAGACCACCTGCAATTGCCCGGGAGCTATTGTGGATGTGAGCCTGTGGTCCCGCCGGGGGGCGGCCCGGCGGTTATTCCGTTCGCCACTCCGACGTTGCTCGAGGCTGCCATGCAGAACTTCACGGAGGACGAGGCACAGCCCGATTACTTCCCCGAGGGAAGTGTGGTTCGGATAACCAGCATGCCGGAGGGGGTTCCCGGTCTGACGCCCACAGCGTTCGCTGCTTTTTGTCGTGAGCTGAACCTGGGGCAGCAGTATCAGCAACATTTCCAGCAGGTGTTCGGTGTCAAGACGGTGGATGGAAACCGGACAGCCACCGGTCCTCTGGTTCTCGACATCACCACCATGAAAAAACACCTGCTGCAACTGGACCTGCTTCTGGCGCTGGTGAGGGAGCACGTCTCTCAGGAGGGTTTTCAGACGGTTCAGCGCTTGATTGATGCCGGTGGCGTTGTCGACACCCAAAGCCTGCGGTTTCAGGGGCGGCCGTTGATCATGCAAGGGATCGAATTGCTCGAGAGTTGTATCTGGGGGGTTGTGGTGTTCTCCGAACGTTCGGTCGAGTCGGACCCGGATCAATGGTGCCTGGTGTACATGCCGGGAGAGCCTGATCAACCCCTGTACGAGTACGCCAGTTTCACGGCGTTCACGACGTATCTTGAATTCAAGTTGGGGGTGGACAGCTACAAAAGCTATTTCACTCACTGCATCGGCGAAGGCGACAAGATCGACTTTTTCAAGACCTTCGCCGATACCGGCAGCCTGGGGCGCGTCAGACAATTGGAAATGCCCGGTCCGCTGTTCGACTTCATGTTCAAGAGTCATGTCGGCAAGCTGCAACTCGATGCCCGTGTGCTCGCCGTGCCGACCGAGGATGTCGATGAGGAGGCGCGCAGGACGCGTCTGCTGCATTACCTGGAAACCGGTATGACGGTCGCTAACGCAGCGGGATTTGTCGTACCGGTGTTGGGGCAGTTGATGATGGGGGTCGCCATCGGACAGATGCTCGCAGAGATATATGAAGGGATCGAGGACTGGAGCCAGGGAGATCGTCAGGAAGCGTTTTCACACCTGCTCAGCGTCGCTGAGAACATTGTCCTGATGGCCGTCGTGGGGGCCGGCGTCAAAGGCCTGAAATCCCTGGCGATCAGAACGATTCGAAAACATCCTGATTTTTTCCACGCATTCACGGCCATTCTGGACAATAAGGGGCAGCCACGCTTGTGGAAGCCACAGTTGGACGGTTATGAACAGCCTTTGCCAGTGGGGGCCGATCCCGATCCCGAGGTGACGGGTTTGTACCGGGGGGAAGGCAGGTTCTTTGCCCGTATTGACCACCATTTCTATGAAGTGGTGCTGGAGCCGGCTTCCGACACCTGGCGTATCCGGCATCCTGTCCGTCCGGATGCCTACGCTCCGCCACTCAAGCCCCACCGGCATGGTGGCTGGCGTCACCCCGGGGAGGCGAGCGAGCAGTGGAACGGCGCCTACACCCTCAGACGCATAGACCCGAATCTGGGCAGGTTCGAGGACAGTCGCCTGGAGATGATCCGGCGATTGACCGACACTCGATTCGACGAATTGCATCGTCTGAGTGATGACAATCTGTCGTTGCCCCCACGGTTGCGCGACATGATCGAGCGATTTGGAATCGAACGCAGATTGCGTGATTTCGTTCGCGCCATGGAGCGTGGCGAGGCGACCGACGCCCGTCATGTCCAGGAGCAGTTGCACGTGTTGCCCGAACTCGCGAACTGGCCGGCCGATCGCTACATCAAGGTCGTGGATGAAAGCGACCGTATCACCGCGACCTATCCTCCTGCATCGATTGACGATGACACGGTGAGCATTATCGTGAGTCATGAGCAACTGGAAAAAGGAGAGCTGCTGCAAACTGTTCTGGACGGCATGTACCCCTGGGAGGTCGAGGCACTTGTGGGGGCGAACGTTGCCCCGGCTGATGCCAGCGTGCAGCTGGCGAAAGTGATCGGGGCTGCGGTCAAGGCCGATTGCAGGTCGGTCTTCGATCACCTTTACCACCAATTCGACCGCGGCGTCTTCGGTGAGTCGGTCAGGCTGCGCAGCGCTTTTCCCGGTTTGCCGAGGAGGTATGCTCGGGAGCTGCTCAGGCGTACGCCAAGCGTCGAACGGACACGTTTGCGCAGGACCGGGCGAGTGCCCATGGGGTTGGCACAGAGGGCCCGTCAGGCCTTGAGCGATGTGCGTGTGGATCGGGCATTGGCAGGTTTTTACCTGGCGGATATCGCCAGTGCCGATACCAGGACACTGGCGATACGGTTGTTACCCCGGCTAGGTGGCTGGGATCCTGAGTTCTATCTGGAACTGCGGGCGAAAACACTGAACGGTGATGTGCTGGAAACGTTGGGCGAGAAACCGCTCGTTATTTCAAGTTCATGTACGTTGGTCGAACTCGACAATGGCTACGAAGTGTTTGGCCGTGACAGGAAGTCGCTCGGCAAAGTCGTGTCCGGCCCGGAAGACCTTTATCACGCGATTCTCAAAGGGCTGTCAAAGGAGCAGCGCAAGGCCATCGGATTTGCGCAGCCGAAGCCGGAAGATGGCGCACGCCTGCGCAGTATGCTGCTGGAAGGCGCCCTGGATGAGCGCGAGGGGTGCGCTCGGGTGTTGGCGGGGGGGAAGTTGCAAGCGGCGATCGCCGAACCTGTGTGTATGTCTGCCGACTCCCCCGTCGGTTCGAAAACGCATTCGCGTCGTTTATTGCGTCAGGTGAAAAAGCTTTACCCCTTGTTTTCCGACGTGCAAGCCAATGAGTTTCTGGATCAGTCGGGGAGTGATCATCTGTCCAGGGCGATCAGGGTCCGGCAGTTGCGAGAGGACTTGAGCCGGCTGCGGGAAGTGATGGATACCTGGGTCGAGGATGAAGCTGCCATGAAGGCCCTGGGCGGTGATCTGAATGAAATACACGAGTGCCGGCAAATCGTGGCGTTCGAAATCGAGGACTGTTTTCGACGTTTGATCTTCCTGCCCGATGAGGCCGGGCGACTTGTCTACGGTCTGAAGCTCGATGGCATGCGCTTCGGTAAATTTCCGACCTTGCCGGTGGGTTTGACGTTTGACCATGTCAGGCAATTGTCCATGCAGGACATGTTGCTGGACAACGATGCCGTTTATTTCCTCAAAGCCTTCACGAAAATCGAGTCCCTCGAGCTGGATCGCAATCAAATCACCCGATTGCCCGAGATCATTTCGCATATGCCGAATCTCAAGCGGCTGAGCCTGGCCGACAACAGGATTCAGCTGACCGAGCACTCGCTGGTGACGTTAGCCAGGTTACGCACCCTGCAAAGCCTGAATCTCAGCGGGAACTTCCTCGGCGCTACGGTGGATGTCGGTAATCTGTTCGATTTGACGTACCTCTCCTTGCGTAATACCCGCGCCACCGAGTTTCCGAAGGGTCTGCAATTGCTGCCCAATCTGGATCGGGTGGATCTGCGGGACAACGAAATCCGTGATCTGCCTGCCTGGCTGTTTGAAACGCCCCGATGCTTCAGTGAAACGATCAATTTGCGCCATAACCCGATTTCCGATGTCAGCAGAACTTATCTTTATGACTACCGCAGGGCGGTCGGAATCGGTATGGGTTATCTGGATAACGATATCGCGCGACTGGACGAAAACCAGGCGCGTTCGATCTGGTTGACCGAGACGGGAGGAGAAGAGGGCTCCCGGCATCTGCAGATGTGGAACGCGATCAAGGATGATCCGAGGGCCGAAGGTCTGTTCGCTCTGCTGGCGGAGCTGGGCAATTCCGCCGAGTCCGCCAATGTGCGCGAGGATATGTACCGGCGGGTCTGGACGGTTCTGGACGCGACGCAGAGCGATGCCGAACTGCGGGAGCAGATTTTCGATCTGGCGGCCAACCCGATCAATTGCACGGACAATGCGGCGTTGAACTTCAGCCACCTGGAAGTTGCAGTGCAGGTCCACCATGTGACACGTGCCAGCAAGGGGCAACGCCCTTCGACGAAGGCGCTGCTGAAACTGGCGAGGGGCCTGTTCCGGCTTGAGCAGATTGACCGGATCGCCGCGCAACACGCGCAGGCCCAAGCGGCACCTGACCCGCTGGAAGTGACTCTTGCCTACCGCTCGGGTCTGGCGCAGGCACTCGAATTGCCCGGACAACCTTCGCACATGCGTTACGCCTCACTCGCGAAGGTGACAGGGGCGGATCTGGTGGAGGCCATCAATCGAATCCAGACGGCAGAACTGTCTCCCGAGTGGCTGGCGTTTCTGGTTCGCCAGCCCTTCTGGGTCGAATACGTGAAAAGCAGTTTTGCCCGGCAGTTCGACGATGCCCGCGCACTTCATCAGGAGCAAGCCCTGGCGTTATTCGAGAAAGCTGAAGAACTCAGCTCAGCCGACTATCTGAGCGAAATGAACCTGTGTGCCGCCCGGCAGGAGCAAACGGAAAGCGCCTTGCTCGAGCAATTGACCGAGCAGGTGCTGCGGCGGGTGGAGGGCAATATCTGCCTGCTGTCCGGTGGCTGAGCATTATCATTTGCCCCGGATCAGCCGCCGCAAGGCAAACCGGTTCGGATGACACGCCTCTGCGACACCTCTGGGCAGGGGCAGCGGTTCGTTTTCCAGCCAGGCTGCCAGCAGCTCACCGGACAGTGGTGCCGTGATCAGCCCCCGGGAACCGTGGCCACTGTTGACGTACAGACCGTCCAGCCAGGGGCAGGGCATGTCCGGCACCTGTCGGGCATCCTTGCTCAAGGCGCGATAGGCCTCGGTGAAGGCTTCGCGATCGGCGAGCGGGCCGACGATCGGCAGGTAGTCGGGGCTGGTACAACGGAAGGCTGCGCGGCCCTGAAGGCTGTCGGCGTCGAGTTCACTGATGTGCAGGCGTGCGACCAGATCCGTGGAGATCTCTTCGAGCATCGCCAGATTGCCCAGGTGTTCGGCGGTGGTCGGGGTCAGGTCGTCGCTGTTGAAATCGAAACTGGCACCGAGGGTGTGCTCTCCCAGCCGTGCCGGTGCGACGTAACCTTCGGCGCACACGACGGTGGTCAGCGCCTGGCTTTGTGTGGTCTGCGCCAGGCGGGTGATCTGCCCGCGAATGCGCTTGAGGGGCAGGTCGGCGCTCTGGGCAAAACGTTTGATTTCAGCGGCACCGGCCAGCACCACGACGGGTGCTGTTGCGATCAACCGTTCCCCGTCGAAGGCGTGCCACTGACCGTCGGCCTTGCGCAGTTCAAGGGCCTGCTGATGAGTCAGCAGCGTGACGCCCGGTTGTGCCGATTGCGCCTGACACAACGCCGGCGGATGCACCCAGCCGCCCTCGGGATAATACAAACCACCGTGTTCCAGACCGACCCCGGCGCGGGCCTGTGCCTCGGGTTGATCGAGCCATTGCACAAGGTCTTCGGGGAACGCGGCTGCCAGTTGCGCCTGACGTTCGCGTTCCTTTTCATTGAACGCCAGTTGCAGCACCCCGCAGTCATCCCAGTCGGTGCCGCGTTGCAGGTTTTCGAGCAGGCGTCGGGTGTAGCCGAAACCGCTGACGATCAACTGCGACAGTGCCGTGCCGTGGGCGGACAGTTTCAGATACAGCACGCCTTGTGGGTTACCCGATGCTTCCTGTGCAACCGCGTCATGCCGTTCCAGCAGACTGACCTGCCAGCCCCGCGCCGCGAGGCTGGCCGCCGTGGCACAGCCGGCCAGACCGGCACCGATCACCAGCGCCCGTCGCTCTCCGGTGACGGGAGCCGGGCGGGCGAACCACGGTTTTTCAACGGCGGGAGGTGCAACGCCCTCGGGCCAGCCGAGAAATTCGCCGCGCAGGATTTCCCATTTGTGTCCAATGCCCGGCGTGCGCTTCATCTTGAAGCCGGCAGCGTTGAGCAGGCGCCGTACCCAGCCGGTGCTGGTAAACGTGCTGATGGTCGAACCGGGCGCCGCCAGCCGCGCCAGTTCGGCGAACAGTTCGGCGGTCCACATTTCGGGATTTTTCGCCGGAGCAAAACCGTCGAGAAACCAGGCGTCGATCTGTGCGTCGAGTTGCGGCAACTGCTCCAGCGCATCACCGATCAACAGCGTCAGGGTGACTCGACCGTTGTCCAGAACAATGCGCTGAAATCCCTGATGGATTGCCACGTAATGCTTGAGCAACTGATCGGAGAATTGCTTCAGGTCGGGCCACAACGCCAGCGCCCGTTGCAGGTCGGCAGGGCTCAACGGAAATTTTTCGACGCTGACAAAATGCAGTCGCGCACCGGCCACCGCGTGCTGTTCGAACCACTGCCAGGCGCAGAGAAAATTCAGCCCGGTGCCGAAGCCGGTTTCGCCGATCACCAGTCGCCCACCCGACGGCAGCGCGGCAAAGCGCTCGGCCAGACGGTTCTGTTCGAGGAACACGTAGCGGGTTTCATCCAGCCCCGACTGATCGGAAAAATACACATCGTCGAACACTCGCGAACGCGGGCGTCCCTGGTCATCCCAGTCGAGTTGGGCGTGGGGCATTACAGGTTTCATGGCAGGCTCGGCAACGACAAGGCGGCCATTCTAGCCGATCACGCGGGCGCCGCTTGATCCATGGCAAGCCTGGTTGCGCACGACTCATGGACAATCCGCCGCCAGCGGGAATTTCTGTGCCGCCCCCATGCCCAATCCGCTAGTCTTGCTGAATCCTGGAAGGAGCCGTCCCTATGTTCGAATCCGCTGAAATCGGTCACGCCATCGACAAAGACACCTACGAAGCCGCCGTTCCCGCCCTGCGTGAAGCCTTGCTTGAAGCCCAGTTCGAGTTGCAGCAGCAGAAGCGTTTCCCGGTGATCATTCTGATCAACGGCATCGAAGGCGCCGGCAAGGGCGAGACGGTGAAGTTGCTCAACGAATGGATGGACCCGCGCCTGATCGAAGTGCGTACCTTCGACCAGCAGACCGACGAAGAACTGGCACGGCCACCGGCCTGGCGTTACTGGCGGATGCTGCCGGCCAAGGGGCGCATGGGGGTCTTCTTCGGCAACTGGTACAGCCAGATGCTGCAGGGCAGGGTGCACGGGTTGTTCAAGGACCCACGACTGGACCAGGCCATTGCCGGCGCCGAGCGCCTGGAAAAAATGCTGTGCGATGAAGGCGCGCTGATCTTCAAGTTCTGGTTCCATCTGTCCAAGAAGCAGATGAAGGCGCGGCTCAAGGCACTCGCCGATGATCCGTTGCACAGTTGGCGGATCAGTCCGCTGGACTGGCAGCAATCGGAGACCTACGACAAGTTCGTCAAGTATGGCGAGAGGGTTCTGCGTCGCACCAGTCGCGACTACGCACCCTGGCATGTCATCGAAGGGGTGGACGTGCATTACCGTAGCCTGACGGTGGGCAAGCTCCTGCTCGAAGGCCTGCAAAATGCGCTGAAACGTCCGGACGTGCATTCGAACGCTGTCAGTGCCCAGCCGCTGGGCACATCGGTGGATCAGTTGAACCTGCTCGACAGCCTCAACCTGAGCCAGAACCTGGACAAGAAGGATTACGAAGAGCAACTGATCACCGAGCAGGCGCGACTGTCCGGGTTGATGCGTGACAAGCGCATGCGCCGTCATGCGTTGGTGGCGGTCTTCGAAGGCAACGATGCGGCGGGCAAGGGCGGGGCGATCCGGCGGGTCGCGGCGGCGCTCGATCCACGTCAGTACAACATCGTGCCGATTGCCGCGCCGACCGAAGAGGAACGGGCGCAGCCGTACCTGTGGCGTTTCTGGCGACACATTCCGGCCCGGGGCAAGTTCACCGTGTTCGACCGTTCGTGGTACGGCCGGGTGCTGGTGGAGCGGATCGAAGGCTTTTGCAGCACGGCGGACTGGATGCGTGCCTACGGCGAAATCAACGACTTCGAAGAGCAACTGGCCGATGCCGGGGTGATCGTGGTCAAGTTCTGGCTGGCCATCGACAAGGATACGCAGATGGAGCGTTTCCAGGCCCGTGAGGAAATCCCCTTCAAGCGTTTCAAGATCACCGAGGACGACTGGCGCAACCGCGACAAGTGGGACGCCTATCGTGCGGCGGTGGGCGACATGGTCGACCGCACCAGTACCGAAATTTCACCGTGGACACTGGTCGAGGCCAACGACAAGCGCTGGGCCCGGGTCAAGGTGCTGCGCACGATCAACCGGGCGCTGGAAGAAGCCTTCGAGAAATCCGACAAGAAGGAAAAGAAGCACAAGGACTGACCGATGGGCACGCATACGCGAGGTGAATGATTGTCGCGGTCGGTGAGGGGGGGACTTATGCTCGGTTCACTCTCAACCGACTACAACAATGAGGTATGCCATGCGTGAAGTGGTGATCGTCGACAGTGTACGGACCGGCCTGGCGAAGTCCTTTCGCGGCAAGTTCAACCAGACCCGCCCCGATGACATGGCGGCTCATTGTGTCAACGCCTTGCTGTCGCGCAACGACGTCGATCCCGCCAGCGTCGAGGACTGCATCGTCGGTGCCGGCTCCAACGAAGGCGCCCAGGGCTACAACATCGGGCGCAACGTGGCGGTGCTCTCGCAACTGGGCACCGGCACGGCGGGCATGACCCTCAACCGTTTCTGCTCTTCGGGTTTGCAGGCGATTGCGATTGCCGCCAACCAGATCGCCTCGGGTTGCAGCGACATCATTGTCGCCGGCGGTGTCGAGTCGATCAGCCTGACCCTCAAAAGCGTCAACACCGATCACCTGATCAACCCGTTGCTCAAGCAGCAGACCCCGGGCATCTACTACACCATGGGCCAGACCGCCGAGGTGGTGGCGCGCCGTTATGGCGTCAGCCGCGAGGCTCAGGATCGCTACTCGCTGCAAAGTCAGATCCGCACCGCTCAGGCGCAGGCAGCCGGCCTGTTCAATGATGAGATCGTGCCGATGGCGGTGAAGTACCGGGTCGAAGACAAGCACAGTGGTGAAGTGCAGATCCTCGACGGCGTCGTCGATCGTGATGATTGCAACCGCCCGGACACCACCTATGAAAGCCTTGCCGGATTGAAACCGGTGTTCGCCGAAGACGGTTCGGTGACCGCAGGCAACTCGTCGCAGTTGTCCGACGGCGCCTCGATGACGCTGGTGATGAGCCTGGAAAAAGCCCTGCAACTGGGGCTCAAGCCAAAGGCGTTTTTCCGCGGTTTCACCGTGGCCGGTTGCGAGCCGGACGAAATGGGCATCGGTCCGGTGTTCTCGGTGCCGAAGCTGCTCAAGGCCAAGGGTTTGCAGGTAGCGGACATCGACCTGTGGGAGTTGAACGAAGCGTTTGCCTCGCAGTGCCTGTACGCCCGTGACCGGCTGGAAATCGATAACGAGAAGTACAACGTCAACGGCGGCTCGATTTCCATCGGTCATCCGTTCGGCATGACCGGTTCACGGCAGGTCGGGCATCTGGTGCGCGAGTTGCAGCGGCGCAACCTGCGCTACGGGATCGTGACCATGTGCGTAGGCGGCGGGATGGGCGCGACCGGCTTGTTTGAAGCAGTGCGCTAGGCCTGACTGCCGGCATCCATCCATTGCATCCGCGCGATGTACGCGCGGATTTCCTGCTCGGCTTTCTCGGGGCTGTCGAACGGCCCTTCGAGCGTGTTCTCACGGGTGCTGAAAAACAGTTCGCCGTTGACCCGGCACACCCGGTCGCTGCGAAAGTGCGTGGCGGGGGCGGTGTCCTGGGCACGCATTCCGAACATGATCGATCTCCTTGAGCGCTGCGCGGATGGGGTCCAAAGAGCTTATGCCTGAACCACTTGCAGTGGTTCGCCAGCCGATCAACGGCAGCACGTCAATTTAATGCTGCGACCTGCACAGTTTCATTTGCGGCTGGAGCGCAACTGTCCCTGTGTCGGCCGAGGCTCTGCGCCTAGAATGAGCGCTCCTGTCTCTGGCGCTTGGGGTTCTCATGCACGTTTCATCGGGTCGTTGGGTGTACGGCATGTTCCTGGCGTTGTTGACGGCGTTTCTGTGGGGAATCCTGCCGATCAAGCTCAAGCAGGTGCTGGTGGTGATGGACCCGGTCACGGTGACCTGGTTTCGCCTGCTGGTGTCCGGCGGTTGTCTGTTCATTTATCTGGCGGCGACCAAACGATTGCCGAGCCGCAAGGTGCTCGGGCCGAAGGGCGGCTGGCTGGTGCTGATGGCGGTGCTGGGGCTGGTGGGCAACTACGTGCTGTACCTGATGGGCCTGAACCTGCTCAGCCCCGGCACCGCGCAACTGGTGGTGCAGATGGGGCCGATCATGTTGCTGATCGCCAGCCTGTTCGTGTTCAAGGAACGCTTCAGTATCGGCCAGGGCATTGGGCTGGCGGTGCTGTTGGTCGGCTTTGCGTTGTTCTTCAATCAGCGTCTGGCTGAATTGCTCACGTCTTTATCCGACTACACCGCCGGCGTGTTGCTGGTGCTGCTGGCGTCGACGGTCTGGACGTTTTATGCACTGGGTCAGAAGCAATTGCTGACGGTGTGGAATTCGCTGCAGGTGATGATGGTGATCTACCTGTTCTGCGCCTTGCTGCTGACGCCTTGGGTGCATCCGCTCGAAGCACTGTCGCTGAACCCGTTGCAGGGCTGGCTGCTGCTGGCGTGCTGCATGAACACCCTGATCGCCTACGGCGCGTTTGCCGAGGCGCTTGCGCATTGGGAAGCTTCGCGGGTCAGTGCGACGCTGGCGATCACGCCGTTGGTGACGTTCGGTGCGGTGGCCGTGGCAGCCGGGGTGTGGCCGGAATATGTGCATGCCGAGCAAATCAATCTGCTGGGGTATGGCGGGGCGGTGCTGGTGGTGCTGGGGTCGGCGCTGGTAGCGCTGGGGCCTTCGCTGATTGCCGGACTCAAGGCCCGGCGGATGCGCATGGCAGCAGGTTAATCGAGTCATCGTTCCTCGCGAGCAAGCCCGCTCCCACTTTTAACCGCATTCCTCACATGGGATTGCGGTCAAAAGTGGGAGCGGGCTTGCTCGCGAAGACTGACTTACAGACGCTGATGATTTCAGCCCTTTGCACCGGCCTCGATCATGTTCTCCGGCCGCACCCAGGCATCGAATTCTTCATCGGTCAGATAGCCCAGCTCCAGCGCCGCTTCGCGCAAAGTCTTGCCTTCGCTGTAGGCCTTCTTGGCGATTTCCGCCGATTTGTCGTAGCCGATGTGCGGATTCAGCGCCGTCACCAGCATCAGGCCGCGTTCCAGATGTTTCGCCATGACTTCGGCATCCGGTTCAAGCCCGGCGATGCAGTGCTGCTGGAAGTTGCTGCAGCCATCGGCCAGCAGGCGAATCGATTGCAGCAGGTTGTGGATGATCACCGGTTTGAACACGTTCAGTTGCAGGTGACCCTGGCTGGCGGCAAAGCCGATCGCGACGTCGTTGCCCAGCACCTGACAGGCGAGCATCGACAGCGCCTCGCACTGGGTCGGGTTGACCTTGCCAGGCATGATCGAGCTGCCCGGTTCGTTGGCCGGCAGACGTACTTCGGCAAAACCTGCACGAGGGCCGGAGCCCAGCAGACGCAGGTCATTGGCGATCTTCATCAGTGCCACGGCGAGGGTTTTCAGGGCGCCGGAGAGGGTGGTCAGTGGTTCATGGCCGGCGAGGGCGGCGAACTTGTTCGGCGCGGTGACGAACGGCAGACCGGAAAGTGCAGCCAGCTCGGCGGCAATCGCTTCGCCGAAACCGTGGGGCGAATTGAGCCCGGTGCCGACGGCTGTACCGCCCTGGGCCAGTTCGCACACGGCCGGCAACGCTGAGCGAATTGCCCGTTCGGCGTAATCCAGCTGCGCTATGAAACCGGAGAGTTCCTGGCCGAAGGTGATCGGCGTGGCGTCCATCATGTGGGTGCGACCGGTCTTCACCAGCTGCATGTGCCGCGCCGACAGCTCGGCCAGGCCCCCCGACAGCTCGGCGATGGCCGGCAGCAGTTGGGTTTGTACAGCCTGCGCGGTGGCGATGCTCATCGCAGTGGGGAAGCAGTCGTTGGAGCTCTGCGAGCGGTTGACGTGATCGTTCGGGTGTACGGGCGTTTTGCCGCCGCGTGGGTTGCCGGCCAGTTCGTTGGCGCGACCGGCAATCACTTCATTGACGTTCATGTTGCTTTGCGTGCCGCTGCCGGTCTGCCAGACCACCAGCGGAAACTGGTCGTCGTGCTGGCCGTCGAGCACTTCGTCGGCGGCCTGTTCGATCAGGCGGGCGATGTCGGCCGGCAAGTCGCCGTTGCGGTCGTTGACCCGGGCGGCGGCTTTCTTGATCAGGGCCAGGGCGTGCAGTACCGGCAATGGCATGCGTTCCTGGCCGATGGCGAAGTTGATCAGCGAGCGTTGCGTCTGAGCGCCCCAGTAAGCGTCGTCCGGGACCTCGATCTGGCCCAGGCTGTCGGTTTCGATACGGCTCATCGTGCACACTCCTGTTGGTCTGTTTGCGCAGTTTAGGCCGGTGTCGGCCCGGGTGGTTCCCTCCGGCCGATTGTTGACCGGCAAATCCCCGCCAATCAAGCGCGGCAAGGGCCGGGGGTTGAGCCGCAGCGTTATTCAGGCGCAGAATGGTCGCCCTTGGGGTTTTACCTCGCCTAGCTGAAAAGGAAACTCGATGACTCGTCTTCGTGCCATCTGCACCGCGGTTGCCCTGGTTTGCGCCAGCGGCCAGGTGCTTGCCGATACCGCCAGCCACAACGCCAGTGCCGAAGCTTTCCTGACCCTGGCGCACGCTGACAAGCTGGGCACTCCGGTGTACATGCAGGTGCAGCAGATGTTCGCCCAGCGTTTTGAACAGACCAAGGCTCCGGAATCCAAGAAAGCCGTACTGGATACCTACCAGGCCAAGGCCAACGCCGCCCTGGATCAGGCCATTGGCTGGAACAAGCTGAAACCGGACATGGTCAAGCTCTACACCAGCACCTTCAGTGAGCAGGAGCTCAAAGACCTGGTCGCGTTCTACCAGTCGCCACTGGGCAAGAAAGTCCTGGAAAAAATGCCGCAGCTGACCCAGCAATCGGCCCAGATGACCCAGGCCAAACTGGAGCCCGCCGTTCCTGTGGTCAACAAGCTGCTGGATGACATGACCAACGAGCTGGCACCCAAAGGCGCGGCTGCGGCCAAGAAGAAGTAAGCGGAGTTCGTGATGACCATGCAACAACGCATCGAATCGACGCTGGCGCTGCTTCAGCCTGAGCATCTGCAAGTGCTGGACGAAAGCCACATGCACAGTCGCGGGTTGCAGACCCACTTCAAGGCAGTGGTGGTCAGTGCACAGTTCGAAGGCCTGAACCGCGTCAAGCGCCACCAGAAAGTCTATGGCACGCTCGGCGAGCTGATGGGCGAGTTCCATGCGTTGGCGCTGCACACCTACACCCCGCAGGAATGGGCAGAAGTGGGCGTCGCTCCAGCGTCGCCGACCTGTGCCGGCGGCAGCAAGCATTGAGCCTTGCAGCAATGAACTGAGGTTTTTTGCTAGAATCCGTAACGCGCCGCTGACCCGGCGCGTTTTTTTTCGCATCCGGTTCACCCTTTACGAGGGTAGCCACCTGGAGAAATACCCATGACACAACCGATTGTCGTGGCGGCACTGTACAAGTTCGTCACCCTCGAAGATTACGTCAACCTGCGCGAGCCGCTGCTGCAAGCGATGGTCGACAACGGCATCAAAGGCACCCTGCTGATCGCCGAAGAAGGCATCAACGGCACGGTTTCCGGCAGCCGTGAAGGCATCGACGGCCTGCTGGCCTGGCTGCGCAACGATCCGCGCATGGTCGATATCGATCACAAGGAATCGTACTGCGACGAGCAGCCGTTCTATCGCACCAAGGTCAAGCTCAAGAAAGAGATCGTGACCCTGGGCGTGCAAGGCGTCGACCCGAACAAGAAGGTCGGCACCTACGTCGAGCCCAAGGACTGGAACGCGCTGATCAGCGATCCGGAAGTGCTGCTGATCGACACCCGCAACGATTACGAAGTCTCGATCGGCACTTTCGAAGGCGCCATCGATCCGAAAACCACCAGTTTTCGTGAATTCCCTGACTACATCAAAGAGCACTTCGACCCGGCCGTGCACAAGAAGGTCGCAATGTTCTGCACCGGCGGCATCCGCTGCGAGAAGGCGTCGAGCTACATGCTGGGCGAAGGCTTCGAAGAGGTTTACCACCTCAAGGGCGGCATCCTGAAGTACCTCGAAGAAGTGCCGCAGGAAGAAACCAAATGGCAGGGCGACTGCTTCGTCTTCGACAACCGCGTGACCGTTCGTCATGACCTGAGCGAGGGCGACTACGATCAGTGCCATGCCTGCCGCACCCCGGTCAGCGTCGAGGATCGCGCCTCCGAGCATTATGTGGCCGGCATCAGTTGCCCGCACTGCTGGAACAGCCTGAGCGAAAAGACCCGCCGCAGCGCCATCGATCGGCAGAAGCAGATCGAGCTGGCCAAAGCGCGCAACATGCCGCACCCGATCGGCTACAACTATAAGCAAGCATCCACCGAGGCTTAATCATGTCTGCACGCCTGCTCTATGTGATGGATCCGATGTGTTCGTGGTGCTGGGGATTTGCCCCGGTGGCCAAGGCATTGGTGGAGCAGGCGCAGGCGGCCGGGGTGGAACTGCACCTGGTGGTCGGCGGGTTGCGCACCGGCAGCGGTGCGGCGCTGGAGCCGACCACTCGGCGCTACATTCTCGAACACTGGCAGGCGGTCACCGAGGCCACCGGCCAGCCGTTCAAGTTCGAAGGCGCGCTGCCGGACGGCTTTGTCTACGACACCGAGCCAGCTTGTCGGGCCATCGTCACCGCGCGCAGCCTGGCGCCGGATTGCGCGTGGAAACTGGTGGGGTTGATCCAGCACGCGTTTTACGCCGAAGGTCGCGATGTCACCCAGGCCAGCGTTCTGGTGGAACTGGCAGAGAAGGCCGGCGTCCCCCGTATCGAATTTGCTGCCCTGTTTGATCATGCCGATCAACACAAGGCGACCCAGGCCGATTTCACTTGGGTGCAGGATCTGGGCATCGCCGGCTTCCCGACCCTGCTCGCCGAACGCAACGGTCAACTGGCGTTGCTGACCAACGGCTACCAGCCGCTCAGTGAACTGTCGCCGTTGCTCGGCCGATGGCTGGAGCGCGCCGCCTGTGTCTGACCCGGCCGATGACACGCCAGCCGTCAAGCGTGTCGACCGGCTGAGCTGGGCTGAAGTCCGGCGTCTGGCACTTCATCACAAAAAATCCCTGTGGATCGCCAACGGCGTGGCCGTACTGGCGACGCTGTGCAGCGTGCCGATTCCGTTGCTGCTGCCGTTGCTGGTGGACGAAGTCCTGCTCGGCCACGGCGATGCCGCGCTGAAAGTCATGAACCATGTGCTGCCTTCGATGTGGCAGCAAGCGGCGGGCTACATCGGCCTGATGCTGGTGGTGACGCTGACCCTGCGCTGCAGCGCCCTGTGTTTTGGCGTGTTGCAGGCCCGTCTGTTTGCGCGGTTGGCCAAGGACATCGTGTATCGCATCCGCGTGCGCCTGATCGAACGTCTGAAACGGATCTCCCTCGGCGAATACGAAAGCCTGGGCAGCGGCACGGTCACCACGCACCTGGTCACCGACCTCGACACCCTCGACAAGTTTGTCGGCGAAACCCTCAGCCGTTTCCTCGTGGCGATGCTGACCCTGGTCGGCACCGCCAGCATCCTGATGTGGATGCACTGGAAACTGGCACTGCTGATCCTGCTGTTCAACCCGTTGGTGATCTACGCCACGGTGCAGTTGGGCAAACGGGTCAAACACCTGAAGAAACTGGAGAACGACAGTACCTCGCGCTTCACCCAGGCGCTGAGCGAAACCCTCGATGCGATCCAGGAAGTGCGCGCCGGCAACCGTCAGGGCTTCTTCCTCGGACGGCTGGGTCTACGGGCTCAGGAAGTGCGCAACTACGCGGTCAACTCGCAGTGGAAGACCGACGCTTCGAATCGTGCCAGTGGCCTGCTGTTCCAGTTCGGCATCGACATCTTCCGCGCGGCGGCGATGCTCACGGTGCTGTTCTCCGATCTTTCGATCGGCCAGATGCTCGCGGTGTTCAGTTACCTGTGGTTCATGATCGGCCCGGTCGAACAATTGCTGAACCTGCAATACGCCTATTACGCGGCGGGCGGTGCGCTGTCGCGGATCAACGAACTGCTGGCCCGCGCCGACGAGCCGCAATACCCCGGCGGCGTCGATCCGTTCAAGGGCCGCGATACCGTCGGGATTCAGGTGCAGGGTCTGAGCTTCGGTTACGGTGACGAACTGGTGCTGGATCAGTTGGACCTGTCCATCGCCCCCGGCGAGAAAGTGGCGATTGTCGGCGCCAGCGGCGGCGGCAAAAGTACCTTGGTGCAATTGCTGCTGGGCCTGTACACGCCACTGGCCGGGACGATCCGTTTCGGTGGATCGTCCCAGCAGGAAATCGGCCTGGAAACGGTTCGGGACAATGTCGCGGTGGTGCTGCAGCATCCGGCGCTGTTCAACGACACCGTACGCGCCAATCTGACCATGGGCCGTACCCGCAGCGATGAGGCCTGCTGGCAGGCGCTGGAAATCGCCCAGCTCGAACCCGCCATCCGCGCATTGCCGGACGGTCTGGACAGCATCGTCGGCCGCTCCGGCGTGCGCCTGTCCGGTGGTCAGCGGCAACGTTTGGCCATCGCCCGGATGATCCTCGCCGAACCCAAAGTGGTGATCCTCGACGAAGCCACATCAGCCCTTGACGCCGCCACCGAATACAACCTGCACCAGGCCATGGCGCGGTTCCTCCATGGCCGCACCACGCTGATCATCGCTCACCGTCTGTCGGCGGTTAAGCAGGCAGACCGGGTGCTGGTGTTCGACGGCGGACAAGTGGCCGAGGATGGCGACCATCAGCAACTGATTGCCGATGGTGGGTTGTACGCCAAGCTTTATGGGCATTTGCAGCGCTTGTAGGTCAGCCCCACAAGACCTTCAGTGCATCCGCTCCAGCGTTGTGGCCGAACGCCTTCATGACGACTGAACAGCTGGTGCATGGAGGCATGGTGGTCGCCACATCCACCGATGTGATCATCGAGTTGTCCGGGTACTTTTGCCGAAGCACACTGATCAGCTTGGATTCACTGTCCAGCGAGGTCGGTCGACTGGTCATCTCCGGCTTGTAGTTGTGTACGTCCTTGATCGTACGGGGAATAGCCAATATTTTCCCCTCGGGGGAGACGTTCAAAGAAGTTCTGGTAAATGTCTGGCCGAAGTCGATGTTGAAGTAGGTCGTATCGCCTACGATGACCTTGTCCGGGGCGAATGGATGTTTGAACAGTGGCAGTTCCCCTGTAAGTCCCTTTGCGCCGGAGATACTGACGTAAACCTCCCGCTTGCCGGTCGAGGTTACGATGTCGGCGTAAGCGATGTTTCTCGCGTTCTCGGTTTGCAGGTGGCTCGGGAGCAGCTTCTGGAATTTTTTCATCGTTTTATTGATCCGCAAGTCGGCGCCTGCCACGACATTGATGGTTTTCTTGACAAACAGTGTGTCGAATATGTCCGCAGCCCTTTGGCGCAGGGCGGCTGGTGCGGTGCCGCTGCGAGACCAGGACGCTGCTCCGGTCTGGAGTTGGCTGACAATCATCCGCGTGGAGTGGTCGAACAGCACCGCCTCGCCGGGACTTGTGTCGACCTTGAGCAGATTGAGGGTATTGGGTGGATGATTGTGGCCACCAATCGGAATGGCAATTTCCTCCATGGTTTTCAGAGCGCGCTCCACCGCCGGCACACCATAGATCCTCGCCGTGTTGTTGGCGTTGAGTGAGCCGGTATAAACAGTCATCAGTTCTTTTCGCAAATTGTTGGGCAGGGTTTTGGCCTGGCGCAGTTTCAGGGGGCCGGAAATGTTTTGCCCCTTGGGGAGTTCGGCAACGTAGAAGGCTCCGGCATCCAGCCGGGTAAACACATAGCGCTTCGATTCGTCCATGGCGGGAACGATGATGGCACCGGCCTGGAAGGTGTCGAATTCACCTCGGGTTCCATAGGGCGTTTTTACGTTGATTCTGCCGTATATCCCTTTCTGAAATTCCATCGTCGCGTCGAGCCGGTTCTTCCTTTTCAGGTGTTTGAACAGCTTCGCTCGCCCTTCAACTGCTGGCGTATAGATGCTGTCTCCGAACCAGGGGGCCCAGCCTTTGCTTTCGTCGAAACTGCCGATATCCGGGTGCGGGGCGAGATCACCGGTGACAAAACGTGTCTTGCAGGCTATGGGACCCTTGCGCCGTACCCGACAGGGCAGCGTTTTTAAAAGCGATGCATCATCGATCAGATCGGCGCGACGCAATTGATCGCCGTCCAGACGATAGGGGATGTCATCAATCAACATCGTGGTTCGACCATCAACCTCCAGGAATTCTCGTACATGGGCGTGTTCCGGGAGTTCGGACAGGGCATGGGATTCGGTTGGCGGCAACTTCTTGAAAGTGGACCTGCCCTGGATGAGATTCCTGGTGTTGTTGTGCAGGCGCGGGCCGTAAGGCAGGGATGTGACCGGGTCGACCAGGTGCAGTTGTTTCAGATCCAACGCATTGGTGTGACGCACAATGATGTCATCAATGCCGTTGACCGTTGCCAGCTCGTCGGTATTGGTCAGCGGCTTCCAGCTCCCGGGATCGATGGCCTGGGGCAGGTTTTGAACCAGTCGGTAGCTGTCTGCATGTCCCGTGAGTCTTCTGATGCCGCCGATACTCGCCCGACCGATGAAGAGCAGTCCTCTGCCGGCACCGCTCCCCAGACCTCTGAGTAGTGAGGGGATACCGTCCAGCGGATTGAGGTTTGCCAGTGAAGCGGTCAGAAGCTTGCGAGTCAGCGTCGAGAAGGGCGGAAGACTCGCTTTGACGGCCATGCGAGTAGTGCCGGCAGCGGCACGGAGCAGGCGCACCGAGCCCGAGATAAATTTGCCGATAGGGAGAAGGAATGACGCCAGGTCAAACAGGAGTCCGACCCCGCCCAGGACTTTGCTGGTGGTGCTGTCCGACAGAAGATCATCGATGCTGCCCCAGAAAGGCACAAATCCTTTGACGATGGACAGGAACGTCTCCAGTCGCTTCTCGGTTTTCGCCCGAGCGGTGTCGAAGGTCGTGATGCCTCGGGCCTGCTGGCGCAAATGCTGCTCATCGACGAAGAGGAAGTTCGTTGAAATATAGCGAGCCACCTCATTCAGTCGGGATGCCGTCAGGCTGGTTTCCTCCTCGGTAACGGTTTGAACGGGCGATACCGCTGCCGGCATGAACCCCATGATATCGAGGAATCCAGGACACGATGCTCGCTCTGCGGGCGCTCTGCCGTGGAGGTGGGCGGACCAGTCGAGCAGAAGGGAAGTACTCAGATTGCGCTCGGGGGAATAGCTTTGTCCCGGAATCGAGGCATGCAGTGGAAACTCGGTGCGAACGCCATTGATGGTGGAAAACCTCAAACCGGTCCGCTGACGAATGACGCCCGCACTCGGAATGAGCTCGTAGTAGGTGATGTCTGTGCCGTGGATCACTTTCAGAACAAAGCCCTTCCTTGCGCGGACCTGCTCCGAATTGGCATTCGGCCCGGGTTTCTGCCGCAGGCTCAGCACCTGGACTTCACCTTGAACCAGCGCCCGGCGATCAGCCGCTGGCAGTGATATCAGTAAACTGGCAATCAGCGATTGATATGCCTGTCTGATGGTTGTCAGGTAGTCGTTGAAGGCGGTTTCGAACCGGGCGTTGATGTCAGGCAAAAAATAGCCTGCCCAACTGTAGACATCGTCGTCCACCCGGTCATAACCGCCACGCCGGTTTTCCCGCTCGGCATAGAGCATTCGCTGTCCATCGAGCCTTAGTGCTGTCGTCGAGCGCGTGGTGCCATCGGGCATGGAGACGATCCATCGCTTCCCGCCATCAAGCTGACCGTCTGCATAGACATCCAGAAAGTCGTGGCCTTGCTGTTTATTCAGGTCCAGTGGTGCTCTGGAATGACTATGACTCGGATCCGCAGACATCAATTTGCGCCCGTCCCGTTCGAACGTGACGCCTCTGAACAAGTCAGTCATGACCTGCCTGGCCATCTGCAATCGTTCAGGAGGACGCAAGTCCAGTGTCGTCACGGCTTTGTTCAGGCGCTCGGTTTGTTCTTCCAGTGCTGTCAGCGCGCGCCTGATATCT
Source organism: Pseudomonas fluorescens (assembly GCF_012974785.1). Classification (GTDB taxonomy): domain Bacteria; phylum Pseudomonadota; class Gammaproteobacteria; order Pseudomonadales; family Pseudomonadaceae; genus Aquipseudomonas; species Aquipseudomonas fluorescens_BT. Next base: position 4,505,440 of record NZ_CP027561.1, on the reverse strand, counting down.
TCCGGGTCGTAATCGGTTGTCGTTCGCTGCGCAATGGCTCCGGTGCAGACGGCCCATTCCAGGGCAGGGCCTGTACGCAATCGTGCAATCGCCTCAAGTTGTTCGGCCGACGCGCCGGTGCTGCGCTCCAGAGGCAGATCGACAAGTTGCTGGAAGGACAATGGCTGCGACGGATCCAGGCCCAGATCCTCGGCCAGCAATACGCCGTGCATGAAGTTCACCCATACCACCGAGGTCTTGTAGCGAAGCTCCGGTGGTACATCGCGTACCCTGAAGTCTTTCGAAAGGCGGGTCTGGAATACCTGAGCCAGCAGGATCGCCTCTTTGGTAGTGGCCACCCGGCCGGTGCGCAGCAAATGCTGTTCGAAATCGTGGCGCAAGGTTTGGTAGCTCTTGCCCCGGTGATTCGGGTCCTGCCAGTGGAAACCGGCGAGCTCTTGCGGCTCGTCAGCTGAAGGGGCGTGCAGATAGAGGCAGATGGCTTTGCAGATCAATTGATAACGCACCGATGCCGGCGTCTGTTCGCCGGGGGATGCGCCGTACCATTTGAGCTTTTTCAGCAGCCGTTCTGTCAGATCCAGTGATTCGGGGGTATCCAGTATTCGCTGGAGGAAAACCGAAGGTGTCGCGCGCAGTTCTTCCGGGTCCGCGAGGCGCAATATACTGCCGCTCAAATGACGGATCAGCGAGGGCTTGCCGATCAGAAAGGATCTGACCGTTTCGATTATTTGCTCATTGATGCGTTTCGCCTTGTACTGCTCAAGGGTCATGGAGGGCGCAAGGGGCGGTGTCGCAAGCTGCGCGGTCTTGAACCTTTTGCGGTCCCTGGCGGTCGGCCGGGGAATCAGGGATTCGATATCCGGGCTGGCATCCAGACCCAGAGTCTTGCGAGCGTTCGATTCTGCGGTTGCTGATGGATCGATTGAAGCTGGAGACGTCGAGGACATATCACACTCCTTGTGAAAGCATTCCCGCCACAGAGGGGGATGCCTGGAGCGCACAGTTAATCGGTCCCGCCCACAATGGTGGCCGTACATATGTCTATCGAGCTTCTGTCCTGAACTGAGGCTGATCCGCCGCTTGCCGGAACCGTGAAGGCCTCCTAGTCTTGGGGGGATGTTCGCAGGACGATCAGGCAGTGCTCATGCAAGGAATACCATGAAGCAAAAGCGGACTCTCGGAACGCCTCGGTTGCTGGGCATCGTCTGGCCATTCATCGCCGTCGTGTTGTTTCAGGCATTGCTGGGGGGCGTGAGTCTTTACGTCCTGTCGGCCGTTCGCGGCTATGTCGCGGGCGAGAGCCTGTGGTCCAAGGGCCAGAAAGACGCCATCTATTACCTCAACCTCTATGCCGACAGCCGTGACGAGGCGATTTACCTCAAATACCAGAGCGCAATCGCCGTGCCCCAGGGCGGCCACCAGTTGCGCCTGGCACTGGACAGGCAACCGCCCGACCTGCAATCGGCGCGCGAGGGCATTCTCAAGGGGGGCAACCACCCTGACGATGTCTCCAGCCTGATCTGGCTGTACCTGAATTTCCGTCACTTCAGCTATCTGGAAACCGCCATCGACCGCTGGACGCTGGGGGACGCCTACCTGGTGGAGCTCGACGGCGTGGCGCGAGAGATGCATCAGCGCATCATTGCCAATGCCGCCACCGAGGCCGATATCCACCGCTGGAAGGACCGGATCTTTGCGATCAACGACGGCGTGACGCCGGCCGCCAAGGCGTTCAGCGATGCCTTGGGTGAAGGCTCGCGGATGATCATGCGCCTGCTGCTGTTCACCAACCTCGCCACCGCGCTGGGCCTGATCGTGCTGGCGCTGCTGCGCACCCACAAATTGCTCAAGCAGCGGCACGCCTTTGCCGAAGCGCTGCAGATGGAAAAGGATCGGGCTCATGTCACCCTGCATTCCATTGGCGACGGGGTGATCACTACCGATGTGAGCGGGGCGATCGACTACATGAACCCGGCCGCCGAAGCATTGACTCACTGGAAGGCTGAACAGGCTTCCGGTCTGCCGCTGGCGGCGTTGTTCAATCTGCTGGATGACAACGCCCAGACCGAAGGGCTGACCCTGATCGAGCACATTCTCAGCGGCCAGCTCACCGGCGGCAGTGAACACTCGAAGCTGATCCAGCGACTGGACGGCAGCACCGTGTCGGTGACCCTGGTCGGCGCGCCGATCCGCAACGCCGGCAAGGTCAGCGGCACGGTGCTGGTGCTGCATGACATGACCCAGGAGCGGCAATACATCGCCAATCTGTCGTGGCAGGCCACCCACGATGCACTGACCGGCCTGGCCAACCGTCGCGAGTTCGAATACCGCCTCGAACAGGCCCTGCACAACCTGACCCGGCAGCCGGGGCGGCATGCATTGATGTTCCTCGATCTCGATCAATTCAAACTGGTCAACGACACCTGCGGTCACGCGGCCGGCGACGAGTTGCTGCGGCATATCTGCGCGTTGCTGCAGTCAGGTCTGCGCGAGGGCGACACCCTGGCTCGGCTGGGCGGCGATGAGTTCGGCATCCTGCTGGAGAACTGCGCGCCGGAGGCGGCCGAGAAGATCGCCGAAAGCTTGCGTCAGACCGTGCAGAATCTGCATTTCGTCTGGAAGGGACGCCCGTTCCTGACCACTGTCAGCATCGGTCTGGTGCATGTTTCCCAGACTCCGACCACCCTCGAGACCTCGTTGCGGGCCGCCGACATGGCCTGCTACATGGCCAAGGAAAAGGGCCGCAACCGGGTGCAGGTCTACCATGCCGACGACTCGGAATTGTCCCTGCGTTTTGGCGAGATGGCGTGGGTGCAACGCCTGCACATGGCCCTGGAGGAAAACCGTTTTTGTCTCTACGCCCAGGAAATCGCCCCGTTGGGTTCGGTCGCTGGTGGCGACCGCGGGCACATCGAGATTCTGTTGCGCCTGCATGACGAGGCAGGCCGGATGATTCTGCCGGACAGTTTCATACCGGCAGCGGAACGTTACGGTTTGATGACCTCGCTGGATCGCTGGGTTGTGGAGAATGTATTTAAGGTTATCGCCCAATGTATTAACGAAGAGTGCGAAGGCCCTCTGGCAATGTGTGCGATTAATCTTTCAGGCATTACTATCGGAGATGACGCTTTCTTGCACTTTCTACGGGAACAGTTTGATATCTATTGCGTACCGCCTGAAATGATTTGTTTTGAAATTACGGAAACCAGTGCTATTGCAAATCTCGGCAGTGCAATCAGATTTATTAATGAACTCAAAGGCTTAGGTTGTTACTTCTCCCTTGATGATTTTTGTGCCGGAATGTCTTCATTCGCTTATCTGAAACATTTGCCTGTAGACTTCCTGAAGATCGACGGGAGTTTCGTAAAGGATATGCTGGACGACCCGATTAACCGCGCTATGGTCGAAGTGATCAACCACATCGGGCATGTCATGGGTAAGCAGACAATTGCCGAGTTTGTTGAAACAGTGCAAATCGAGCAGGCGTTGCTTGAAATTGGTGTGGATTACGCTCAGGGTTATGTAGTCGAGCGCCCGCAATTGTTTACCTGCGACAGTTTGCAAAGCCGGCCCGCCAGACCGCAGCCGCTGTTATTCAAAGCGCCTGGCACGTTCCGTTGAAGACTCTTGCCGATCCTTACAATCACAAATCAAAAGGAGCCGAACAGTGATCGACACATTCAACCGAACCGGACCACTCATGGAAGCTGCAAGTTATCCCGCCTGGGCGCAACAGTTGATCCAGGATTGCAGCGAGAGCAAACGCCGGGTTGTCGAACATGAACTTTATCTGCGCATGCGTGATAACAAGCTCAGCGCCAAGACCATGCGCCAGTACCTGATCGGGGGCTGGCCCGTCGTTGAGCAGTTCGCGTTGTACATGGCGCAGAATCTCACCAAAACCAAATTTGCCCGTCACCCCGGGGAAGACATGGCGCGGCGCTGGCTGATGCGCAACATCCGCGTCGAACTCAATCACGCCGATTACTGGTTGAACTGGAGTCGGGCCCACGGTGTAAGTCTGGAAGACTTGCAGGCGCAGCAAGTGCCGCCGGAGTTGCACGCCCTGAGTCACTGGTGCTGGCACACCAGTTCGGCGGATTCGCTGATCGTGGCCATTGCCGCCACCAACTATGCGATCGAAGGCGCGACCGGGGAGTGGTCGGCGCTGGTTTGCTCGACCGGTGTGTATGCCGCCGCATTCCCTGAAGAGGATCGCAAACGGGCAATGAAGTGGCTGAAGATGCACGCCCAGTACGATGACGCTCACCCCTGGGAGGCGCTGGAAATCATCTGCACCCTGGCCGGGACAAATCCGAGTCGTGCGTTGCAAACGGAGCTGCGCCAGGCCGTGTGCAAGAGTTATGACTACATGTATCTGTTCCTCGAGCGCTGCATGCAGCTGGAGTTGACGGAGCGGGTGCTGGCCGGTCGCGAGCGACGGGCACTGGTCGAGAGCTAGTTCCGACAGCGCCCATAAAAACGGGAGCCCACACAGACCGTGTGAAAACCTGGCAATCTGCTGGCCGGTTAAAGAAAATGCCCGTATCGCAAGATACGGGCATTTTTCTTATGCGCTATATCCAAGGTGAAAACCGGACCTTGGCAGGCTGTGTTTTCACACGGTCCGCCACAGGCTCCTGTTTTTTATTGCCGGTAGCTGTCTAGCCGGCCATCGTCAGGCGATTGCGTCCCTCGCGCTTGGCCACATAGAGCGCGCTGTCGGCGCGGCGCAGCAGGCTGTCGGACGATTCGCCGGGCAGCAGGGTGGCGCAGCCAAGGCTCACGGTCAGCTCGATCAGCTGGCCATCGGCATAGTAGTCCTGGGCTTGCGTTGCATGGCGCAGACGTTCACCGACCATTGCGGCGGCTTCGCGACTGGTGTTGGACAGCAGAATCAGAAACTCTTCCCCGCCATAACGAAAAACCATGTCGACATTGCGCAACTGATTCTTGATCGACGCCGCCACGGCTTTGAGCACTTCATCGCCAGCACTGTGACCATGACTGTCATTGACCTGTTTGAAGTGGTCGATGTCCAGCATCAGCAACGACAAGGGTTGCAAATGCCGCCGGGACATCTCGATCTCCCGCTGCAGGGTCTGCTCCATGGCGATGCGATTGCCGGTGCCGGTCAGCGCATCGCGCAGGGCTGTTTGCGTGGCGACGCGATAGAGCAGCGCGTTGCGCATCGGGTACAGCAGCGAAGACAGGAGCGACTCGAAGTTGCCCAACTCGACTTCGCTGAACCGCTGATTGCGCCGCAATACCAGTTCACCCATGTGCTCGCCTTCGTGGCTGAGGCTGTAGCTGACCGAGTGGTGGCCGCGGGCGCCGAACTCCAGGCGTAAATCGCTGCCGCTGTGCACATAGGTCATGGCGTCCAAGGGCACCAGGCGTTGAGCTTCGCGGAAAAACAGGCCGAGGATGCGCTGGGGCTCAAGGCTGGTTTGCAGTTGCAGGCTCAGTTGCTGGCGCAATTGCGCCGCGCTGACAGGTCGCTGCAGAAGCGGAGGCAACTGACCAAAGCCCAGGCGTTGCAATTTGGCACTGTCGAAGTCAATTGCAGTGGTCTGGGAGGGTGATTTCATACGGCGTGAGCCCCTAAGCAGTAAGTCTGTCTTACAGGCTGGGTGAGAGCGGCTATGGGCTGCGCGTCATACTGATCCATCAGTCCCGTAGGACGTTTGGCGTAAGTTTAGTCTGCCCGATGACGATTAGTCAGCTATCGAATCAGGCCTTGCCCGACTGCCTTCACTCGGCGTGCTTTGAGGAAATGTAGAGCGAAAGTCGTGCCATTCAGTTCAGGTTTTATTAAAACCTTTATGAATCAACGATTTGAATTTTTAACGTTGAGCGGGATGGTGGTTATTTGACTGAAACGGGTCTGCGCAAAGCGGCAAATGTATGCCATGACGGGAAACCGCCACGGCCACAAATGCGACGTATGGCATTACTGGGCGTTGAATGCCTGGCCATTGATGCCCGTGCTGTCCGGGCCCATCAGGTACAGATAGACCGGCATGATCTCTTCCGGCGTCGGGTTGTTCAGCGGGTTTTCCCCCGGGTACGCCTGGGCGCGCATGCTGGTGCGGGTGCCGCCCGGGTTGATGCTGTTGGAACGCACCGGGGCCACGCCGTCGACTTCGTCGGCCAGGGTCTGCATCAGACCTTCGGTGGCGAACTTGGACACGCCATAGGCACCCCAGTAAGCGCGTCCCTTGCGCCCGACACTGCTGGAAGTGAACACCACCGAGGCGTCCCGGGACAGTTTGAGCAGTGGCAACAAGGTGCTGGTCAGCATGAACATCGCGTTGACGTTGACCTGCATGACGCGCATGAAGTTTTCACCGGACAACTGCTCGATCGGCGTGCGCGGGCCAATGATCGAGGCGTTGTGCAGCAAGCCGTCGAGGTGACCGAATTCGGTCTCGATCATCGCCGCCAGCTCATCGTATTGATGGGGCAGGGCGGTTTCGAGGTTGAAAGGGATCACGGCCGGCTGAGGATGCCCGGCCGCCTCGATCTCGTCATAGACCTGGGTCAGATTGGCTTCCGTCTTGCCCAGCAGCAGAACGGTGGCACCGTGGGCTGCGTAGGTTTTCGCGGCAGCGGCGCCGATGCCGCGACCGGCACCGGTGACCAGAATGACCCGATCCTTGAGCAATTCGGGGCGAGCGGTGTAATCAAACATAAAAAACCTCATCAAGAGTCAGATCGTTCCCACGTCGAGGCGTCGAACGCGACCGCGTGGGAATGCAGCCAATGACGCTCAGCGTCAGGTCTCAGCAACTGCAGAGTGCGTTGTCGAGCACCTTGCGCAACTCCAGCGGGTGATCCACCACGACATCCGCCCCCCAGTGCCGAGGGTTGTCGTCCGGGTGAATGTAGCCATAGGTCACGGCGGCGGTCCTGGTGCCGGCATCGCGGCCGGATTCGATGTCACGCAAATCATCGCCGATAAACAGAACGCTCGACGGATCCAGGTCAAGCATCTTGCAGGCAAGGATCAGCATCTCGGGATCCGGTTTGCTGTTCTTGACGTGATCCGGGCAGATCAGCAACGCCGAGCGCTCGGCCAGCCCCAGCTGCTGCATGATCGGCTCGGCGAAGCGCAGCGGCTTGTTGGTGACCACGCCCCAGACCAGATTGGCTTTTTCGATGTCGGCCAGCAATTCGCCCATGCCGTCGAACAGCTTGCTGTGCACGGCGCAACCGGCGAGGTAGCGCTCGAGGAACTCCAGGCGCAGCTCCTCGAAGCCCGGCGACTCCGGATCCATCGAGAATGTCACCGCGACCATGGCTTTGGCGCCGCCGGAGATTTCGTCGCGGATGTGCTTGTCGTTCATCGGCGGCAAGCCGCGATCCGCGCGCATCGCCTGGCAGATGGCGATGAAGTCCGGCGCGGTGTCGAGCAGCGTGCCGTCCATGTCGAAAAGGACTGCTCTGATGGCCATCGGCTTATTCCTCGCGCAGGGTCTGGATCATGTAGTTGACGTCAACGTCCGCCGCCAGCTTGTAGTGCTTGGTCAGCGGGTTGTAGGTCAGGCCGATGATGTCCTTGACGGTCAGGCCGGCCATGCGGCTCCAGGCGCCCAGCTCGGAGGGGCGGATGAATTTCTTGAAGTCGTGGGTGCCGCGCGGCAGCAGTTTCATGATGTATTCGGCGCCGACGATGGCGAACAGGTACGCCTTCGGGTTGCGGTTGATGGTGGAGAAGAACACCTGGCCACCGGGCTTGACCATGCGGAAACAGGCGCGGATCACCGAGGAGGGGTCCGGCACGTGCTCGAGCATTTCCAGGCAGGTGACGACATCGAACTGCTCGGGCATTTCTTCGGCCAGGGCTTCGGCGGTGATCTGGCGGTATTCGACGTTCACGCCGGATTCCAGCTGATGCAGCTGTGCAACCGCCAGCGGCGCTTCACCCATGTCGATGCCAGTGACGGTCGCGCCGCGCTGGGCCATGGCTTCGCTGAGGATGCCGCCGCCGCAGCCGACGTCGAGCACCTTCTTGCCGGCCAGATTGACGCGCTCGTCAATCCAGTTGACCCGCAGCGGGTTGATGTCATGCAGCGGTTTGAACTCGCTTTCGCGGTCCCACCAGCGATGGGCCAGGGCTTCGAATTTGGCGATTTCGGCGTGGTCGACGTTGCTCATGATTCAATCCTCTAAAACTTGAAAAAGGGTTGTAGTCCCGAAGTCTGCTCCGGGGTGTTTACGATTCGGTGTGGCCGCTGATGCGTCGGCCCCAGGCCCGGGCGGTTTCGCCGAGCTGCTGTTCGTCCAGGCGCGTCAGGCGGCGGTCGTCGAGCAACTGCTTGCCGGCGACCCACAGGTGTTTTACGCAGTCGCGGCCGGTGGCGTAAATGAGTTGCGAAACCGGGTCATAGACCGGTTGTTGCGCAAGGCCGGACAGGTCGAAAGCGACAATGTCCGCAGCCTTGCCGAGTTCCAGGGAGCCGGTCTCGGCTTCAATCCCCAATGCCCGTGCACCGTTCAGCGTGGCCATGCGCAGCGCCCGGTGGGCGTCCAGCGCGGTGGCCGAGCCGGCGACGGCTTTGGCCAGCAGGGCGGCGGTGCGGGTTTCACCCAGCAGGTCCAGATCATTGTTGCTCGCCGCGCCATCGGTGCCGACCGCGACGTTGACCCCGGCCTGCCACAGACGCTCTACCGGGCAGAAGCCGCTGGCCAGTTTCAGGTTCGACTCCGGGCAATGGATCACGCTGGTGTTGCTTTCTACCAGTAACGCCAGGTCGTCATCGCTGATCTGGGTCATGTGCACGGCCTGGAAGCGCGGTCCGAGCAGGCCCAGTCGGCCGAGGCGGGCCAATGGGCGTTCACCGCGTTGTTCGACCGCTTGCTGCACTTCGAAGGCGGTTTCGTGGACGTGCATGTGAACCGAAGCATCCAGTTCTTCGGCGATCACGCGGATTTTTTCCAGGTTCTCGTCACCAACGGTGTAGGGTGCATGAGGTCCGAAGGTAATCTTGATGCGCTCGTGATGCTTCAGGTCGCCGAACAATTCGACACCCTGACGAATGGCTTCATCGGCGCTGGCGGCGCCCGGAATCGGGAAGTCGAGGATCGGAATCGCGATCTGCGCGCGAATTCCGCTGTTGTGTACGCGCTCACTGGCAACCTTCGGGAAGAAGTACATGTCCGAGAAACAGGTGATGCCGCCTTTTATCTGCTCGGCGATGGCCAGGTCGGTGCCGTCACGCACGAAATCTTCATCGACCCACTTGCCCTCGGCCGGCCAGATATGGTTTTCCAGCCAGGTCATCAACGGCAGATCGTCGGCGAGGCCGCGGAACAGGGTCATGGCGGCATGGCCATGAGCATTGATCAGGCCGGGGGCGAGCAGAACGTCCGGCAATTCGCGGACTTCAGCGGCGTTACACTTCAAGGCTTCGGCGCGCGGGCCGATGAAAACGATGCGACCGTCGCGGATGCCCAGGCCATGCTCCTTGAGCACAACGCCTGCGGGTTCGACGGGTACCAGCCAGGTCGGCAGCAATAATAAGTCGAGCGCAATGGCAGGTTTCGGCATCGAGGGTCGGTTCCAGTGCTTTTGTAAAGGATGGCGAAGTATACCCGAGCGTCTTCACGGGGGGATCGCTATAATCGGCGGCTTTTGTTCATGAGTGCGGGGTGAGGGATGCGCGATCGACTGTTGGCTGCGGAGAAAGTGAAGGCCATCGATTGGCGTGATGGCGCGCTCCACCTGCTGGATCAGCGCGTTTTGCCGTTCGAGGAAAACTGGATCGCCTACACCAGCGCTGCCGGCGTGGCCGAGGCGATTCGCTCGATGGTGGTGCGCGGTGCGCCGGCCATCGGCATCAGTGCCGCGTACGGCATCGTGTTGGCCGCCCGTGCCCGAATTGCCGAGGGTGGCGATTGGTATGCCGCGCTGGAAGAGGATTTCATGCTGCTGGCCGATTCCCGTCCAACGGCGGTCAACCTGTTCTGGGCACTGAACCGCATGCATGACCGGCTGGATCGCCTGAAGGACAACGCCGATCCGCTGGAGGCGCTCGAAGCCGAGGCCATTGCCATTCATGAAAGCGATCGCGAAGCCAACCTGACCATGGCCCAGCTCGGCGTCGACCTGATCCGCAAGCATCAGGGCAACGCCCAGGCGATCCTGACCCACTGCAACACCGGCGCCCTGGCCACCGGCGGTTTTGGTACCGCGCTCGGGGTGATTCGCGCAGCGTTCATCGAAGGCATGGTGGAGCGCGTCTACGCCGACGAAACCCGTCCCTGGCTGCAAGGCTCGCGCCTGACCGCGTGGGAACTGGCCAACGAAGGCATTCCGGTAACCCTCAACGCCGACTCCGCCGCCGCGCACATCATGAAAACCAAAGGTGTGACCTGGGTGATCGTCGGCGCCGACCGGATCACCGCCAACGGCGACGTGGCGAACAAGATCGGCACCTACCAACTGGCGGTCAACGCCATGCACCACGGCGTGCGTTTCATGGTCGTGGCGCCGAGTTCGACCATCGACATGAACCTGGCCAGCGGTGATGACATTCCGATCGAGGAGCGCGACGGCGCCGAGTTGCTGGAAGTTGGCGGCAAGCGTGTCGGGGCGGATGTCGAGGCGTTCAATCCGGTGTTCGACGTGACGCCGGCGGACCTGATTGATGCGATCGTTACCGAGAAAGGCATCGTCGAACGTCCCGATACCGCGAAAATGGCGCAGTTGATGTGCCGCAAGCGCTTGCATTGATTGGCTTGATGTTTGCGTTGTCCTCTTCGCGAGCAGGCTCGCTCCCACAGGTTTTGTGATCGCCACAGAACCTTGTGGGAGCGAGCCTGCTCGCGATGGTGCCTTGAAAGTCAATAAACATCCGCAATTTCGTCCCGAAATTTGCATTCAGGGAAGCTCTGAGCCTCTCTCGTCCCCTTTAAGCCTGTCATCGGTCATCTAACTATGCTCCATGCGCATCTGGGGGATAGGTGCGTGGCGGCTCTTGTGATAACATCCGGCGTTTTCCGAGGCAGTCCCACGGGGTTGTCTTCACTGCGCAAATCCAGGGTCAACTTGTCGATTTGTCGTAAGTCGGCGCATGGCACTCGGCCTGCATCGACGAGCTTCGTGCGTCCCCTATGGATATGGCGAAGTTTCACCAGAAAAAGGAATCAGGCTTCTCATGGGCGAACTGGCCAAAGAAATCCTCCCGGTCAATATCGAAGACGAGCTGAAACAGTCCTATCTCGACTACGCGATGAGCGTGATCGTCGGCCGTGCACTGCCGGATGCGCGCGATGGCTTGAAGCCCGTGCACCGTCGCGTGCTGTTCGCGATGAGCGAGCTGGGCAACGACTTCAACAAGCCGTACAAGAAATCTGCCCGTGTCGTCGGTGACGTGATCGGTAAGTATCACCCGCACGGTGATACCGCGGTGTACGACACCATCGTCCGCATGGCGCAGCCTTTCTCCCTCCGTTACCTGCTGGTCGACGGCCAGGGCAACTTCGGTTCGGTGGACGGCGACAACGCCGCGGCCATGCGATACACCGAAGTGCGCATGACCAAGCTGGCGCACGAGCTGCTGGCCGACCTGCACAAGGAAACCGTGGACTGGGTGCCGAACTACGACGGCACCGAACTGATCCCGGCGGTCATGCCGACCCGCGTTCCGAACCTGCTGGTCAACGGTTCCAGCGGTATTGCCGTGGGCATGGCGACCAACATTCCGCCGCACAACCTCGGTGAAGTCATCGACGGTTGCCTGGCTCTCATCGACAATCCCGAACTGACCGTCGATGAGCTGATGCAATACATCCCCGGTCCGGACTTCCCGACCGCCGCGATCATCAATGGTCGCGCCGGCATCATTGAAGCCTACCGCACCGGCCGTGGCCGCATTTACATGCGCGCCCGTTCGATCATCGAAGACATCGACAAGGTCGGTGGCCGTCAGCAGATCGTCATCACCGAGCTGCCTTACCAGCTGAACAAGGCGCGTCTGATCGAGAAGATCGCCGAGCTGGTAAAAGAGAAGAAACTCGAAGGCATCACCGAACTGCGCGACGAGTCCGACAAGGACGGTATGCGTGTCGTGATCGAACTGCGTCGCGGCGAAGTGCCTGAGGTGATCCTCAACAACCTCTATGCCCAGACCCAGCTGCAATCGGTATTCGGCATCAACATCGTTGCGCTGATCGACGGCCGTCCGCGGATCCTCAACCTCAAGGATCTGCTGGAAGCCTTCGTCCGTCACCGTCGCGAAGTCGTTACCCGCCGTACCGTGTTCGAACTGCGCAAGGCTCGTGAGCGTGGCCACATCCTCGAAGGTCAGGCCGTTGCCCTGTCGAACATCGACCCGGTCATCGCCCTGATCAAGGCTTCGCCGACGCCGTCGGAAGCCAAGGAAGCGCTGGTCAGCACGCCGTGGGAGTCCTCGGCTGTGGTCGCGATGGTGGAGCGTGCCGGTGCCGATTCGTGCCGTCCGGAAAACCTTGATCCGCAATACGGTCTGCGTGAAGGCAAGTACTTCCTCTCGCCGGAACAGGCGCAAGCCATTCTGGAGCTGCGTCTGCACCGTCTGACCGGTCTGGAACACGAGAAACTGCTGGCCGAGTATCAAGAGATCCTCAACCAGATCGGCGAGCTGATCCGCATCCTCAACAGCGCCACGCGCCTGATGGAAGTGATCCGCGAAGAGCTGGAAGTGATTCGCGCCGAATACGGCGACGTGCGCCGCACCGAGATCCTCGATGCCCGTCTCGACCTGACCCTGGGTGACATGATCCCGGAAGAAGAGCGCGTCGTGACCATCTCCCACGGTGGCTATGCCAAGACCCAGCCACTGGCTGCGTACCAGGCTCAGCGTCGTGGCGGTAAAGGCAAATCGGCTACCGGCGTGAAGGATGAGGACTACATCGCTCACCTGCTGGTCGCCAACAGTCACACCACGCTGCTGCTGTTCTCCAGCAAGGGCAAGGTGTACTGGCTCAAGACCTACGAGATTCCGGAAGCGTCCCGCGCTGCCCGTGGCCGTCCACTGGTCAACCTGCTGCCGCTCGATGACGGTGAATACATCACCACCATGCTGCCGGTCGATCTCGAAGCCATGAAGCGTCAGGCTGATGAGGAAGAAGCCGAAGGCGCCGAGACCGATGTAGAAGACATCGAAAACAGCAACGAGACCGAAGAGGAGCGCCGCGCGCGCATCAGGGCTGCCGACCGCAAGAAGGCACCGTTCATCTTCATGTCGACCGCCAATGGTACCGTCAAGAAGACCCCGCTGGTGGCCTTCAGCCGTCAGCGCAGCGTCGGTCTGATCGCGCTGGAGCTGGACGAAGGCGACATCCTGATCTCCGCTGCCATCACCGATGGCGAGCAGGAAATCATGCTGTTCTCCGACGGTGGCAAGGTGACACGCTTCAAGGAATCCGAAGTCCGCGCCATGGGCCGTACCGCTCGCGGTGTGCGTGGCATGCGTCTGCCGGAAGGGCAGAAACTGATTTCGATGCTGATCCCGGAAGAGGGCAGCCAGATCCTGACGGCTTCCGAGCGTGGCTACGGCAAGCGCACGGCAATCACCGAGTTCCCTGAATACAAGCGTGGCGGTCAGGGCGTTATCGCCATGGTCAGCAACGAGCGTAACGGCCGTCTGGTCGGCGCGGTTCAGGTGCAGGATGGCGAAGAAATCATGCTGATTTCCGACCAGGGCACGCTGGTGCGTACCCGTGTCGACGAAGTCTCCAGTCTGGGTCGTAACACCCAGGGCGTGACCCTGATCAAGCTGGCCAAGGATGAAACCCTGGTCGGTCTGGAGCGGGTTCAGGAGCCGTCGGAAGTCGAGGGTGAAGAGCTTGAAGGTGAAGAAGGTGTCGAACTGGAAGAGGGCGTGATCGGCGCCGAACCGGACGATGCAGTCGACAACCTGCAGGCGGATGCCGCAGACGAAGAAGAGTCGCAAGACTAACCAAATCGTAGCAGGGCAGAGTGTTTGCTCTGTCCGCTACCGTGATTGCATAGCGAGAGTGGATGTGAGCAAACGAGCCTTTAACTTCTGCGCAGGTCCCGCTGCGCTGCCTGAAGCTGTCCTGTTGCGTGCCCAGTCTGAGATGCTCGACTGGCACGGCAAGGGTCTGTCGGTCATGGAAATGAGCCATCGTAGCGACGACTATGTGGCCATTGCCGAGAAAGCCGAGCAGGACCTGCGCGACCTGCTGTCCATCCCCTCCAACTACAAAGTGCTGTTCCTGCAGGGCGGCGCGAGCCAGCAGTTCGCCGAGATTCCGCTGAACCTGTTGCCCGAGAACGGCACTGCCGACTATGTCGAAACCGGCATCTGGTCGAAGAAAGCCATCGAAGAAGCGCGTCGCTTTGGCAATATCAACGTTGCCGCCAGCGCCAAGCCTTATGACTACCTGGCCATTCCCGGTCAGAACGAGTGGAAACTGACCCCGGGTGCGTCCTATCTGCACTATGCGTCCAACGAAACCATCGGCGGCCTGCAGTTCGACTGGGTTCCCGAGGCCGGTGACGTTCCGCTGGTGGTCGACATGTCCTCCGATATCCTCTCGCGTCCGATCGATGTGTCGCAGTACGGCCTGATCTACGCCGGTGCGCAGAAGAACATCGGCCCGAGCGGTCTGGTGGTGGTGATCGTCCGTGAAGACCTGCTGGGCCGCGCCCGCAGTTCGTGCCCGACCATGCTCGATTACAAGATCTCGGCCGACAACGGTTCGATGTACAACACGCCGGCCACCTATTCCTGGTACCTCTCGGGCCTGGTCTTCGAGTGGCTGAAGGAGCAGGGCGGCGTCGCCGCGATGGAGCAGCGCAACAAGGCGAAGAAAGATCGCCTGTACGGCTTCATCGACAACAGCGACTTCTATACCAACCCGATCAGCACCAATGCCCGTTCCTGGATGAACGTACCGTTCCGCCTGGCGGATGAGCGTCTGGACAAGGCGTTCCTGGCCGGCGCTGACGCCCGCGGCCTGCTCAATCTCAAGGGGCATCGCTCGGTCGGCGGCATGCGCGCCTCGATCTACAACGCCCTGGGTCTGGACGCCGTCGAGGCTCTGGTCGGCTACATGGCTGAATTCGAGAAGGAGCATTCCTGATGTCCGAGCAGGAACTCAAGGCGCTGCGCGTTCGCATCGACAGCCTCGATGAGAAGATCCTCCAGCTGATCAGCGATCGCGCTCGCTGCGCCGAGGAGGTTGCCCGGGTCAAGATGGCCAGTCTGGCCGAAGGCGAGCAGCCGGTGTTCTATCGTCCCGAGCGCGAGGCGCAAGTCCTCAAGCGCGTGATGGAACGCAACAAGGGGCCGTTGGGCAACGAAGAGATGGCGCGGCTGTTCCGTGAAATCATGTCCTCGTGCCTGGCCCTGGAGAATCCGCTGAAAGTGGCCTATCTCGGTCCGGAAGGCACCTTTACCCAAGCGGCGGCCATGAAGCACTTCGGTCACGCGGTGATCAGCAAGCCGATGGCCGCGATCGACGAAGTGTTCCGTGAAGTGGCGGCCGGTGCGGTGAATTTTGGCGTGGTGCCGGTGGAGAACTCCACCGAAGGCGCGGTCAACCATACCCTCGACAGCTTCCTTGAGCACGACATGGTGATCTGCGGCGAAGTGGAACTGCGGATTCACCACCACCTGTTGGTCGGTGAAAACACCAAGACTGACAGCATCAGTCGTATCTATTCTCACGCCCAGTCGCTGGCCCAGTGCCGCAAGTGGCTAGATGCCCATTACCCGAATGTCGAGCGCGTGGCGGTTGCCAGCAACGCCGAAGCGGCCAAGCGGGTCAAGGGCGAATGGAATTCGGCGGCGATCGCCGGTGACATGGCGGCCGGGCTGTATGGCCTGACCCGTCTGGCGGAGAAGATCGAGGATCGCCCGGACAACTCCACGCGCTTCCTGATGATCGGTAACCAGGAAGTGCCGCCGACCGGCGACGACAAGACCTCGATCATCGTGTCCATGAGCAACAAGCCCGGCGCGCTCCACGAGCTGCTGGTGCCGTTCCATGACAACGGGATTGACCTGACCCGGATCGAAACCCGTCCGTCGCGCAGTGGCAAATGGACCTACGTGTTCTTCATCGACTTCGTCGGCCATCACCGTGATCCGCTGATCAAGGGTGTACTGGAAAAGATCAGTCAGGAAGCAGTAGCACTCAAGGTGCTGGGTTCCTACCCGAAAGCAGTTCTTTAAGGGGCGGTAGCAAATGAGTGGCAACTTCCTCGCTCTGGCACAGCCGGGCGTGCAACAACTTTCGCCATACGTGCCGGGCAAGCCCGTGGACGAACTGGCACGCGAGCTGGATCTGGATCCGGCGAGCATCGTCAAACTGGCGAGCAACGAAAACCCGTTGGGCGCCAGCCCGAAAGCGCTGGCCGCCATCCGCGAAGCGCTGGACGAACTGACCCGCTATCCGGACGGCAACGGTTTCGCGCTCAAATCCCTGCTGGCCGAGCAGTGCCGCGTCGAGCTGAACCAGGTGACTCTGGGTAACGGCTCCAACGACATTCTCGAACTGGTAGCGCGTGCCTATCTGGCGCCGGGCCTGAATGCGGTGTTCAGCGAGCACGCGTTCGCGGTCTATCCGATTGCGACCCAGGCAGTCGGTGCTCAGGCCAAGGTCGTGCCGGCCAAGGACTGGGGCCATGACTTGCCGGCGATGCTGGCCGCCATCGATGCCAACACGCGCGTGGTGTTCATTGCCAACCCGAACAATCCAACTGGTACCTGGTTCGGCGCCGAGGCGCTGGACGAGTTCCTGCAGGACGTGCCGGAGCACGTGCTGGTGGTGCTGGACGAGGCCTACATCGAATACGCCGAAGGCAGCGATCTGCCGGATGGCCTGGATTTCCTCGCGGCTTATCCGAACCTGCTGGTCTCGCGCACCTTCTCCAAGGCTTATGGCCTGGCGGCACTGCGCGTTGGCTATGGGCTGTCCACCCCGGTGGTGGCAGACGTGCTGAATCGTGTACGCCAGCCGTTCAACGTCAACAGCCTGGCCTTGGCTGCGGCCTGTGCGGCACTGAAGGACGAGGAATACCTGGCGCAGAGCCGTCAGCTCAACGAATCCGGCATGCAACAGCTGGAAGCGGGTTTTCGCGAGCTGGGTCTGAGCTGGATTCCGTCCAAGGGCAACTTTATCTGTGTCGATCTCGGTCACGTGGCGGCTCCGGTGTTCCAGGGCCTGCTGCGCGAAGGCGTGATCGTGCGTCCGGTGGCCAACTACGGCATGCCGAACCATCTGCGGGTGACCATCGGTCTGCCGGCGGAAAACAGCCGCTTCCTCGAAGCGCTGCGCAAGGTTTTGGCTCGTGGGTGATGTCACTGCGCTGCAATCTGCTGCACCTATGATCGGGCGCCTGGTGGTGGTCGGTCTGGGGTTGATCGGTGGATCGTTTGCCAAGGGCTTGCGTGAGAGCGGCGTGTGCCGCGAAGTGGTCGGGGTCGATCTCGACCCGCAATCGCGCAAGCTGGCGGTCGAGTTGGGCGTGGTGGATCGTTGCGAAGATGACCTGGTGGCGGCTTGCCAGGGCGCGGACGTGATTCAGTTGGCGGTGCCGATCCTGGCCATGGAAAAAGTGCTGGCCCGCCTGGCCGGCATGGATCTGGGTCAGGCGATCCTCACGGATGTCGGCAGCGCCAAGGGCAATGTGGTGCGCGCGGCGACCGAAGCGTTCGGCGGCATGCCGGCGCGTTTCGTGCCGGGCCATCCGATTGCCGGCTCCGAGCAGAGCGGGGTGGAAGCCTCCAACTCGGAGCTGTTTCGTCGTCACAAGGTGATTCTGACCCCGCTGGAGCAGACCGATCCGGCTGCCCTGGCGGTGGTTGATCGCTTGTGGCGCGAGCTGGGCGCCGACGTCGAGCACATGCAGGTCGAGCGTCACGATGAAGTGCTGGCCGCGACCAGTCATCTGCCGCACCTGCTGGCCTTCGGTCTGGTCGATTCGCTGGCCAAGCGCAATGAAAACCTTGAGATCTTCCGTTACGCTGCGGGTGGTTTTCGCGATTTCACAAGAATCGCCGGAAGCGACCCGGTCATGTGGCATGACATCTTTCTCGCCAACCGCGAGGCTGTCCTGCGCACACTCGATACATTTCGCAGCGACCTCGACGCCTTGCGCGACGCGGTCGATGCAGAGGATGGGCACCAATTGTTGGGCGTCTTCACGCGCGCCCGGGTTGCCCGCGAGCATTTCAGTAAAATCCTGGCCCGCAGGGCCTATGTGGACGCTATGAATTCCAACGATCTGATTTTCCTGGCTCAACCTGGTGGCCGCCTGTCCGGTCGGATTCGCGTACCGGGTGACAAATCGATTTCCCACCGTTCGATCATGCTCGGCTCCCTGGCTGATGGCGTCACCGAAGTCGAAGGCTTCCTTGAGGGCGAAGATGCCCTGGCGACCTTGCAGGCGTTTCGCGACATGGGTGTGGTCATCGAAGGCCCGCATCATGGTCGCGTGACCATCCATGGTGTCGGCCTGCATGGCCTGAAACCTGCGCCGGGCCCGATCTATCTGGGCAACTCCGGCACTTCGATGCGCCTGCTGTCCGGCCTGCTGGCCGCGCAGGACTTCGACAGCACCCTGACCGGTGATGCTTCGCTGTCCAAGCGTCCGATGAATCGCGTGGCCAACCCGCTGCGGGAAATGGGCGCCGTGATCGAAACCGCTGCCGACGGTCGTCCGCCGATGACCATTCGCGGCGGTCACAAGCTCAAAGGCCTGACCTACACCATGCCGATGGCCAGTGCTCAGGTGAAATCCTGCCTGCTGCTGGCGGGTCTGTACGCCGAAGGCAAGACCACTGTTACCGAGCCGGCACCTACCCGTGATCATACCGAGCGCATGTTGCGCGGCTTCGGCTATTCGGTGAGCGTCGACGGTGCGACGGCATCGGTCGAGTCCGGCGGCAAGCTGGCCGCGACCCAAATCGAAGTGCCAGGCGACATCTCGTCGTCGGCATTCTTCCTGGTGGCGGCGTCGATCGCCGAAGGTTCCGAGCTGGTGCTCGAGCACGTCGGCATCAACCCGACCCGCACCGGTGTGATCGACATCCTGCGTCTGATGGGCGCCGATATCACCCTGGAAAACCAGCGTGAGGTGGGTGGCGAGCCAGTAGCGGATCTTCGCGTGCGAGCAGCTAAACTCAAGGGTATCGAGATTCCGGAAGCGCTGGTTCCGCTGGCCATCGACGAATTCCCGGTACTGTTCGTGGCTGCAGCCTGTGCCGAAGGGCGCACCGTGCTGACTGGCGCCGAAGAGCTGCGGGTCAAGGAATCGGATCGTATCCAGGTCATGGCGGACGGTTTGCTGGCGCTGGGCGTCAAGTGCGAACCGACCCCGGACGGCATCATTATCGACGGCGGCCAGATCGGCGGCGGCGAAGTGCATGGTCATGGCGATCACCGTATCGCGATGGCTTTCAGCGTGGCCTCGCTGCGTGCCTCTGCACCGATCCGCATCCATGATTGCGCCAACGTCGCGACATCGTTCCCGAACTTCCTGGCGCTGTGCGCGCAGGTCGGCATTCGTGTGGCGCAAGAGGCTCAGTCGTGAACAACATTGCTCCGGTCATCACCATCGATGGGCCAAGCGGCTCGGGCAAAGGCACCGTAGCCGGGATTTTGGCCAAGCGTCTGGGCTGGAATCTGCTGGATTCCGGAGCGCTGTATCGCCTGTTGGCGTTTGCTGCGCACAACCATGGTGTCGACCTGACCAATGAAGAACTGCTGAAAAAACTCGCCGCTCATCTGGATGTGCAGTTTATTGCAGCGACCGACGGTCAGTTGCAGCGCATCATTCTGGAAGGTGATGAAGTCAGCGATGTCATCCGCACCGAGAGCGTCGGTTCCGGCGCTTCCCAGGTGGCTGCATTGCCGGCCGTGCGCGAGGCGCTGCTTCAACGCCAGCGTGCTTTCCAGGAAGCACCGGGTCTGGTGGCCGATGGTCGCGACATGGGAACGGTGGTGTTTCCGAATGCGCCTTTGAAGATTTTCCTGACCGCCAGTGCCGAGGAGCGGGCGCGCCGTCGATATTTGCAGTTGAAGGGCAAAGTCGAGGGTGTTAGTCTGTCGAGTCTGCTAGATGAGATCCGTGCGCGCGACGAGCGTGATACCCAGCGAGCGGTGGCCCCGCTCAAGCCGGCGGCCGACGCCATACAGCTGGATTCCACGGAGTTGTCCATCGATCAGGTGCTTGAACGCATCATGAGCGAGATCGCCATTCGCGATATCGCCGGGTGACCAAGAAGGCCACAGGGGACCAGTCATAGTCCTGCGGTGCTTCTTTTTAATGAAACTAACCCACATTGTCTGGGATGTGGAGATGGGCGTACTTTTTCGCCCTAATCAACAGGAATTAAAATGAGCGAAAGCTTTGCGGAACTCTTTGAAGAAAGCCTAAAGACCCTGAACCTTCAGGCAGGCTCCATCATCACCGGTGTTATCGTTGATATCGATTACCAGGCTCGCTGGGTAACCGTTCACGCTGGCTTGAAGTCCGAAGCACTGATCCCTCTGGAGCAGTTCTACAACGACGCTGGCGAACTGAACATCAACGTCGGTGACGAAGTTCACGTTGCTCTGGACTCGGTTGAAGACGGTTTCGGTGAAACCAAGCTGTCCCGTGAAAAAGCCAAGCGCGCTGAATGCTGGATCGTTCTGGAAGCAGCCTTCGCAGCTGAGGAAGTGGTCAAGGGCGTTATCAACGGTAAGGTTAAAGGCGGCTTCACTGTCGACGTTAACGGCATCCGTGCGTTCCTGCCAGGTTCCCTGGTTGACGTCCGTCCAGTGCGCGACACCACGCATCTGGAAGGCAAAGAGCTGGAATTCAAGGTCATCAAGCTGGACCAGAAGCGCAACAACGTTGTCGTTTCCCGTCGCAGCGTCCTGGAAGCCGAGAACTCCGCCGAGCGTGAAGCTCTGCTGGAATCCCTGCAGGAAGGCCAGCAAGTCAAAGGTATCGTCAAAAACCTCACCGATTACGGCGCATTCGTCGATCTGGGTGGCGTGGACGGCCTGCTGCACATCACCGACATGGCGTGGAAGCGTATCAAGCACCCTTCCGAAATCGTCAATGTTGGCGACGAGATCGACGTCAAGGTTCTGAAGTACGATCGCGAGCGCAATCGTGTTTCCCTGGGCCTGAAGCAACTGGGCGAAGATCCATGGGTTGCTATCAAAGCCCGTTACCCAGAAAGCACTCGCGTTACCGCTCGTGTAACCAACCTGACCGACTACGGCTGCTTCGCTGAGCTGGAAGAAGGCGTTGAAGGTCTGGTACACGTTTCGGAAATGGACTGGACCAACAAGAACATCCACCCTTCGAAAGTCGTACAAGTCGGCGACGAAGTGGAAGTTATGGTTCTGGACATCGACGAAGAGCGTCGTCGTATCTCCCTGGGCATCAAGCAGTGCAAGTCGAACCCATGGGAAGACTTCTCTGGCCAGTTCAACAAGGGCGACAAGATCTCCGGCACCATCAAGTCGATCACCGATTTCGGTATCTTCATTGGTCTGGACGGCGGCATCGACGGTCTGGTTCACCTGTCCGACATCTCCTGGAACGAAGTGGGCGAAGAAGCCGTACGTCGTTTCAAGAAGGGCGACGAGCTGGACACCGTTATCCTGTCGGTTGACCCGGAGCGTGAGCGTATCTCCCTGGGTATCAAGCAGCTGGAAAGCGATCCGTTCTCCGAGTACGTCTCGGTTAACGACAAAGGCGCAATCGTTACTGGCACCGTGAAAGAAGTTGACGCCAAAGGCGCCATCATCGTTCTGGCCGACGATATCGAAGCGACTCTGAAAGCCTCCGAAATCAGCCGTGACCGCGTTGAAGACGCGCGCAACGTTCTGAAAGAAGGCCAGCAAGTAGAAGCCAAGATCATCAGCGTTGATCGCAAGAGCCGCGTAATCCAGCTCTCGATCAAGTCGAAAGATGATGCTGAAGAGAAAGAAGCCATCCAGAGCCTGAAAGCAGCTCCGGAAGGTGAAGCAGCTGACACCACCATGGCGGCACTGCTGCGTCAAGCAATGGCCAAACAGAACTGAGTTCTGTCTGATCATTAAAAAGGGCGACTTCGGTCGCCCTTTTTTGTGCCTGCGATTCAGTGGTCGGTCAGGGGTGTGGTGCGCCAGCGAAACCAATCGAGTTTCTAAGTGGTCTGTTTCTTTATTGGGATCAATCGCCTGTTAGCAGCTAGGCTTGGTTTGAGATCGCAGTAGTCGGGCTGCCGGCCTGGCATAAGGAAATGAATGAACAAGCTGATTGTCTTGATGGGTGCACTGGCATTGGCCGGTTGCGTCACAAATGCAAAGACTCACGCGGCGCGTGGAGTCAGCGGTATCGAAGTTGATTGCTCCGGTCTGGGGTCTGGCTGGGAGAAGTGTCAAAAGCGCGCGGCAAAGGAGTGTAAGGGGGCGGGCTATAAGGTTGTTACTCGATCCGATGATGCGAAGGATGAGGATGGGTTTCCGTTCGGCTTCAATCCTGCAGGGTTCGTGACTCGAACCATGCTGGTGATTTGTCGTTAGGTTCGGGCTGATCTGTCCGGAGTGGTTGGGTGTCCGGAAAACAGGCCTTTCGATGCGGTGAAAGATATGTCAACCCCTGGGCTGTTCAAATTCTTCCGGGCGTGCTAAAACCTTTCAAGCGCTGATCTAGCTGCTTGAAAAAGAAGGGAAAAATATGACGAAGTCGGAGTTGATCGAACGAATTGTCACCCATCAAGGGCTGCTCTCATCGAAGGATGTGGAGTTGGCCATCAAGACTATGCTTGAGCAAATGTCCCAATGTCTGGCCACTGGCGATCGCATCGAGATCCGTGGTTTTGGCAGCTTTTCCCTGCACTATCGCGCACCGCGCGTGGGGCGTAATCCAAAGACAGGTCAGTCTGTCAGTCTCGACGGCAAGTTCGTTCCGCATTTCAAGCCTGGAAAAGAGCTGCGTGATCGAGTGAATGACGAAGAGGAGGAGGGGGTTTGACGGCCGCTATCAAACCGGGAGTTGCTTATGCGTAACTTCAAGCGCCTGTTTCTGGGTATTTTCATTCTTTTACTTGTGTTGGTGATTCTGGCTTTTGTCCTTGAGAATCAGCAATCGGTTTCCCTGTTGTTTCTCGGGTGGTCGGGGCCTGCACTTCCAGTGTCCTTGATAGTCGTCACGGCGTTGCTCGTCGGTATGCTGATCGGGCCGATCCTGGGGTGGCTTCTTGGACGTTCGTCCAGAATTCTGAGAAAGCCTCTGGTATAGAGCTGATTGCAGCGGGGCGTTTGTCGAATTGCTCCGTCGCATGGCTTTATCCATTAGTAAAACGTTAATTAAGCTGTAAAATGCATCCCTTGTTCGATAGTGGCTTGACCCCGCATCGATTCAGACTGACTTTGACAGAGGCCGTATCTTTGACGGCTTTTGCATTCATGGATTAGACAGCGCTCGTTTGGGAGCGCAGTCCGCAGCTCAAGGGTATGGTTTCGCGTGAAAATTCTAGTTACCGGCGGCGCCGGGTTTATCGGCTCGGCTGTCATCCGTCACATCATTTCCAACACTAACGACGCTGTCGTCAACGTCGATAAGCTGACTTACGCCGGTAACCTGGAGTCGCTGGCCGAGGTGAGTCAGAACTCGCGTTATGCGTTTGAGCGCGTCGATATCTGCGATCGCGAGCAGATCGACCGTGTTCTGCGTGAGCATCAGCCGGATGCCATCATGCATCTCGCGGCCGAGTCCCACGTTGATCGCTCGATTTCCGGCCCTTCGGAGTTCATCCAGACCAATATCATCGGTACTTACACGTTGCTTGAGGCTGCGCGCCACTATTGGGCAGCGTTGGATGATGCGCGCAAGGCTGCTTTCCGTTTTCATCATATTTCTACGGATGAGGTTTACGGCGACCTGGAAGGTCCAGAGGATCTCTTTACCGAAACTACCCCGTATCAGCCAAGTTCGCCGTACTCGGCCAGCAAGGCCAGCTCTGATCACCTGGTTCGTGCCTGGGCCCGTACGTACGGTCTGCCGACCCTGGTTACCAACTGCTCGAACAACTATGGCCCTTGCCACTTCCCGGAGAAACTGATCCCGCTGATCATTCTCAATGCGCTGGAAGGCAAGCCTTTGCCGGTTTATGGCAAGGGTAATCAGGTTCGAGACTGGCTGTATGTCGAGGATCATGCCCGCGCCCTGTACAAGGTCGTGACTGAAGGCGTTATCGGCGAGACCTATAACATCGGCGGTCATAACGAAAAGCAAAACATCGAAGTGGTGAACACTTTGTGTGCTCTGCTCGACGAGTTGCGTCCTGATTCCCTGCATCGTCCTCATGCCAAGCTGATCACTTACGTTCAGGATCGTCCGGGCCATGACCAGCGCTACGCGATCGATGCGAGCAAAATCCAGCGGGAGCTGGGCTGGACCCCGGAAGAAACCTTTGATTCCGGCATCCGCAAGACCGTTGAGTGGTACTTGAACAACTCTGAGTGGGTGGAGCACGTCAAGAGCGGCAGCTATCAGCAGTGGATCGATCAGAATTATTCGGATCGCTCGAATCAGGCATGAAGATTCTTCTGCTGGGTAAGAATGGGCAGGTGGGGTGGGAGCTGCAACGCTCACTTGCTCCGCTTGGCGAGCTGATTGCGCTGGATCGGCAGACGATTGACGGCTTGTGCGGTGATCTGGCAAACCTGTCGGCCTTGCGTGACACCATCGATCAGGTCCGGCCGGATGTGATCGTCAATGCAGCCGCCTACAATGCGGTTGACAAGGCGGAGTCGGAATCCGAGCTGGCTCTGCGGGTCAACGGTCAGGCGATCCAGGTGATGGCCGAAGAGGCTGTGCGCCTGGGGGCCTGGCTCGTTCACTATTCCACGGACTATGTGTTTGACGGCAAGGGTCAGACGCCATGGCAGGAAAGCGATGTTCCCGCGCCGTTGAATCGCTATGGCGAAAGCAAGCTTGCTGGAGAGATGGCGATCCAGGCGTCGGGGTGCAAGCACCTGATTTTTCGCACCAGTTGGGTTTTTGCAGCGCGAGGCCAGAACTTTGCCAAGACCATGTTGCGTCTGGCAAGGGAGCGTCAAGAGCTGAATGTCATCAATGACCAGGTGGGGGCGCCGACCGGTGCTGAACTGATCGCTGATGTCACCGCCCTTGCGCTGCAGCAAGCGTTGACCCGGCCTGAGCTGGCGGGTTTGTATCATCTGGCCGCCGCAGGGGAGGTTTCCTGGCACGGTTACGCCCGGCATGTGCTTGATTTTGCCAAGGCCAGCGGTGAAGAGCTGGCTGTTCAGGTGATCAATCCGATCGATGCCGTCGCCTACCCGACTCCCGCTCGTCGTCCGCTGAATTCGCGATTGAATACTCAGAAACTGCGCACCAATTTTTCTCTACACTTGCCGGACTGGCAAAGTGGTGTAACTCGAATGCTTAGGGAAGTTCTAAACAAATGATAACGACAAATCGTAAAGGCATCATCCTCGCCGGCGGATCGGGCACTCGCCTGCACCCGCTTACTCTGGGTGTGTCCAAGCAGATGCTGCCGATTTACGACAAGCCGATGATCTTCTATCCGCTGTCGGTGCTGATGCTTGCGGGCATGCGCGAAATCCTGATCATTTCCACTCCGGAAGATCTGCCGAACTTCAAAAAATTGCTCGGTGACGGCAGCTTGTACGGCATCAAGCTGACCTATGCGGAACAACCTAGCCCGGATGGTCTGGCGCAAGCGTTCATCATCGGCGAAGAGTTCATCGGCAAGGACCCTTGCTGCCTGATTCTGGGTGACAACATCTTCTACGGCCAGCATTTCTCGGACAACCTGCGCTCTGCCAGTTCGCAGCAGTCCGGTGCTACCGTGTTCGGTTACCACGTATCCGATCCAGAGCGCTTCGGTGTGGTCGAATTCGATGAAACGGGTCGGGCGCTGAGCATTGAAGAGAAACCGTTGAAGCCGAAGTCCAACTACGCGGTGACGGGGCTGTATTTCTACGACAATCAGGTTGTCGAGATCGCCAAGAATATCAAGCCGTCCGAGCGTGGCGAGCTGGAAATTACCGATGTGAACAGCGCCTATCTCAATCAGAAGTCGCTCAACGTCGAGATGCTTGGTCGTGGATTCGCCTGGCTTGATACCGGTACTCACGACTCGTTGCTGGAAGCCAGTCACTTCGTGCATACCATCGAGCAGCGTCAGGGCTTGAAAGTGGCGTGCCTGGAAGAGATTGCCTACAACAACAAATGGATCACTGCCGAGCAGTTGAAGGCTCAGGCGGATGCACTGAAGAAAACAGGTTACGGCCAGTATTTGCAGAAACTGCTGGACTCGCCTTCTCGCTGATTTGAAAGCGAAGAGCTTTCAATCGATGCGTACAAATGCTGCAAGCAGGAATGGCATGCCAGTAAAACATCCGAAGATCGCGGTTTTGCTGGCAGCCTATAATGGCATGCAGTGGATCGAGGAGCAGTTGGCCTCGATCCTTGACCAGTCTGGCGTCGATGTCACTGTATATATCAGTGTTGACTTGTCCGATGACGGTACCGAAGCGTGGTGCGAGGCATTCGCAGCTCTCGACGATCGTGTGATTCTCTTGCCGCCCGCCGGTCGTTTTGGTGGGGCTGCACGCAACTTTTTTCGCTTGATTCGCGATGTCGATCCGCACGGTTACGATGCGGTAGCCTTTGCCGATCAGGATGATATCTGGCAACCCGACAAGCTTTTGCGTGCGACTCAGCAGATCGCTTCTCGCGGTGTCGATGCTTATTCAAGCAATGTCACGGCTTTCTGGCCGGATGGAAAAACGGTCCTTCTTGACAAGAGCCAGCCGCAAGTTGCCTGGGATTTTCTGTTCGAGGCAGCGGGGCCGGGCTGTACCTACGTGTTCAGCCCGGCGCTCGCGGGTTCGCTGCGCCAGCAGGTCGTTTGCGACTGGGAGTCGTTGCAGCAGGTCACGCTGCATGACTGGTACAGCTATGCGTTTGCCCGAAGTCATGGGTTCGAATGGTTTATCGATTCCCACTCCAGCATGCTTTATCGGCAGCACGAGAATAATCAGGTCGGGGCCAATACGGGGTTGGCATCGTTGTTTCAGCGCTATGTCACTATTCATGAAGGGTGGTGGTTCAAGCAGGTCAGAACAATCGCGCAGCTTGTCGGAGTAGGTAATGCGCCATTTGTCAGAAGCTGGTTGAAGTTGAGGCGGCGCGATCTGCTATTGCTTTCGGTCCGGGGAGGGCAGTGCCGGCGCCGCTTTCGGGACAAGGTTTTATTCTTTTTTGTGTGCTGTCTTACGGCTGTGATCGGTACGAAATCCTGATCGGGCCTTGAATGCCTTTTGTGTTTTTAACGGGCGTGCTTGAAGCCTAACAATCGATGATGAAAGTTCTCTATAATCGCGCGCTTCGTGAAAGGATCGGATGGAGCAGGTGTGGCGTGAGGCACTGGAGATGATTCGGGGCCCGTGGCCGGCGTTTAATTGAAATGGAGCATACAGTGTCAAGCCCAATATCAGCGGATGCGGCGAATTCCAGTCCGGATTTTGGCGCAGTCGAAGTGCCATCGAAGGATGAGTCTGTCGCGATCCTGATGTGCTCTTACAATGGTGATCGATTCCTTGCTGAGCAATTGGCGTCTATTGAGCATCAGGATCACACGCGGTGGCACTTGTTTGTTTCCGATGACGGTTCGACCGATTCGACACTGGATGTTCTCAAGGCTTTTCAGGCGCGCCATGGAAAAGAAAAAGTCTCTTTGCTTTCCGGGCCTCAAACAGGGTTCGCCGATAATTTCATGTCGGTCACCTGTCTGGAAACGGTCAGTGCTGATTTCTACGCCTGGTCGGATCAGGATGATATCTGGTCTCGCGACAAGCTGAGTTCCGCTTTGGCGTGGTTGCGCCAGGTGCCGGTTGAGGTGCCTGCGCTGTACGCCTCTCGGACAACGGTGGTCAATGAGTCCGGTGCGGATGTTGGCAGTACGCCAGCGTTCTCCCGCGCTTTCGGCTTTCCCAATGCGCTTGTGCAGAACGTCGCTGCCGGAAATACCATGGTCTTCAACCGGGCGACGCATGAGCTGCTGAAGGCTGGACCGTCTCAGGGCATTGTGGCTCATGACTGGTGGGCCTATCTGCTTGTGACTGGAGCGGGGGGGCGGTTCTATTTCGATCAGGTTCCGCGTCTTTTCTACCGTCAGCATCAGTCAAACTCTATTGGTGCCAATGCTGGTTTCATGGCGGCATTGATGCGTATTCACAAGCTGTTTCAAGGGCGTCTCAGAGGCTGGATCGATCAGAACATCTGCGCTCTGGATGCTGTCGAATTTCTTCTTACAGAAAAAAATCGCGAGGTGCTTCGTCGATTCAAGGCGGCTCGTAGTCAAAGCATGCCTGGTCGTTTGATCAAGATGTGGCGCTCGGGCGTTTATCGACAGACGCTCCTCGGTAATCTGGGACTGATAGTGGCAACCATTTTCAAAGGAATTTGAGAATGAGTGCTTTCAAAAGGGGTTGAAGATGAGTTTTTTTGAGGTCGCGGGTTAATGCAGAAATTTTCGGCGGCACCTGGCGCCATGTTTACCGGCGTCTGGCAAAATCGCGCACTTATTGTTGCGCTTATCAAGCGGGAGGTCATCGGTCGTTATCGAGGCTCCTTCATGGGCATTCTCTGGTCGTTCTTCAATCCGATCGTGATGCTTGCCATCTATACGTTCGTATTCAGCTACGTTTTCAATTCTCGCTGGGCCGGTGCTAGTGGTTCAAAAGCGGAATTCGCTCTAATACTGTTTGCGGGTTTGATGGTTTTCAACCTGTTTTCCGAGTGCGTGACCAGAGCGCCAAACCTGATCATTTCGAATGCCAATTACGTAAAAAAGGTAGTGTTTCCATTGGAGATATTGCCCTGCGTGATTGCAGGATCCTCCGTGTTTCACGCGTTCGTCAGCTTGATAGTCTGGCTGCTTGCCTACGCGGTGTTTTTTGGCTTGCCGCCGGTTACGGCCCTTTACCTGCCACTGGTTGTTGCGCCTTTGCTGTTGATCATCCTTGGACTTTCCTGGGGATTGGCCTCCATAGGCGTTTACATGCGGGATGTCGCGCATTTCATCGCACTGGTGACAAGCGGCCTGATGTTTCTTGCACCGATCTTTTATCCTGCGACGGCTGTACCGGAGGACTATCGAGGTCTTCTGGCGCTCAATCCGTTGACCATTGTTGTCGAAAATGTCAGGGCCGTTCTGTTTTTTGGACAGGAGCCCGACTGGCAGGCGCTCGGCATCTACGCAGGCGTGGCTATTGCGGTGGCTTACCTCGGGTTCGCCTTCTTCCAGAAGACCAGAAAGGGGTTTGCCGATGTCCTCTGAAATTGCGATTAATCTTCAGAATGTCAGTAAGTGTTATCACATTTATGACAAGCCGCGTGATCGGCTCCTGCAAATGTTCGCCGGTCAGCGCAAGCAGTATTACCGTGAGTTCTGGGCGCTCAAAAACGTTTCCTTCGATATCAAGAAAGGCGAAACCGTCGGTATCGTCGGCCGTAACGGAAGCGGCAAGTCGACATTGCTTCAGGTCATTTGTGGAACGTTGAACCAGAGTGTCGGCGATGTTCAGACCCAGGGCCGGATCGGTGCCCTGCTTGAGCTTGGGTCGGGGTTCAATCCGGAGTTCACCGGGCATGAGAACGTCTACATGAATGCCGCGATTCTCGGATTGAGCCGCGCAGAAGTGGATGAGCGCTATGATGACATTGCCGCTTTTGCCGACATTGGCGAGTTCATTCATCAACCGGTCAAGACTTACTCGAGTGGCATGATCGTACGCTTGGCATTTGCCGTTCAGGCGATGGTTGACCCGGACATCCTGATTGTCGATGAGGCGTTGGCTGTCGGAGATGAGCGCTTTCAGCGCAAGTGCTTTGCGAGACTCGATGAGTTGAAGGCCAAGGGCACTTCAATTTTGTTTGTGTCCCACTCGGGGCCTCAAGTTGTCGAGCTGTGTGATCGGGCGATCTTGATGGAGCGCGGCGAGCGGATCTGCACGGGATCGCCGATGGAAGTCGTACGGGCTTATCAGAAGCTCATCTACGCTCCAGTCGAAGAGCAGCCGCGCTTGATTGAAGAGTTCAAGTCGATTGGCTCCGACAAGATAGTCGCCGAGACCCGGGAGGTGGAGGTGACGCAGGACGCTCCCCCGGAAGATCAGTTCTTCGATGCGGGAATGGTGCCTGAATCGACTACCGTTTATCCGGAGCAGGGTGCCCGGATCGACGCCTTCGAAATTTTCGACAAGCAGGGGCGACGCTGCAATGTGCTTAAGGCTGGTGGGGAATACGATATCGTCATGCGTGGTGTCATCACCGAAAACGTATCACGGATTTTCTTCGCCATGCATGTTCGTACAGTGTCGGGTGTGGTGATTACGGGTCAGCGTTTTCCCGAGGAAGGAAAATATTTTGAATGTGAAGGTGCCGAGCGGGCATTCAGAATCACTTTCAGCTTTCAGATGGTGATGCTGCCCGGCGTATACTTTGTCGGTGGTGGAGTTTGGTCGGAGACTGAGCCCACGTTGTGCCACAGAATTCTGGATGCGATCATGTTCCGGCTCGTATCGGATCAAGGTGCGAGATCTTTCGGTTATATGGATGCGTCTATCGATGAGCCAGCGCTTGAGCTGTTCTGAAGGCAAAGCGTTTGCTCAGCCCCGGAATGTTGGATTGTTTCAAACGCCAGCTGACAGCATGCCTGAATTTGAGGGTTGTCAGGCGGATACGCAGATAACGTGCATTAATGCCGCTAAAATTTCCATTCCCAAGAAAAAAAACAAGCCTGAGTAGACGGTAATGACGAGCAGTGATCACCAGCGCTTGCTGGACTATTTTTCTTGGAATAGCTGTGTTTCGGATGAGCGCAAGTTGCTCTACATCGCTACGCCGAAGGTGGCCTGCACCTCGTTGAAGTGGTGGTTCGCGGAGCTTGAGGGGGTTGCTGAGGCTGTCAAGCAATTGAAGATCAGCTCCGAGACGGATCCCGAACTGGTGATTCATGACACGTTGCTGGCCGTTGCTCCTCAATTGCTCGTGCGTTCTCCCGAGCAGCTTGAGCGTGCCAGGGCAGAGGGATATTTCAGTTTTGCCCTGGTGAGAAATCCCTACAAGCGAATATTTTCTGCATGGCAGTCGAAGATCCTTTTGCGCGAGCCTTTGCAAGTCGAGCCGTATGAAGGCCAGGCGTTTGTGGATTTTCCGGTCGAGACCATGTCGGATGTGACCGCGTCTTTCGAGTGTTTTCTTGAGTTTCTGTTCGCCAATGAACGAAACGACTTCAAGGACGCCCACTGGACACCGCAATATGATTTGCTACAGCCGGATATATTTTCCTACAGTGCCGTTTCCAAAATCGAGGACACCGCAGCGCTCAATGCTGCGCTGCGCAGCCATCTCGGTGACGGGTACATCAGTCCGTTCAGTAAGGCCAGAGCAAACGAAAGCCTGATCCCTTATCTTCCGCAGTTCATCAGTCCGCGATCCAAGGCAGTGATCGATGAGCTCTATGCGAAAGACTTCGAATTCTATAACTACTCAACTTCCATCCCTCCTGCGAAAGAAGCGTTCTCGCAAGAGCAGTTGACGGTAGCGCTCAAGGGGATTGAATTGCTGCGTGGGCGGCATCAGCGCATTGGAGAAATGCGCCGGTATTTCATTGAGCAAATTTCCGGGTTGTTGAAAGATAAGGAGTGGCTCGCAGAGCAGCGTCTGACATGGATGGATTTCGGCAAGAGCAAGGAAGATCAGCTATTTGCGCTCCAGGCTGCCTTTAGCGAACAGGCAGGGCAGGTCGAGGCGGATCGAAGCCAGCAACTCAGGATAGAGCTGGAGCGCTCGAAGGCAGAGACTGAGTTCTCAAAAAAGGAACTCGATCAGTCCAGGATTGAACTTGACGAGTTGAAATTCGTAATTGAGCAGGCGAGGGACGAGCGCGAACGGACGAAAGCAGAGTACGAGCAGGCAAGAGTCGAGCACGAACGGACGAAAGTTGAGTACGAGCAGGCAAGAGCCGAGCACGAACGGACGAAAGTTGTGTGCGAGCAGGCAAAAGCCGAACTGGAAAATTTGAGAACTGATTTTCTTCAGTTGAAGTTACTGCACGAACAGGCGCAGGTCGACCACGAACAGACGAAAGCCGAGCACGAGCAGACTAAAGTTGCGCACGAGCAGACAAGAGGCGAGCTGGCACAATTGAGGACTGATTTTAGTCAGTTGAAATCACTCCTCGATCAGTCTCAGGTCGACCATGGACACACGAAGGGCGAGCACGAGCGGACGAAAGTTGCACACGAGCAGACTAAGGCCGAGTCAGCACAGTTGAGGGCTGATCTTGAGCGGTCGCGGTTGGAGGTGGCCTCACTTGTTTCTGAGCGTGAAGCGTTTGCTCTTAAGCACAAGCGCTATCTAACCTCCTACAAATATATTGATGCAAAAATCGTCGCTCGATTGCGCAGGACGG
The DNA here is from genome assembly GCF_012974785.1 of Pseudomonas fluorescens. Taxonomy (GTDB): domain Bacteria; phylum Pseudomonadota; class Gammaproteobacteria; order Pseudomonadales; family Pseudomonadaceae; genus Aquipseudomonas; species Aquipseudomonas fluorescens_BT. Next base: position 4,472,963 of record NZ_CP027561.1, on the reverse strand, counting down.
TGCATATTATGAAAAGGCGCAAGGGAGATTAAGGTGGCAAAGGTTTCGGTTGTACTGACTTCCTATAATCACGATAAGTATATTGGGCAGGCGATTGATACTGTTCTCAATCAAACCTATAGTGACTGGGAACTGATTGTCGTTGATGATGTTTCGCCAGATGCTTCCTGGGAAGTTATCGAGCGCTATGATGATCCGCGGATTATCAAGGTTCGAAATGATCGAACTCGCCGTTATATTTACAATATTAATCGCGCTATCCAATCGCAGAGCACCGGTGACTACATCGCTATTCATCATTCGGATGATGCCTGGGCATTGGACAAGCTGGAGAAGCAAGTCGCTGTGCTGGATGCCAATCCGCACATCGGTGCTGTGTTCTCCCATGTGCAATGTATTGACGAAAACAATCAGCCATTGTCTATCGATTGGTTCAACCAGCCAAACAAGTCACGAGCGGCCTGGCTGCGTGCGCTGTTTTTCAACGAGAACAGATTGTGCCATCCGAGTGCCCTGGTCAGGCGCAGTGCCTACGAGCAAAGCGAACTGTACAAGTGTGCGCATGCTCAGATCGATGACGCGGAGCTTTGGACCCGTTTGTTGAAGGTGTCCGATATCCATGTCGTTCAGGAAAAGCTGACATTGCACCGGATCTTCTCTGATCAGTCCAATGCCAGTGGTGATCGTCCGGATAGACGAGCCCGCTTGAAGCTGGAATGGCATCTGCAGAAACAACACTATGTCGATTTGCCACAAGCGGATATTCTTGAGATCTTTCCGGAAGCTGCGCAATGGGTAACGCCTCAGGGTGCAAATACCCAGTTTCTATTGGCAATGGTTGCAATTCATGCAGGCACCTGTTCAGGTACGAGGCTCTTCGGTATCGAATTGCTTTATCGATTGATGACGAACGCCGAATCCCAGGTGCAGATTGAAGCGCTGCATGGCTTCAATTACCTGGACTTCATCGGGCTTACGGGTAAAGAAGATTTTTTTAGCCCGGCAGTGATCACCGAGCAGCCTGCGGTTGCTGTTGCTACTGGATGGCGAGCTCTGGTGGGTAAGTTTCTTCGTAAGCTAGGCGCCGTCTGACGCGGCGCACCGAATTTTCCAGCGCTGCGGCGCCGTAACCAGTGACTCTCTTTGATATGGAACCGAGGGTGTCGCTGGTTTTATTGTTTGTGAAGTAGAGGCACTGAGTGAAGATTGACCTGAAGATTCTGAGTTCTGTTTCTTTTTTTATCTGTTTGGCGGCCGGCGTTTTGTATTTTACCCGTTGGGGAGATACCGAGGCGCCTGTTGAACGTGCTGCGTCGATAGCGGTTTCGGATCACGTGACGCTGGATGTCGTCAGCAATGCCCTCAAGCTGGAGCTCAAAGGCTGCGATGTTGCTCAGGTTCCGGATAACTTTTTTCTCCATATTTATCCACGAGACACCTCAAAGGCGGGGGCAGAAGGCTTTATCAACAAGGATTTCAACCTGAATTCCCTCAAGCCTACGTCCACGGAGACGCGATCGGGGATTGCTTACTGTCGCTATGAGGTTGCGTACGGGCTTTCAACCGTTGATCGGGTTGCGGTTGGCCAGTTCCGTTCGCCGCAGGGCAACTGCTGCGAAATCCTCTGGGACAAGCAGGTCTCCTTTAACAAATAGTCTTCGGTAGTGAATTGATATGAGCACAGCTGTTGCGGATCCCAATCGTTCTTTCGGACTTGATGTCTGTCGGACGCTTGCATGCCTGCTTGTCGTATTCGGGCATATGCTGGGGCACTCTCTTCCCAGCCCAATTCTGTCAAATTTCGCATTTCTGGCCATTTTTGGTGTGGATTTGTTTTTTTGCCTGAGTGGTTTCCTGATCGGTCGAATTCTGCTTAAAGAGGCCGCGCGTTGGGGTGAAACGAAAACGGCAGGGCTCACGAACTTCTGGTATCGCCGATGGATGAGAACATTGCCGCTTTACGTGTTCTTTTTCTTTGTTTCGTTGAAGTTTGACTGGCAAGGTGCAACGACCTTCGGCGAGCAATTTCGATACTTGGTGTTTGCTCAGAATTTCGCCTGGACCATGACAGACTTTTATCGATTGTCGTGGAGCTTGGCTGTAGAAGAATGGTTTTACTATACGTTCCCTTTGCTCATATTGCTGATGATCGGTTTTGGCGCCAGCGTAAAACGGGCGGCGATGATAACGATCGCGGTTTTTATCGTGGTTCCGTTTCTTGCCCGTGTTGGCATGCCAATCCAGCCGGTCAGGTATGACGATGCCCGCTATGTGGTTCTCTATCGTCTGGATGCCATTGGGTTCGGTGTGCTGGTGGCTTATCTCTATACGTGGCATAAACCGTTGTTTGATCGGATTATCCGCTTTTGGTATATCCCTTTGGCATTTGTAGTCGGCATCATTGTTCTGACAAAGCAGGGAGTGCCTTGGACGTTAAATGACAAAGTTTTGCAGTCAGTGTTTTTCTCCTGTTCCGCGATTTTTTTTGCTGCTCTGATTCCCGCATTCTTCCATTTGCGTCCTTCGCGTTCGCAATTACTCAACCGTTTTGTCAAGTTTACGAGCCTGGTCTCCTACTCGATCTACCTTGGGCATATTTTTGCCTTCACCCTGGTGATTTCGGTGTTGAACAGATTTGGGTTGCATGAGGCTATATATAATAATCCCTGGATCGTTTATCCAATATTCACTCTGTGTGTTTACCTGCTCGCTTATTTGACTTATCGCTTGGTTGAGAAGCCGTTCCTGAAGCTTCGAGATGTCGATGGGTTTTCATTCGTAAAATTTCTGAAGAGCCTCCAGCGTCTTGGCGCAGGGAAGTAGGTCTTGTTATGCAAAACTCAACACCGCCGGATTTCTCCAGCTATTGTGGTACGGTCGCACTGGCTAATGATTACGTAGCTGCTCAAGCCGAAGGGGGGCAGGCTGCGCCTGTTCTTGTTGTCAGTTTGGCAAGTGAGCGCGCATGTGATTTGTCAGGTGTTTACAAGTCACTGCGGGTGCAGACCTTTCAAAGTTGGCAGTGGCTAGTTTGTTACGACGGCAACTCGGATGAACAGTTGAGTGCGGCGTTTATTGCTGAAGTTGCGAAAGATGAGCGCGTTCTTTTACGCCCACGTGCCGAGTGTGCATCCACAAGTGCGGTTTGGTCTGCATTTGATTACGTGGTGCTGGTGGATGCCAAAACTCAACTGAAATCAACGTTTATCGAAAAGGCCATCTGGTCCTTGGTATCGAATCCGGAATTTGCTTTTTGCAACTCCTTGGGAATGATTCCGGGCGAGCATAGGTGGTTGATCAACCATCATTTGAGTGAGGGTAAACATTACCTTGCCAGTGCTCAATTGAGGGTCAGAGCGGCGGTATTCCGCAGTTCGGTGTTGTTGGAGACTTTCTCCGATATCGCGATTTTGTCTGACGGTCGAGATCCGCTCGCGATGCTTTCTTGCCTGGCTGACAAGGGGTATTGGGGATACACGATTCCCGAGTATCTGCAGTGGTGCGCTTTCTCGGAGGTGGGGCATGATGTTGATTCTGACCAGATAAAGGCCGGTAAGGCAATTCCACAGGTCAATCGGCGTTTTCCTTCAGCCTATGAAACGTTGCCGGTTGCGTTTCCTTTCCGCAACCCGCTCAAGCGCAATGCAAGTGGCCGGCGGGTCATGTTTCTCTTGCCGTGGATGGTTGAAGGGGGGGCTGATCGGGTCAATATTGACCTTATCGAAGGCCTGGTTGCTGGTGGCGCTGATGTCACTGTGTGCGCGACCCTGGAAGCAGATCATCGCTGGCTCGGAAAGTTTGCCGAATTGACTCGTGATGTTTTCGTGCTGCCGAATTTTCTGTCTTTGTCGGATTTTCCACGCTTTATTTTGTATCTGATTGAATCCCGGAGCATCGACACGGTACTGATCGCCGGCAGTACATTGGGCTATCAGCTTTTGCCTTACTTGCGCACCATGGCGCCTGAAACGGCGTTTGTGGATTTGTGCCATACCGAAGAGATGCATTGGCTCAATGGTGGGCACCCGCGATTCGCGGTTGGTTACCAGGACGCGCTTGATCTGAATGTGGTGAGCACGCGTCACTTGTCCGATTGGATGGAGAGGCTCGGCGCCGATCCGGAAAAGATTCGAGTGATGTATACGGGAATCAAATCTCATCCGGTGTCCCTGTCCGAAGGCGAGCGCGGTGCTGTATTGCGCGGTTTTGCTTTGGATGAGCAGGCTCTCACCATTATTTTTGCCGGTCGTATGTGTGATCAGAAGCGGCCACTGAAGCTTGCCGAGATTTTAAGCGTGGCGAAGCAGAAGGGGGTTCGCTTCAATGCCTTGGTCATTGGCGAGGGGGAGCTGCGCCCTGCGTTTGAAAGTCTGATCGCGCAGTATGACCTGGGCACAGAGGTACGGGTGCTGGGGGCGAAGGCTCATGCTGACTGGCTTTCCCTGCTGGCAGTGTCCGACGTCTTGTTGATGCCATCCGAATATGAAGGCATTTCGGTTGCGCTTATCGAATCCATGGCGGCGGGTGTGGTTCCGGTTGTGGCTGATGTGGGTGGCCAGGACGAGTTGGTGGGTGTGGAAACCGGATACCTGGTCCAGCATGGCGAGGATGAAGTCGCTCGTTATGTGCAGGTGCTTCAAGAGTTGGCGGCGGACGCCGAGACACGTCGTCGCAAGGCGCTGGCCTGTCGGCAGTTGATTGAGGCGAACTATACTGCCGCTGCAACCAGTCGTCAGTGGCTGGAAATCATGGATGAGGCACGAGCCAACAGAAAGCATTCGTCTCAACCATTTTTGCCGCTGGGGTTGGCCAGAGAAATAGCGACGAATGCGTTGGAAAACAGACGAGTCACTTCCTATCTCGATCATCTGTACTCAACGCACTGTCTGACGAATGAAGCACAGACCGCTGCTCCATTCAATCAAGGTATTCTTGCTTTCCTGATAGCGAAGGTGCGTCGAAATCGCTGGGCCAAGTTCATTTTCAACAGGCCTTTAATCAGGAGGGTTGCGCGAAGGTTGAAAGTGTCTGTTTCTTGACGCGTTTCTGCTTGTGTGGTAGGTTTTTCGTCTTTTTTATTGCAGATTAACGTCAATGTTTTTTCGACAGTTTCGATGTTAGTCGAGAGTTTTTATGAAAATCACAGTGTTTGGCGGCGGCGGCTTTATCGGATCGACTATCGTTGATCGTTTGTTACAGGATAAGCATTCGATCCGCGTTTTCGAACGCCCGAGAGTGCCTGCCTATCGTGCGTTTCTGCCTGATGAGCAAGTCGAGTGGATGACGGGTGATCTGTCGGATATCAGTAGTATCAAAGAGGCAATCGACGGCGTTGATGTTGTTTTGCATCTTGTTTCGACGACCTTGCCAAAAAGCTCGAATGAAAACCCGATCTATGATGTGCAAAGCAACGTAATTGCAACTTTGCAATTGCTTGATGCCATGGTTGAAAAAAAGGTCGGTCGAATTGTTTTCATTTCGTCGGGCGGGACTGTTTACGGCGCTCCGAAGTACATTCCTATTGATGAGAAACATCCGACTGATCCAGAGGTTTCTTATGGCATAACCAAGTTGGCCATCGAGAAATATTTGCATCTATACAGCCACCTTCATGGCATTAAACAAGTGTCTCTGCGGGTTGCCAATCCGTATGGCGAGCGCCAGCGCGTGGAAACAGCCCAAGGTGCTGTGGGTGTGTTCATTCATAATGTATTGAAGGGCACGCCGATCGAAATCTGGGGAGACGGCAACGTCCAGCGCGATTTTCTTCATGTCAGCGACGTGGCGGAGGCATTTGCAAAAGCGGTGACCTACACCGGCGAAACCAGTGTTTTCAATATCAGTTCGGGTATCGGTACAAGTTTGAACAGCCTCATGTCGATGATCGAAGAGGTCAGCGGCGCCCCGGTTGCCAGAAACTACAAGCCTGGGCGTTCTTTCGATGTACCCGTGAGTGTGTTGTGCAATAAATTGGCGCAGGATGATCTCGGATGGTCGCCCAGGATTTCCATGAAAGACGGTATCTTCAGAACGTTTGAATGGGCCAAGAAAGAATCGCAGAAGTGAGGGTTATCGGGTGAGCTGCCTTTTGCTCTCCAGCAATGCTGGCTGCAACCTCGAATGAAGGTACTGCTCACCGTACATCAGTTTTTTCCGGAATTTTCTGCAGGCACCGAAGTTCTGACTCTGTCCGTCGCTCGCGAGCTGAAGGGGCGGGGGCATGAGGTAAGGATCTTCACAGGTTTTCCGGCCACTGAAGCGCTGACGGATCAAGAGCGATTCGACCAATATCATTACGACGGGCTTCTGGTGGACCGATTTCGGCACGCATATGTGCCGATGGGTGATCAGACGTCGAAAATCGAAATTGGCTATGATAACCATCTGGCTGCGGACTTTTTTCAGCAATTGCTGAAAGAGTTCCAGCCGGACGTTGTGCACTTCTTTCACCTTAACCGCCTCGGCACCGGACTGATTGAAAAGGCCGTGATGGCAGGTGTGCCTGCTTATTACACGCCGACCGACTTCTGGAGTATTTGTCCCACTGGGCAGTTGCTGCGCTGCGGCGGGCAGACCTGTGCCGGGCCGAGTCCGGACGCGGGAAATTGTGCGGTGCATTTCGCGGCCAATCTGCTGCCCGGTCGAATCGCGACTCTGGTCAGTGCAATTCCCGACAGTGTCAGCGATAGTTTGGTGCGTCTGGCTCGTTCTCCTCGGATTCCAACGGTTTCGTTCGTGGGTGAGGTGCGTGCTCTCGATAAGCGTCTTGACCGCAACATTCGTCGGTTGAATCTTCTGCAGGCTGTCATTGCGCCCAATCGGATGATTGAGTCACTGCTTCTGCGTAACGGCGTGCGATCCGAAATAATGGTCAGGTCGTCGTATGGCATCAACCTGGCCCAGCCTGTCGTGGTGCGCGAGCGGACGTTGAATGATAGGCCGCTGGTATTGGGTTTCATCGGTACGCTCGCCTCGCATAAAGGCTGCCATGTGTTGCTGGAGGCGCTGCAGCAGTTCTCTTCCCGCGAGGTGCATCTCAAGATATACGGCAAACAAACCGAATTTCCGGAATATGTAGCCAAACTGCATCGTCTGTCGGATGGGAATGAGTCGGTGACGTTCTGCGGCACATTTTCGAATGATGACATTTTCAACGTGTTGGGTGGCCTGGATGCACTGGTAGTGCCATCTGTCTGGAATGAAAATACCCCGCTTGTTGTCTACTCGGCTCAGGCTGCCGGTTGTCCCGTTGTGGCGTCCGATGTACCCGGAATCGCCGAGGCGGTTACTCATGATGTCAACGGATTGCTATTTGCGCCAGGCAGCGTTATTGGGCTCCAACACGCTCTCGCACGCCTGATCGGCGAAGAGAGGTTGCTGGAGGAGTTGTCTGCGAATTCCATGCCTCCAAAATCTGTTTCTGTCTATGTGGATGAGTTGTTTCAGATTTGGAACTCATCCATGTAGAAATAGTCGGTTCTTTTCGGCTCGTAGAGGTTTTTCTTGGCGCGGGCAATGGCCCGGTCTATCCTTCACGCTTATTTCAGGACTTGGGCTTTTACGTCAGAGATTAATCATCTTCAAGCGTTAAATACCTGATTCAAGTCAATGTATATATATCAGCGGTGTGTTTGCGATGGCGGAAAATCTTGTCGCTCATAAAATGGTCGTCGATCGGGAGCAGCGTAGTGCTCTCAAGTCTCAACGACCTGTGGTTTTGTGGTTTACCGGGCTAAGCGGTGCCGGTAAGTCGACGATTGCCAACGCTCTTGAGCAGGCGTTACTGGAGGAACATCGTCACACCTACCTGCTGGATGGAGACAACATTCGTCTCGGTCTGTGTCGTGATCTGAAATTTAGCGATCAGGACCGTACGGAAAATATCCGGCGAGTTGCAGAAGTTGCCAAGTTGTTCGTCGATGCCGGGCTGATTGTGGTGAGTGCGTTCATCTCGCCGTTTCGGCGTGACCGGGCATTGGCTCGGCAGGTGATCGGTGATGCTTTTTTTATTGAAGTCCATATCGACACATCCTTGGAAGAGTGCGAGCGCCGCGATACAAAGGGGCTCTACGCCAAGGCGCGCTCGGGCGAGCTGAAAAACTTCACCGGTATCGATTCTTCCTATGAGCCGCCGGAAGCGCCGGATGTTCACATCAATACACTCAAGGATGATGTGCCAGAGGCTGTAAGAAAAATCATGCAATTTATGGAAGGGCGGAAGGATCATTGAAGACCCTGGTCATTATCGGTGCGGGATTCAGTGGTGCGGTGACGGCCGTGCAGTTCTTGCAAGTCTGCGAGCCTGGTACACATGTGGTGCTGCTCAACCGGTCCGGTGAAATGGCTCGAGGTTTGGCGTATGGCACCAGTAGTTCAAGGCATTTGCTGAATGTGCCGGCCGGCAACATGTCGGCATTGGTCGATCAGCCAGATCACTTTCTGCACTTTTGCGAAGGTCGCCTGCCGGGTACGACGTCATCTACTTTTGTGCCGCGAAAGCTCTATGGCGACTACCTCTCATGGTTATTGGCCGATGCCGGGCACAATTGTCGAGAGGGGGTGACTTTCGAGCGGATCACTTGCGAGGCCAACAGTCTTGAGTATCAAGATGGAAAGGCCCGGATCAGCTTGGTTGATGGGCGCAATCTGATTGCCGATCATGTGATCCTGGCATTCGGAAATTTTTCACCGTTCAACCCATCCATCACCTCGGTTGCCCGAGACGCAGGTCGTTATCTGGCTGATCCCTGGTCGGGGGCCATCGAAGAACCGATCGATCCGCAAGCTCCGATTCTGCTGTTGGGAGCCGGATTGACTGCGTTGGATGTGGCGTTGACTTTGGATCAACAGGGGCATCGGGGGGGGGTGTACATGCTCTCCCGGCGTGGTGTCCGGCCATTGCCACACCGTGCCTCTCGCCATGTCGAGTCCATTGCAGGCGAGGTCGTTCAGAGCCTTCAGTCCGCTTCTCCGACTGCTTTGGGTTACCTTCGCCGCATACGCGAGCTGGTTCGCCTGGCGGCCGAGAGAGAAATCGACTGGCGCGATATTGTCGGCGCCTTGCGACCGATTACAGCGCACTTGTGGGGCCGCTTGAATGAAGTGGAGCGGCGGCGTTTTCTGCGTCATCTGCAAGTCTACTGGGATGCTCATCGCCACAGAGTCGCACCTGAGTCTTTCAAAGCATTTTCAGCGCAGATCGAACAGGGCCGACTTCGGCCAATGGCAGGAAGAATCCAGAGTATCGAGCGGTTGGCAAAAGGCTTGCGTGTTCATGTTGAACAGCGAGGAAAGTCCACGGTCGAGACCGTTGACGTTTCGCATGTCATCAATTGCACCGGACCGAACTCAAACCTTGCCCGCGTCGATGATCGTCTGATCGTTCAGTTGCGTCAGGCAGGTCTGATAAAGCTGGACAGCCTGGGATTGGGTATCCGTGTTGATGAATCGCTTTGCGTATTGGATGCGCACGGCAACACGGTGCCTTGGTTGAGTTATGTTGGCCCGATGCTCAAGGCGCAATTCTGGGAGGCCACTGCCGTCCCGGAATTGAGAAAATATGCGAAGGATCTGGCCTTGCGGGTCGCTACAAGCATCAGTCGGTAGTGGGAGCATTCGCCCGGTCTTCAGGTCGGGCGACTTCTCTCGTTTTTGGACAGTGATCAAACAATCAACAACGCCTGAGTGAATAATAAATGGTGCCGGTTAGCAGGTCTGATCTCGATGACGTTGTCGTGAGTTATTCGTCCCCGTTCACCTGTCGTTTGATTTCAAAGGTTCGGCGTCCTCGGGTTGAGCCTTTTCAATGAGTGTTCAATCCGTGCTTGTGACGGGCGGGTCGGGATTTCTGGGTGGGGCCTTGCTGCGACATCTGGCAACTTCCAAAAGTTATCTGCCAGTTGCCGCGTTGAGACGGGAGTGTCTCGATCTGCCTCGGGAAATTCGTCGTTTCATGCTTGCAGACATGACGGCCAATGCTGATTGGCGAGATGCGTTAACCGGGATTGATGTCGTAGTGCATTGCGGTGCGCGAGTGCACGTCATGGATGAGACGGCAACGGATCCGCTGGCGGAGTTTCGGCGGGTGAATGTCGATGCCACTCTGAATCTCGCCCGACAGGCAGCAAACGCCGGTGTGAAACGTTTTATCTTCATCAGCTCAATCAAGGTAAATGGTGAGTTCACCGAGCCGGGTAGCGTATTTACTGCCGATGACACACCGGCTCCCGTCGATCCTTACGGTATCTCCAAGCTCGAAGCAGAAATTGGATTGAAACAACTCTCAACAACCACTGAAATGGAAGTTGTGATCATCCGGCCCGTTCTGGTTTATGGGGCGGGTGTAAAAGCCAATTTCTTGAGTATGATCCGCTGGTTGCAGCGCGGAATTCCTCTGCCATTGGGCGCGGTACACAACCGACGAAGCCTGGTAAGCCTTGATAACCTGATTGATCTGATCGTGACGTGCTTTGTACACCCCGCTGCGGCTGGTCAGGTCTTTTTGGCCAGTGACGGGCATGATGTATCAACCACTGAGTTGTTGCGTAGTATCGCCGCCGCCCTGAAAAAGCGCGCTGTACTGCTCCCATTGCCAGTCAGTCTGGTGAGTGCCATGGCAAGACTGGTGGGGCGAGGTGCGGTTGCCCAGCGAGTTTTCGGTTCGCTCCAGGTTGATATCGGTAAGAACCAGCGTTTGCTGGGTTGGGTTCCGCCATTCAGCTTTGAGCAGGGTCTGGCCGCCACCGTGAAACCATTTCTGGAAAACCGAAAACCATGAATCATTGGTGGCTCATCCCGGCGGTGGCCGGGCTATCTTTCGTCCTGACCGCCTGTCTGCGCCGTTACGCGCTGTCGCGAAGTCTGATGGATATACCCAATCAGCGCAGTTCCCATTCGGTTCCCACTCCGCGAGGAGGAGGGGTCGCCATCGTGCTGGTGTTCATCCTTGCATTGTTGGTGCTGTTCCAGGTCGGGCTTATTGGCCAAGGAGCATTGATTGCATTAATGGGGGCAGGCGGTATCACCGCTGTTGTAGGTTTTTTGGACGACCATGGTCATGTCGCTGCGCGCTGGCGCCTTCTGGCTCATTTTTTTGCAGCAGCATGGGGTGTTTACTGGATTGGTGGGCTGCCACCCGTGATGATCGGCGGCTTCAGTATTCAACTGGGCTGGTTGGGGCATCTTGTGGCAGTCATCTACCTGGTCTGGATGCTTAATCTGTACAACTTCATGGACGGCATTGACGGTATTGCCGGTGTCGAAGCCGTTACGATCGGCTTGGGTGCGGGGTTGTTGTATTGGGTGATCGGCTTGCCCGAACTGGCGTGGCCACCCATCTTGCTCGCAATTTGCGCAGGTGGTTTTCTGTGCTGGAACTTCCCGCCGGCAAAAATTTTCATGGGGGATGCGGGCAGCGGATTTCTGGGAATCATCCTGGGTGTCCTGTCACTCCAGGCTGCCTGGGTGGAGCCAGGATTGCTGTGGGCCTGGCTGATATTGTTAGGTGTGTTCATTGTCGATGCGACATTTACCCTGTTACGTCGGTTGTTGCGCGGGGATAAGGTCTACGAGGCGCATCGCAGTCACGCCTATCAGTTTGCGTCCCGTCGGGTCGGCAGTCATTTGCCGGTGACTTCCGTGGTCGGACTGATCAATCTCCTGTGGTTGCTGCCGATTGCACTCTGTGTCGTCTGCTTCAAGGTTGATGGCGTACTCGCGTTGGTGATGGCATACGTGCCTCTTGTTTGGCTGGCGGTAAAGTATCAAGCAGGCCAGCTGGAAACCAGTTGAGAAACCTTGGTGCGCATGGCATTTGCTGTGCAGGCGTGCGTCCCACCTGCCAGAGCGGGGCAGGTGGGACGAGTTGCACGCAACATCCTCATTGCGATCTGAAACGCCAATACGCTCTGTCACCGCAGAAAAGCGAGTGCCTATGGCCAAGACTGATCCGTAAATTGTAAAAAGTGTGTATCCCTGCGCGTACAACGGCAACCGCAATGCCGCCTCGAGGCCTGAAGTCCTCGAAATTAATACTGAATTCGTCGATGGAACGTTTGGTGTCTACGTCGGGTCGGAATCAACACTGGAGCTGGCTTTGTCCGGTAAGTGATTTGACTCATCAGGTGTATAACAGTATTTCTAATGATGCTTTGTTCTTGGAATAAAGCGATCGGAGAGGAGCAGATTTTGTCTCGCAGTATCTTCCTGTCAAAACTTCTAGGGTTTGTGAATGCTGCACGGTTAAGGCTGGCGAATCCCAATCTTCCTCCGAAGCTGCAAAAGAATAATTCGCCGTTGGCTGTGGGGGTGATGTCACCGGCTGGCATCGGAGAAACTCACGATGCGAGCCTGCTTCCTGAGAATTTTGATCCGGAATTCTATTTACGAATGAACCCTGACCTGGGCGCCGTTGACCCTGTCGATCATTACTTGAACCACGGTCGGCATGATGCCTGGCGGGTCGTGACGTTGCCGCTAGTGCATCGTTCCGAGACGCATGCCTTTAATCCTGAGCTGGACACCATCCTGGTTGTCAGTCATGAGGCATCGCGTTCGGGAGCCCCCATTCTGGCGCTCAATCTCGTCGAGCGCTTGTCGGTTCGATATAACGTGGTTGTATTACTGCTTGGAAATGGCCCGCTCCTGGGGGCGTTTAAGGATGCCGCTGTTGCAACCGTGAGCAGTCCCGCACTCAGACATAATGCTGAGTATGCGCAACTTGCAATACAACAGTTGAGTGTCGAGTTCAGTTTCCAGTTTGCACTGGTCAATAGTATGGAGTGCAACCTCGTTCTCGAACCGCTTGCCAGGAACTTTATTCCATCTGTTTATCTGATTCATGAGTTTGCCTCTGCCTACCCCAATTCACAGGCTTTGTTGTCGGATACATTATTGTGGAGTAGTGAAGTTGTGTTTTCTGCGGGGTTGACGCAGGAGAACGCACAGGATTCATTTCCGGCATTTAAGCACTTCCCCACGCACATCCTTCCACAAGGGCGGTGCGTTCTTACCGAGCAAAAAGGCAGTGAAGATCAAGCACGGATGGAGGCGGATAAGCTTCGGGAACAAATTCGACCGAAAAGTGACACTGACAGAAAGTTTGTTGTATTTGGCGCCGGGTATGTCAATTTTCGTAAGGGCGTAGATCTTTTTATCCAATGTGCGATCAAGGCCATGAATAGCCCCGGGGGAGAGCGGTTTCGTTTCGTCTGGATTGGTCAGGGCTACATGCAGGGTGCCGAAGATGGGTATTCGGTCTATCTCGCTGATCAGATCAAACGATCGGGTTTGCGAGACCGGTTCGTGATACTGGGGGAGACCTCCGCAATCAGCACCGCATATGAAGAAGCGGATGTGCTGTTCATTTCCTCAAGGCTGGATCCATTGCCTAACGTCGCCATTGATGCCATTGCGGAGCGGCTGCCGGTAGTCTGTTTCGACAAGGCGAGCGGGATTTCAGATTTTCTTTCGTCCTGCGGATTGCGGGATGTGTGTGTTGCCAATTATCTGGATGTCACCAGTGCCGCCGAGAAGATATTCGCGCTGGCTGATTCGAGTTCGTTGTATGAGCAAGCAGTCAATCTGAGTTATGACGCGGCGGCGACCTATTTCGACATGGATTCCTATGTCAGAAAAATCGAAGGGTTGGGTGTAAGTGCATCCAGACGAACCCGACAGGAAAAGCAGGATGTCGATACCATCGTCGAGTCGGGCCTGTTGGTCGGAGGCAATGGAGCAACCGTCGTTCAAGATGTCTTGAGCAATATACGGGGAAGGGCGCGGGGTATGAGTGTTCCGCCACTCGTTGCGGGTTTTCAGCCTGACGCCTACGTGTCCGAACGCGGTCTGGCGGTCGCCGGATCCGATCCCTTTGCCGACTACCTTCGTGCGGGAAGCCCTCGAGGCGTTTGGGACAGGTGTGGGTAGCCGCTGACTTATTTTTTACTCGACATTGCTCGCCACAGTCTGCTGAGAAGATTACAACGGTCAGGTCTATCGGCGGCATTGGCGTCCAGGCTGTCAATGCCTTCGTGCTCCATGCGCCGGCAGTGTTCAAGCAGGGGCGCCAAGCAGGGCGCGATCATGAGAGCGTGGGCCGATGGGTCATAGTGATGGTCACTGGGATCAGGGTTGCGCAAGGATTCCTTGAGGCGTCCGGATGCATCTATCGAGTGACTGTCGAGATTCAAGTAACTGAAGCGTTCACGGCGGCAGAACTCTTCCATGCGGTTGTTGAACTCAATGGTCAATCGAGTTCTGTCAGCCAGTGACGCTTTTACTTCTTTTCGCAGGTTTGCAACTTCACCCCATTCCATTTCATCCTGAATCGTCGGCAAGGGCGTACTGAGGGCGATTACTTGATGCGTCCGAGCAATGTCTTTCAGAAGCTTTTGATAGTTATCAAGGGCCAACTGCAGCATTTGCTCAACTGAGCTATCGTGTTTCTGTGCTCTATACCAAATCACAAATCCGGTATCGACCTCGCCGAGCATGACGATGACTGTCTTGGCGTGCGTTGCATCCAGTGCGGCCGTGAATTGTGGCATCGCCTGAGTGACGGCATTTGGATTTTTCAATCCCGATACAGTTGCTCCTCCGACGGAAATGACCTCGAACGAATACTCGGACAGCAGCGTTCTCATTTCATCCGAACTGAAAACTGACGCGTGAGAGTCGCCGAGTACTAGTACTGGGGTCATTGTCTGAGAGCTTCCTGATTTCAGTGATTTGAGGTGGTGCATTGACCAGAGCGAAATTCTATAGGGTCAGGGCATGTGCGCCTAGTTGAGTCACAAGTCTGCTCAGCGAGCACCTTGAGCAGGCTGTCGATGTCTGGAGGTGACTGTCTGAAGTCATTGATCCGGGACTCTTGTCGAATCATGCCGACAGTACAATTCACGGGCTCGCTTTTGGGGGATCAAATCCGCTTTTTGTCGACTGTAAAGCGCTTGAACCGTTCGAAATGCTGATGTCGAAATGCCGTACCAATTCACGGGCTGTAGCCGGTCAATATTCAGATAGTGCCTCCTGCATTGAGGTTACAATGCGGGTCGTCGACTGTCGAAGGAGGGAGCCAAGTGCTCGAACGAGTGAATGGATAAAGTGCGTACTGTTCTGTTGGGTTTGCCTCGCAAACAGAAACGTTTGCTTCAGGTGGCTACCGACATTGTTCTGGTATGGGTCGCCCTGTGGTTGTCGTTCATCGTGCGTCTGGGTATCGATGATATGTATAACCCGTTCAAGGCACACATCTGGCTCTTCGCCTGCGCTCCCGTTATCGCCATTCCGCTGTTCATACGCTTCGGCATGTATCGAGCGGTCATGCGTTACTTCGGCAATGACGCGCTGATTGCCATCGTCAAGGCAGTCAGTCTGTCCTCGCTGATTCTGGCGGTGGTCGTTTACTGGTACAGCAATCACGAATCCGTGGTTCCGCGCTCGATCATCTTCAACTACTGGTGGTTAAGCATGATGATCATTGGCGGCTTGCGACTTTGCATGCGTCAGTTTTTCATGGGGGACTGGTTCACCGCCGCTCAACATGTGCCGTTCACCAGTCGTGATGATGGATTGATCAAGGTAGCGGTTTACGGGGCGGGTGTTGCTGGCAATCAACTTGTCGCTGCCCTTCGAATGGGTCGGGTCATGCGTCCGGTGGCCTTCATTGACGATGATCCCGACATCTCGGATCGCTCGATTTCAGGGCTCCAGGTTTACAAGCCCAGAAACATTCAACAGATGATCGACGTGACCGGCGCTCAGGAAATGCTCCTGGCATTGCCGTCTTCGACCCGAGCCCGGCGTCGGGAGATTCTCAATCTGCTGGAAGGTTTTCCTCTTCACGTGCGCAGTGTCCCGAACTTCACGGATCTGGCCAGTGGCCGGGTCAAGGTCGAAGACATTCAGGAAGTCGATATTGCCGACTTGCTGGGCAGGGACTCGGTACCGGCTCAGCCGGATCTGCTGGCGCGTTGCATCAATGGCAAGGTTGTGATGGTCACGGGAGCTGGTGGCTCTATCGGTGCCGAACTGTGCCGGCAGATTTTCACCCTGGGTCCGACGACCCTGGTGCTCTACGAACACAGCGAGTTCAACCTGTACAGCATTCTCTCGGAACTCGAACATCGTGGTTGCAGGGAGTCGACACCCGTTCGCCTGTTGCCGATCCTCGGCTCCATCCGTAACGAGGACAAGCTGCTCGATGTGATGAAAACCTGGAAGGTGGACACCGTCTATCACGCGGCAGCCTACAAGCATGTGCCAATGGTTGAGCACAATATCGCGGAGGGTGTGCTCAACAATGTGATCGGCACACTCAACACGGCACAGGCTGCACTTCAGTCCGGTGTCTCGAATTTTGTGCTCATTTCCACTGACAAGGCGGTGCGCCCCACCAACATCATGGGCAGTACAAAGCGTCTTGCGGAACTGACGCTGCAGGCTTTGAGCCGCGAGACCGCGCCGGTATTGTTCGGAGACAACGCCAACGTATCCCGGGTCAATAAAACCCGCTTTACCATGGTGCGTTTCGGCAATGTGCTGGGCTCCTCCGGCTCAGTGATTCCACTGTTTCACAGCCAGATCAAATCGGGCGGTCCGCTGACTGTCACTCATCCGAAAATAACCCGCTATTTCATGACCATCCCTGAGGCCGCACAACTCGTCATTCAGGCGGGGTCGATGGGACAAGGTGGCGATGTATTCGTACTCGATATGGGGGAGCCGGTCAGAATCGTCGAACTCGCCGAGAAAATGATTCATCTCTCCGGTCTGAGCATTCGCTCCGAGCGCAATCCGCAGGGTGACATTTCGATTGAATTCACTGGACTGCGCCCTGGTGAAAAACTCTATGAAGAGCTTTTGATAGGCGACAACGTAGCTGCCACGCCGCATCCGATGATCATGACCGCCAATGAAGATCATTTGCCGTGGGACCTATTGAAGTCACGATTGACTGAATTGCTTGCAGCCCTTGATCGCGATGATTATTCCCGGGTTCGTCAATTACTGCGCGAAACCGTGAGCGGCTACGCACCTGACGGCGAGATCGTCGACTGGATTTATCAGCAGCGCAGGCTTGAACCCTGATTGTTTCATATCCTGTAATAGACACACTTTTGACTCTCGCCAGACATGACCTAAGTTTGGGAGGCAGCTTGGGAAAAGCTGCTCTCTCAATCGATGTCATGGAGCGTCATTTATGCGTAACGGTTTTTTCTACTCTCTGTTTTTTGCACTGCTTGCCAGCGCCTCAATAGCCACTGTTGCTGCCCCTCTTGCCGTCTCTCAAACGGAGAAGACGACAGTGGTCGCGGAAGTGACCGACAGGTTGGCGTCGACTGAAAAGGTCGATCTCAACGGCGCCGATGCCGCTACCTTGCAAAAGCAGTTATCCGGTGTAGGGGAAGCGAAAGCCAAGGCGATTGTTGCCTACCGTGATGCTAATGGGCCATTTGCCTCGGTAGAAGAATTGCTGGAAGTGAAGGGCATCGGCAAAGCGATCCTGGATCGCAATCGCGACAAGCTGGAAGTGAACTAAGCTGATTGTTAGACGCCAAGGGGCCGGTCATTGACCGGCCCTTTTCATTCTCGCCCGAAAGATGAAGTGCGGTGGATGGTCGTAGCCCTCCTGTCGGGCGGTAGAAAATTATGGCTATCATATAAGCTTGAGATTATGCCTATAATATATTCGTCGACACTGAGGCACAGGCTCGCCTTCAGATGCGACCCTTCCCATTTGCTTCAGGAGTATTGCCATGAATTCCTCGAAATCCCAGGGCACCGCGCTTGTCACCGGTGCGTCCTCCGGCATCGGTGCCGTGTATGCGGAACGATTGGCTGCGCGTGGTTTTGATCTGTTGCTGGTCGCCCGAGATCAGGAGCGCCTGGAAGCGGCGGCCAGCAAGTTGCGGGACGCTCATGGTGTCCGGGTCGACGTGCTGAAGGCCGATCTCACGCAAAAGGCTGAAGTGCTCAAACTCGAGCAACGCCTGCGCAGCGACTCCAGCATCAATCTGTTGGTCAACAATGCCGGGGTTGCAGTGAACGGATTGCTGGCCAATGCCGACCCGGACCAACTGGAAAACCTGATTCAACTGAACGTCACGACCCTTACCCGGCTGGCCTCGGCAGCCGCAGCCGCGTTCACCAAGGCCGGGCGCGGCACGATCATCAATATCGCGTCGGTCGTCGCCTTGTTCCCGGAACGTTTCAATGCGACCTACAGTGCCAGCAAGGCTTATGTTTTGAGTCTCACTCAGTCGCTCAATACGGAACTGGAAGGCACCGGGGTCAAGGTGCAAGCGGTGTTGCCTGGAGTGACCCGTACCGAGATCTGGGAGCGTTCAGGCTTTGACGCCAGTGGTATTCCGGCGGAAATGGTCATGGAGGCGGGTGAGATGGTCGATGCAGCGCTGTCCGGTCTGGATCAGGGCGAGCTCGTCACGATTCCTTCGCTGCCCGACGCCGGGGAATGGCAAGCCTTCGTGGCTGCGCGTCACGTGATGGCTCCCAACCTGTCCCACAGTTCGGCGGCCAGCCGATACAAATAAAAAACTTCTGAGTCGTGAGAGGTCAACCCGATATGGATCAGCGTCGAATAGTTGTCACGGGTATGGGCCTGGTGTCGCCCTTGGGCAGCGTTGTCGAAGTCGTCTGGCAGCGTTTGTTGGCCGGGCGTTCGGGATTGCGAAACCTGCCGGAAGCGGTCATTGCCGATCTGCCGACGCGGGTCGGCGGTGTAGTGCCGACGATGGAAGAGGATGCCGAAGCCGGTTTCGATCCGGATCGGGCGACGCCGCCGAAGGAGCAGAAGAAAATGGATCGTTTCATTCTGTTCGCCATGGAGGCTGCCCGTCAGGCGCTTGAGCAGGCCGGTTGGCATCCGTCCGATTCTCACGCTCAGGAGCGCACTGCGACCATTATCGGCTCGGGTGTCGGTGGGTTCGGTGCAATCGCCGATGCCGTGCGCACCACCGACAGCCGTGGTCCGCGTCGCTTGTCGCCCTTCACCATCCCATCGTTTCTGGTCAATCTCGCGGCGGGTAATGTCTCGATCCAGCACGGGCTCAAGGGACCGCTTGGTGCGCCAGTCACCGCGTGTGCGGCCGGCGTGCAGGCGATCGGTGACGCCGCTCGGCTGATTCGCGCCGGCGAGGCCGACATCGCGTTGTGCGGCGGTGCGGAAGCCTGCATCGACCGCGTCAGCCTTGCCGGTTTTGCGGCAGCGCGTGCTTTATCCAGCGGCTACAACGACACGCCCGAACGCGCTTCGCGGCCGTTTGACAGTGGCAGGGACGGGTTTGTGATGGGCGAGGGCGCCGGGCTGCTGGTGATCGAATCTTTGGAGCATGCGCTGGCGCGCGGTGCACAACCGTTGGTCGAACTGGTCGGCTACGGCACCAGCGCCGACGCTTATCACCTGACTGCCGGGCCGGAAGACGGCAGCGGTGCCCGGCGAGCCATGACGCTGGCGCTGGCTCAGGCGGGTATCGCGCCGGATCAGGTGCAGCATCTCAATGCGCACGCAACCTCGACGCCGGTAGGTGATCTTGGCGAACTGGCGGCCATCAAGTCGGTGTTCGGGAGGCAGAACAAGATCGCCGTGACCTCGACCAAATCCGCCACCGGGCATTTGTTGGGCGCTGCCGGCGGTCTTGAAGCGATCTTCACGCTGTTGGCGATCCGCGATCAGGTCGTTCCGCCCACTCTCAATCTGGACAATCCCGATCCGGCCAGCGAAGGCGTGGACATTGTCCACGGTCCGGCGCGGTCGATGCCGATCGAGTACGCGCTGTCCAACGGGTTCGGATTCGGTGGGGTCAATGCCAGTGTGCTGTTCAAGCGTTGGCAGGATTAGTCTTCGGAACGCTTGAGGTGTTCGCGGGTGACGTCGAGGATCTGCTGCGCCAACCCGGCATCCGCGACGCTGCGTGAGAGCAGGAGCGCGCCGGCCAGTGTCGCCATGATGACGATACTGCGCTCGGCCGCGTTTTCGCCTTCGAGGGTGTTCTGGATCTGATCCAGGCGAGCCTTGAGCACGAGATCGCTGGTCGGACTCGGCTGGCCGCGCAATCCCAGTTCCGAAGAGATGGTCAACAGCGGGCAGCCTTCATGTGGAGAGGTCTGATGCCATTCGGAGAGGTACGTATCGACGAAGGCTTCCAGCGGTTTTTCCTGGGCGAACAGTTCTTCGCACAGGCCTGCCACCTGATCGCCGGCAGCTTGCAGGGCTTTTTCGACCAGGTCGTCCTTGGATTTGAAATGCGAATAAAAGCCGCCGTGGGTCAGTCCCAGTGCCTTCATCAAGGGCTGCAGGCCGGTCGCACCAATGCCGTCCTTGCGAAACCGCTCGGACGCCTCCTTGATGATGCGCTGATGGGTCTGGGCTTTATGATCTTGCGAGTAACGCATTTAAACTCTCCGCAACGTGACCACCATCTTAACCAATGAAAATTGAATGGTGACTGTACTTCTACTTCTAAAAAGCCTGCGTGTGAATCCAAGATGATCCTGTCAGCGGATGTCGGTTGGCACGGATAGTGGTTGCAGCTCACAAAGTTGCCATCACCCAAGGAGCAGGAGAACCATGTACAAAGACTATCCGGCCGCCTATCAAGTCAGTAAAGGCTCGGCCTTGCAGGTCAATGCACCGTTCTACGAGCGGATTCGCGACGAAAAGGGCGCGCGAACCCTGATCGAGCAATTCGAAGTGCCGATCCGCACCGGTCGCGCCTGGCATGTTCCGGCGGGACATGTGTTTCGTGTCACCACACCGGTGGGGCCGCAGGTGGGCGACTTCAATGTGTGGAATGCCCACGATCCACGCGAGCGGATGTGGGCGGCCCGGACCCGGCAACTTCAGGGCGCCCATGTCAGCACACATGATCGCCTCTGGTCGAACTTGCCTTTTCTGCGGCCGCTGATCACCATCACTGATGACAGCCTGGCCGGTTACGGCATCGACGAGCACGGCGGTCGCCTGCATGATTTGCTCGGTACGCGCTGTGATCCCTATGTGAACAAGATGCTCACCGGCGAAGACTTTCATCATCATTGCCATTCCAACCTGACCCGCGCTGTGCTGCCCCATGGTCTGACCGAATTCGACGTGCACGACGTGCTGAATATCTTTCAGTGCACGGGCCTGAATCACGATGACTTGTATTTCATGAAGGCCTGCCCGGCGCAGAAGGGCGATTATCTGGAATTCTTCGCGGAAATCGACTTGCTGTGTGCGTTGTCGACGTGCCCCGGCGGTGATCTGTCGTTGGCGATGTGGGGGCCGGATGCGCAGGATCCGCTGAGTGTGTGCCGTCCGCTGGGGGTGGAAATCTATCGGCTGGACGAATCGCTACTCGAAGGCTGGAGTTCGCCGGAACGCGCCGCGTACAAAGGCCTGCATGGTTTGCACATCGCCAAGGCCGAGTGGGAAAAATAACCGCCGTCAAAAACAAACCCCGCCGATTCAGGCGGGGTTTTTCGTTCAACGATCCTGAGCGTCCTTGATGTCCGCTTCGGCATTGCGCTCGGCAACGCGTTGACGTTGTTCTTCGGTCAGTTCGACCTTGTTGGCGGTGTCGCGCAGCATCATCAGACCCCCCACGATCGAGCCGATTGCAACGACCAGAATCAACCAGGCATACCAGGGCATAGCGGCTCTCCTTAATGGCAGGTCGCCGGGCGAGGATTTCGCCGGCGATGCTGCTTACCACGTTTGAGCGATGGGAAATCGCAGTGGTTCCATTCTAGGCCGCTTATGCCCGGGGCGGTTAAAGCCCGGTCAGCATGGCGTCCGCCGGAGCATTCGCGCGCAATTGTCCGGTGAGCAAAAAGTAGCCGAAGCCGACAGCCATGAAACCCAGGAAAATCAGGCCGATCAGCGCATTGAACCAGGCCATCGCCACCAGGCAGACGATCGCCAGCACCAGCGCAATGAACGGGACCAATGGGTAGCACGGCGCGCGGAAAGTCCGCTCCAGATTCGGCTCGCTTTTGCGCAGCTTGAACAGACTGAGCATGCTCATGATGTACATCACGATGGCGCCGAACACGGCCATGGTGATCATTGCGGCCGTGAGCGTCATGCCGCCGAGATTGATCAGTCCGTCGCTGTAAATGGCGGCAATGCCGATGATGCCGCCGGCGATGATCGCCCGGTGCGGGGTCTGGAAGCGCGACAGCTTCGCCAGCGAGGCGGGCAGGTAACCGGCGCGGGCGAGGGCGAAGAATTGGCGCGAGTAGCCGAGAATGATCCCGTGAAAACTCGCCACCAGACCGAAAAGACCGATCCACACCAGCATGTGCAACCAGCCGGAATTGTCGCCGACCACCGCTTTCATTGCCTGTGGCAACGGATCGTTGATGTTCGACAGGGTACGCCAGTCGCCGACGCCTCCCGCGAAGAACATCACGCCCATCGCCAGCAGCACCAGGGTCAGGATGCCGCTGATGTAAGCCTTGGGAATCGTGCGTTTCGGATCCTTGGCCTCTTCGGCCGCCATGGCCGCGCCTTCGATGGCGAGGAAGAACCAGATCGCAAACGGAATCGCCGCGAACATCCCGGCAATCGCCGGTGCGCCAAATACGTCCGCGCCGGCCCAGCCATTGAGCGCGAAGTTGCTGAAACTGAAGGCCGGGGCGACCACCCCCATGAACACCAACAGCTCGGCGACGGCCAGCACGCAGACGATCAATTCGAAGGTCGCCGCCAGTTTCACGCCGAGGATGTTCAGCCCCATGAAGACGATGTACGCACCGACTGCTGCGTGTTTCGGATCGAGGGCAGGAAACTGCACGTTCAGATAGGCGCCAATCGCCAGCGCAATCGCCGGCGGGGCAAAGACAAACTCGATCAGTGTTGCCAGTCCTGCGATCAATCCGCCTTTTTCACCGAACGCCCGACGACTGTAGGCAAACGGCCCGCCCGCGTGCGGGATCGCCGTGGTCAGTTCGGTAAAGCTGAAAATGAAGCAGGTGTACATGGTTGCGACCATGAATGAGGTCACCAGAAAGCCCAGGGTTCCCGCGACGCCCCAGCCGTAACTCCAGCCGAAATACTCCCCGGAAATCACCAGCCCCACCGCGATGCCCCACAGGTGCAACGTGCCCAGCGTGGGTTTGAGTTGTGTGTTCATGCGTTTGCTCCCTGAACGGTTTGGAAAGCCCGGGGAGGGCGTGTGCAGTGGGCGTGCCATTTTGTATTGGCGAGTCGTAATGGGCTGAAATGCGTCGTATCGGGGATGTTCGCGACGCAATGCCCACAAAGTTGTGCGCCAGTCGGGTGCGATGTTGTCTGTGCTGCCGTCTTCGCGGGCAAGCCCGCTTCCACATTTTGAAATGCGCTCGTCCAAACAACGCATCCCCCTGCGGGAGCGGGCTTGGTCCGGGCGGCGATCCGACGAAGAGGCCCGCCCAGGCAACGCGAAACTCTGCTGTAACGCCCGCGTAAACCCACTCTTTACGCTTTCTTTATGCCCCGCCCGCACCCTCGGCCTCGTTCCTTTACAGCCACTTTTCCGACAATGCCTCCACACGCGGCAATACGCCGTAACACGGAGATCTTCCATGAGCGTTCTGGACGGGGTGTCCCTGCTGCTGGCAGTGGGGCTGTTCATTTATCTGTTGGTTGCGCTGTTGCGCGCGGACCGGAACTAGGAGCGGCTATGCACAGTTATGACTATTGGCAGATCCTCGCGTTTTTCGCGTTGGTGTTGCTGCCCGCGCCGTTCCTCGGGCGCTTCTACTACAAGGTGATGGAAGGTCAGCGCACCTGGCTGACGCCTATTCTCGGCCCGGTCGAGCGCGGCTGTTACCGCCTCGCGGGGGTCAATCCGCAGGACGAACAGAGCTGGCAGAAGTACACGCTGGCGCTGTTGGCGTTCAACCTCGCAGGTTTCCTGTTGCTGTTCGCGATCCTGTTGTTCCAGGACCACCTGCCGCTGAACCCGCAAAACCTGCCGGGCCAGGAATGGACGCAAGCGTTCAACACTGCGGTCAGTTTCATGACCAACACCAACTGGCAGTCCTACAGCGGTGAAGCGACCCTCAGTTACCTGAGCCAGATGGTCGGCCTGACCGTGCAGAACTTCGTCAGCGCCGCCACCGGCCTCGCCGTGCTGGTCGCGTTGTGCCGTGGTATCGGTCGCAAATCCACCAAGACCTTGGGCAACTTCTGGGCCGACATGACCCGTGCCACCCTTTACGGTCTGCTGCCGCTGTGCCTGCTGCTGGCGCTGTACCTGGTGTGGCAGGGCGTGCCGCAGACCTTCGCGCAATATGTGAATGCGGTGACCCTGCAAGGCGTCGACCAGGTGATTCCGCTCGGTCCTGCGGCCAGCCAGATTGCGATCAAGCAACTGGGCACCAACGGCGGCGGCTTCTTCGGGGTCAACTCGGCGCATCCGTTCGAGAACCCAACCGCGTGGAGCAATCTGTTCGAAGTGTCGTCGATCATCCTGATCCCGGTGGCGCTGGTGTTCACCTTTGGGCACTACGTGAAGGACCTGCGTCAGAGCCGCGCCATCATCGGCTGCATGCTGGCGCTGTTCCTGATCGGCGGCGCTACCTCGATGTGGGCCGAGTATCAGCCGAACCCTGCGCTGAACAATGTCGCTGTCGAACAGACCGCGCCGCTGGAAGGCAAGGAATCTCGTTTTGGCACCACCGCCACGGTGCTGTGGTCGGTGACCACCACCGCTGCATCGAACGGTTCGGTCAACGGCATGCATGACAGCCTCAACCCGCTCAGCGGCATGGTGGCGCTGGTCAACATGATGGTCGGCGAAGTGATCTTCGGCGGCGTCGGTGCCGGGCTCTACGGCATGTTGCTGAACGTGCTGATTGCGGTGTTCCTCGCCGGCCTGATGATCGGCCGTACCCCGGAATACCTCGGCAAGAAACTCCAGGCCCGCGAAGTGCAACTGCTGGTCGTGACCCTGCTGGTGATGCCGGTCGGCGTGCTGGTGCTGGGCGCGATTGCCGCTGCCTTGCCAGGCCCGGCGGCGACCATCAGCAACCCCGGTCCCCATGGTTTCAGCCAGTTGCTGTACGCCTACACCTCGGCCAGTGCCAACAACGGTTCGGCGTTTGGTGGCCTGAGTGCCAACACCCCGTTCCACAACCTGATGCTCGGCCTGGGCATGTTGATCGGTCGCTTCGGTTACATCCTCCCGGTACTGGCCCTGGCCGGCAGCCTGGCGATGAAGAAAACCGCACCGATCGGCCAGAACAGCTTCCCGACCCACGGCCCGCTGTTCGTGACCCTGTTGACCGTGACCATTTTGCTGGTAGGCGGCCTGACCTTCTTGCCAACCCTGGCGCTCGGCCCGATCGCCGAACATTTGAGCATGGGTTTCTAAGGAGCTGATGATGAATATGCCCGCAATCAAACCCGTCGTCGCCAAGGCGCCGGAACACGCGAAAACCACGATCAGCGCTCTGTGGCGCCCGGCGCTGGTGCAAGCGTTCGTCAAGCTTGACCCTCGTCAGCTGGTGCGCTCACCGGTAATGCTGGTGGTCGAACTGACCGCGATTTTCACCACCGTGCTGTGCTTCATTCCGGACAACATCGTGCCGACCTTCGTCGCGGCGCAAATCGCGCTGTGGCTGTGGTTCACCGTGCTGTTCGCCAACTTTGCCGAGGCGCTGGCCGAAGGTCGCGGCAAGGCCCGCGCCGACAGCCTCAAGGCCGGCAGCGAAGGCCTCAGCGCCCGACGTAAACTGGCCAACGGCAGCTTTCAGGTGGTGCCCGCCGCCAGCCTGCGCAAGGGTGACGTGGTGCGGGTCGAAGCCGGGGAAATGATCCCTGGCGACGGCGAAGTCATCGAAGGCATCGCGGCCGTTAACGAAGCGGCAATTACCGGTGAGTCCGCTCCGGTAATCCGTGAATCCGGCGGCGACCGTTCCGCCGTTACCGGTAACACGCGACTGGTGTCCGACTGGCTGCTGGTGAAAATCACCGCCAACCCCGGTGAATCGACTCTTGACCGCATGATCGCGCTGGTCGAAGGCGCCAAACGCCAGAAGACCCCGAACGAAGTGGCGCTGGATATTCTGCTGATCGGTCTGACCCTGATCTTTCTGCTGGTGGTCGTGACGCTGCAGCCGTTCGCCCACTTCGCTAACGGCAGCCTGCCGCTGGTGTTCCTGGTGGCGTTATTGGTCACGCTGATTCCGACCACCATCGGCGGTCTGCTGTCGGCCATTGGTATCGCCGGGATGGATCGTCTGGTGCGCCTGAACGTGATTGCCAAGTCCGGTCGTGCGGTGGAAGCGGCGGGTGACGTGCATGTGTTGCTGCTGGATAAGACCGGCACCATCACTTTCGGTAACCGTCGTTGCAGCGCCGTGTATGCGGCGCCCGGTGTGAACGCCCGTGAACTGGCCGAAGGTGCGCTGTTCGCTTCGCTGGCCGATGAAACTGCCGAAGGCAAGTCCATCGTCGAGTACCTGCGCGGTTCCAATCCGCAGCCGGAACCTTCGCCGGAAACCCTGATCGCCGTGCCGTTCAGCGCCGAAACCCGCTTGTCCGGTGTCGACTATCAGGGCCGTGTGTTCCGCAAGGGCGCGGTGGATTCGTTGCTGGCGTTTCTCGGTCAACAACGCAAGGATCTGGCCCCGGCGCTCTCCCGGGAAATCGACAAGATCGCCCAGAGCGGTGGTACGCCATTGCTGGTCTGCGCCGACGGCAAACTGCTCGGTGTGATCCACCTGAAGGACGTGGTCAAGCCGGGCATCCGCGAGCGTTTCGCCGAGCTGCGCAAACTGGGGATTCGCACCGTGATGGTCACCGGCGACAACCCGCTGACCGCTGCCGCGATTGCCGCTGAAGCAGGCGTCGACGATGTGCTGGCCGAAGCCACACCGGAGAAAAAACTGGCGCGCATCCGTCACGAGCAGAACGACGGTCGCCTGGTCGCCATGTGCGGTGACGGTGCCAACGATGCTCCGGCGCTGGCTCAGGCTGACGTCGGCATGGCAATGAACGACGGCACTCAGGCAGCGCGTGAAGCGGCCAACATGGTCGACCTCGACAGCGACCCGACCAAGCTGCTGGATGTGGTGCAGATCGGCAAGGAATTGCTGGTGACTCGTGGCGCGCTGACGACCTTTTCCATCGCCAACGACGTGGCCAAGTACTTCGCGATCCTGCCGGCACTGTTCGCCGCGATCTACCCGCAGCTGGGCGTGCTGAACATCATGCACTTGAGCAGTCCGCAGAGCGCGATCCTGTCGGCCATCGTCTTCAACGCCTTGATCATCGTCGTGCTGATCCCGCTGGCCCTGCGCGGCGTGCGGGTGCAGGCCGCGAGTGCGGCGGCGTTGCTGCGTCGCAATCTGCTGATCTATGGCCTGGGCGGGATTCTGGTGCCGTTTGTGGGGATCAAGGCAATCGACATGTTGCTGACGGCGTTGCATCTGGTGTGAGGCTGATATCGCAGCCCCTCACCCTAACCCTCCCGAAACGTCGGACCGCCCGGAGGGAGAGGGGACTGACCGAGGTGTTTTCTGGAGATACATCGACCTGAGATATCGAGTCGGACTCCGGTTTTGAAAAGCATAGAGATCGGCTCCCTCTCCCTCCGGGAGAGGGCTGGGGTGAGGGGAAAGATGTCCCTGACACCCCAAGTCTGTAAGCCCAATGAATTCGAGGATTTTGAAATGTCCACAATGTTACGTCCGGCCCTGAGCCTGCTGGTGTTGATGACCCTGGTCACCGGCGTTGCCTATCCACTGGTCGTCACCGGCGTCGCACAGGTCGCCTTTCCCGAGCAGGCCAACGGCAGCTTGGTGCGCGATGCCGAAGGCAAGGTGCGCGGCTCGTCGCTGATCGCGCAGGATTTTGTCGGCGATGCCTGGTTCCATCCACGTCCTTCAGCCGGTGCCTTTGCCACCGTTTCGAGCAGCGCGAGCAACCTGGCGCCGAGCAATCCGGCGCTGGCCACTCGAGTGATCGATGACGCCAACAAGCTGCTGGTGCCCGGGCAAGGGCCCGTGCCGCTGGCGCTGCTGACTACGTCCGGCAGCGGTCTCGATCCGCACTTGCCACCGGCCGCGATTGCCTATCAACTGGCGCGTGTCGCGGCAGCGCGTAATGTGCCGGTGGCGACCTTGCAGCAGTTGCTCGACGCGCATATCGAACAGCCACTGGTGGGCCCGCCGGTGGTAAATGTGCTGGCGTTGAACATGGCGCTGGAAAAGCTGTAATGAATCCTTCAGGAAGAGATCTTCAAGCATGAGTGACTCCGGCCGCGCCGACGCGCTGTTAGCAGAACTGCCCCGCGACGGACGCGGCCGGCTCAAGGTTTTTCTTGGCGCGGCGCCGGGCGTGGGCAAGACCTACGCGATGTTGCAGGCAGCTCACAGCCAACTGCGTCAGGGCGTGAAAGTCATTGCAGGCGTGGTCGAAACCCACGGCCGCGCCGAAACCGAAGCGCTGCTCGGCGGCTTGCCGCAACTGCCGCTGGTGCGATCGGAATACCGTGGCGTGACGCTCGAAGAAATGGACCTCGACGGCCTTCTCGCCGCCAAACCGAAGCTTGTGCTGGTGGATGAACTCGCCCACAGCAACGCCCCCGGCAGTCGCCATGCCAAACGCTGGCAGGATATTCAGGAACTGCTCGCCGCCGGCATCGACGTCTACACCACGGTCAACGTCCAGCACCTGGAAAGTCTCAACGATCAGGTGCGCGGCATCACCGGTGTGCAGGTGCGCGAAACCCTGCCGGACTGGGTGCTGCAGGAAGCCTACGAACTGCTGCTGATCGACCTGCCGCCCCGGGAATTGCTCGAGCGCTTGCGCGAAGGCAAGGTCTACGTGCCGGAGCAGGCCCGGGCCGCGATCGATGCGTTTTTCACCCAGACCAATCTCACCGCGTTGCGGGAACTGGCGATGCAGACTGCGGCGGCGCAGGTCGACAACGATCTGGCACAGGGCTACCGCAAGCTCGGTCAAGCTGCGCCGGCAGTACGCGGACGCTTGCTGGTCGGCGTCGATGGCAATGCCGATGCCGAACGTCTGGTGCGTCACGCCAGCCGTGTCGCCCAGCGTCGGCATTTGCCGTGGAGCCTGGTGCACGTCGACAACGGCAGTGTGCGCGATGAGCAATCGCGGCTGCGCCTGCAAAGCGCCCAGCAACTGGCCGAACGGCTTGGCGGGGAAGTGGTGCTGTTGCGGGCCGGAGAGGTGGCGAAGACCCTGATCCAGCATGCCACCGAGCGCCGGGCCAGTCTGGTGCTGGTCGGCCAGTCGCGCCCGAGTCTGCGACGGCGCCTGTTCGGTGGTGGTCTGGCGGCGCGTTTGCTGCGTCAGTCCCACGGACTGGAAATCAACGTGCTGGACAGCGATCACGAACAGCATCCACCGCGCCTGCGGACGGCGCCAACGCTGGTGTGGTTCGACTATGCACTGGCGCTGGTGGCCACGGTGTTGGCCAGTGCGCTGGCGTGGGCGGTGTCCAGCGTATTGCCGCTGCCGAACATTTCGCTGGTGTTCCTCGCGGCGGTGTTGCTGGTGGCGGTGCGCAGCAGCCTGGGACCTGCGCTGGCCTGTGCGGCGCTGTCGTTCCTGACTTACGACTTTCTGTTCATCCCGCCGAATTTTTCCTTCGCCATCCAGCGTGAAGAAGACGTACTGACTTTGCTGTTCTTCCTGTTGATGGCAGCGCTCACCGGCAATCTGGCGGCGCGTCAGCGGCGGCAATTGCAGGCGTTGCGCGATACCCAGGAAGAGACCACCGAGTTGCTCGACCTGTCGCGCAAACTCACTGCAGCCACCGACCGTCAGGCCGTGGTCAGTGCCGCCGCGCAGCACCTCAATGGCTGGAGCGATCTGCAATTGTGCCTGCTCAATCGTGATGGGCAGGGCGGCTGGAAAGTCGAAACCGGCGGGCCGTTGCAGTTCACTGAATCCGAACGCGCCGCTGCCGACTGGGCCTGGCAACACGACCAACCGGCGGGCATGGGTACCGGCACGTTGCCATTCGGGCGCTGGTGGTGGTGGCCGCTGTCGGTGGAAGACGGGCCGCTGGCACTGCTTGGGGTGTGTGCCAAAGAAGGTCAGACATTGAGCGGCCAGCGTCGTCGCTTGCTGACCGCGCTGAGCCAGCCGCTGGCGCAGGCACTGGCCCGTGCGCAACTGGCCGATGACCTGGAGGCCGCGCGTCTGCATGGCGAAACCGAGCAACTGCGCAGCGCCTTGCTGGCCTCGGTGTCTCACGATCTGCGCACGCCGCTGACCTCGATGCGCGGCAGCATCGACAGCCTGCTGGCACTCGGCGAAGCGATCCCGCTGGAGGATCGTCGTGAATTGCTCGAAGGCACTCGCGATGAGGCCGAGCGTCTGGACCGTTACATCCAGAACCTGCTGGACATGACCCGACTCGGCCACGGCGCCCTGAAACTGGCGCGGGACTGGGTATCGCCGGCGGACATCGTCGGCAGTGCGCTCAATCGTCTGCGCGCCGTGCTGTCGTCGTTGCAAGTCAGCACCGATGTGCCGGCCGAGTTGCCGCTGTTGTACGTGCATGCCGCGTTGATCGAGCAGGCGCTGGTGAACGTGCTGGAAAACGCCGCGCGGTTTTCGCCGTCCCATGGCCGTCTGCAATTGCGTGCCGGAGCGGATGACAGCGAAGTGTTTTTCTCGGTGAGCGATGAAGGGCCGGGGATTCCGGTCGATGAGCGGGCGAAGATTTTCGACATGTTCTACACCGCTGCCCGGGGTGATCGTGGTGGTCAGGGCACGGGCCTGGGGCTGGCAATCTGTCAGGGCATGGTCGGCGCCCATGGCGGGCGGATCAGTGTCGGTGACGGCATCGACGGACGCGGCACCTGCATCACTCTGCACCTGCCCTTGCAGACGCAACCGGGGATGGACGGTGAAGCCTGAATCCGCCTGCGCTACTCTCTTGCCAATCTTTTGTATTGATGTGAACCCATGAGCCAGACCGCGACCATTTTGGTTATCGACGATGAACCGCAGATCCGCAAGTTCCTGCGTATCAGCCTCGCCTCACAAGGCTACAAAGTGCTGGAGGCCGGCACCGGAGCCGAGGGCCTGGCCCAGGCGGCGCTGAACAAACCCGATCTGCTGGTGCTCGACCTCGGCCTGCCGGACATGGATGGCCAGCAAGTGCTGCGCGAGTTTCGCGAGTGGGCCACGGCGCCGGTGCTGGTCCTGTCGGTGCGCGCCAGCGAAGGACAGAAAGTCCAGGCGCTGGATGGCGGCGCCAATGACTACGTGACCAAACCGTTTGGCATTCAGGAGTTTCTCGCTCGGGTCCGTGCATTGTTGCGCCAGGCCCCGGTCGGAGAGGCGCAACAAGCGGCGCTGGCCTTCGGCCCGCTGACGGTGGATCTCGCCTATCGCCGAGTGCTGCTCGACGGCGTCGAAGTGGCCCTGACCCGCAAGGAATACGCTGTGCTGGCGCAACTGGCGCGGCATCCGGGGCGGGTGATCACCCAGCAGCAATTGCTCAAGGACATCTGGGGCCCGACTCACACCGAGGACAGCCACTACCTGCGGATCGTGGTCGGCCATCTGCGACAGAAACTGGCGGACGATCCGACCCGGCCCCGGTTTATCGTGACCGAGGCGGGCGTCGGTTATCGCTTGTTGAGCGAGAGCAGCCTTTAGTTCTGTTCGCTCTCGTAGCGATCCAGCGTATCCCGGGCAATCTCGCGACCCAGCGCGATCAGCTCCGGCGCCTTGTAGAACTCGAAGAACCGGCAGACGCGTTTCGGCACGTTGATCAGGATGTCCGGCGGATACCCGGCGATCTTGTACTGGGCCAGCGAGGTCTGCATCACCTCGAAACTCTGGTTGATCAGGTCGAGCAATGACGCCGGCCCGACATTATCGATGATGAACGAACCGGTGGCGGATTTCGGCGCGCCATCGTGTTCAGGGGCGGCGGCCGGTTGCTGGGCTTGCGGCTCGGCGCCTTCGACCCACGGATTGATGTCTGCGGCTTCGGCGCGCAGCGCTTCCTGTTCCAATAACAGAAGTTGCTCGGCCTGTTTGCGGCGGAACGGCATCTTCGAGCCCAGTGAACTGATCAGGCTGTCAAAGCGCGTACGGAACGCGGCGGGGCGCTGGATCACCGGCAATTTGTAATGGCGCTGGTTGGTCGAGTTGAGATTGACCGCGATGATCAGATCGCAGTGGCTCGACACCACCGGCACGATCGGCAACGGATTGAGAATGCCGCCGTCCACCAGCATCCGGTTGCCCTGCATCACTGGCGTGAACAGGCTGGGAATCGCGGCCGAGGCGCGCATCGCCTGGTGCAGGCAGCCTTCCTGAAACCAGATTTCCTGCTGGTTGGTAAGGTCGGCGGCGACCGCCGTGTAAGGGATGCGCAGCTCTTCGATATTGATTTCGCCGACGATCTTGCGGATCTGGCCAAAGACCTTTTCGCCACGGATCGCCCCGAGGCGAAAACTCACGTCCACCAGTCGCAACACATCGAGGTAATCCAGGCTTTCGATCCAGCGTCGGTACTCGTCCAGCTTCCCTGCGGCGTAGATTCCGCCGACCACTGCGCCCATCGAACAACCGGCGATGCAGGCAATGTCGTAACCCCGCCGTTCGAGCTCTTCGATGACCCCGATATGGGCATAGCCCCGGGCGCCACCGGAACCCAGTACCAGTGCGACACGCTTTTTCATCAGACTTCCTCCCCCGACAGGTTTCCACAATGCACCCATCGAGGGCCGGGCTACAATCGCCGGGGTCGTTCGGGGCGGCACTGGCGTCGTTTTTTCGATACTTCTTGACCCGCTGGCGTTATCTTTTGCCGTGCGTTGGATTCATGGGGCACAAGGCACTTTTTCACCGCCCCAACGTCTTAATTGCACGACTGTTGACCTATCTTTGAGGTGTAAGTGATGAAAGCCTGGATCTGTGTGCCCTTGATTGCCCTGGCATTGGCCGGTTGCGCCGGCAAGACCGCCTACCGCGACAGCTGCGGCAGCCAGCTCGATGCGGCGTGGCATGAGCTGGATCTGGCCAAGGCCGAGGGTTTTGCCGGTACGGTGAGCTACTCCAAGGCCCTGTCGTTGCTGACGGCGGCCAAGACCCAGCAGCAATTCGAAGGCTTCGAGGGTTGCAGCAAAAAAGCCGAGAAAGCGCGTTTCTACATTCGCGAATCCCGCGCCGGACGCTAAGCTGCTGACTTAGCGCAACGGCGGATCAGCCACACCGGTGCACCCTCATGCAATGGGATTGAAGTCAGGAGCAAGCGATGTCTGCGTTGGTTGACCGGTTGGTGGCTCATGTCCTGAGCCTGGAGGTCAGGCTGCTGGCCTGTCAGGCACGTCTGACCGCACGTACCGACCCGGAGGCGCTGCACGATCTGCGGACCACGGTGCGTCGCTTGCGCAGTCTGCTGAGGCCGCTGCGTGGCTTGCCTGGCGTCGAGCAACTGGAAGACGCGGCGGCCGCGGTGGGGCAACTGACCACGCCGTGGCGTGACCGCGAGGTGCTGGCGGCCTGGCTGACCGAACATGGCCAGCCTGAGGCCGCGCAGCGGCGCATGGCGCAGATGGCCGAGGCCTATCCGGCATTGGCGGCCAGTGCGCAGGTGGCCTCGCTGCTGATGATCCTCGATGCGTTTCCACGTTTCCTGCGCGCGTCCCAGCGTCAGGGCTTGCTCGATGACCTGGACAAGCGCATCGAAAAGCGTCTGGGCAAGCAATGGAAGAACCTCGACGTGGCGCTGCACGATCCGGCACACGATCGTCATCGTCTGCGCCTGTTGATCAAACGGGTGCGCTACGGGATCGAAGCCTACCCCGAGCTTGATCGTCTGCCGAAGGTCGCGTTGCCACGTCTGAAGTCCGCACAAGGCGCACTGGGTGACTGGCACGATTGCTGGCAATGGCTGGCGAAGGCCGAACAGGAAGCGGATCTGCAACCCTGCGTCGCCACCT
Source organism: Pseudomonas fluorescens (assembly GCF_012974785.1). Lineage (GTDB taxonomy): Bacteria > Pseudomonadota > Gammaproteobacteria > Pseudomonadales > Pseudomonadaceae > Aquipseudomonas > Aquipseudomonas fluorescens_BT. The sequence continues at coordinate 4,439,033 of NZ_CP027561.1, read as the reverse complement.
GGCAGGCGACCATGGTCGAGGCCGAAATCAAGGCTGACCGGGTGCTGGAAAAACTCAGCACGACTTGTTTTAAAAAGTCCTGAAACGCACTTCAAAACCTGTAGAAGCCAGCAGTCTGACTTCCACAGGTTTTTTATTGTGTCTTAAACCGGCGCAAGGCCTATCTGTCAGCCTGTTTGACCGGAATGGACGCTGCGCCGCTCTGCCGCGCTGGTTAAGATCCGGTCATTCCCTTTTTCGTGTCCGAGGTTCCCATGCGCTTTTGCGATCTGATCGATGCAGTCCGTCGTCAACCGGAGGTCGTCATTCCGGCCGAGTGGGGCCAGGGGCGCGCCAGCTTCGGCGGGCTGGTGGCGGCGTTGCAATACGAATTGATGCGAGCGCGGGTGCCGTCGGAGCGTCCGGTGCGTTCGCTGGCAATCACCTTCGTCGGTCCGGTCGAGCCCGAAGTGCCGGTGAGCTTTGAGGTGCAAATCCTGCGCGAAGGCAAAGCGGTGATTCAGGTGCTGGGGCGCGCCGTACAGAACGGTCAGGTGGTGACGATGGTGCAAGGCAGCTTCGGTGCTTCACGTCCGTCGGAAGTGGCCGTTGAAGCATACCCGGCGCCGGAGATGAAACACTGGGACGACTGCCAGGAGCTGCCGTACATCAAAGGTGTGACCCCGGAATTCATGCGTCATCTGGCGATGCGCTGGAGTGTCGGCGGCATGCCATTCACCGGCATTCAATCACGGTTGATGGGCGGCTGGGTGCGCTTGCGTGGGGATGTGAAAGAGGAACCGGTCAACGAAGCGCATCTGCTGGCGCTGGTCGATGCCTGGCCGCCTGCGCTGTTGCCGTATCTGAAGAAGCCGGCGCCGGGCAGCACGCTGACCTGGACCATCGAATTCGTTCAGCCGTTACGGGCGCTGAGCACGCTGGATTGGTGCCAATATCTGGCGGACATCGAGTACGCCGCCGACGGTTATGGTCATGTTGCCGCCAAACTGTGGAGCGCCGAGGGCGAACTGATCGCCATGAGCCGGCAGACGGTGACGATCTTCGCCTGACTCAATGACGGCGGTGGCGTTCACGCCAGGCACGATACCAGCCGCCGCTGAGCAGAAAGCGCGGGAAGGTCAGAAACTGCTCGACCAGCAGACGCGAAACGGCGTCCATGCGATCACTGAACGGCTCGGAGGCTTGCGCCTCCAGACGGTGGCCGTGACGCTGCAGACCCAGCGCTGCGACAATCCCGATCACGCCGATGGCCACGCTCGCCAGGCTCAGGCTGAACACCCCCGAGACGATCACCAGAAACGCAACGATGAACAGCGGTACGGCAATCAGATGCAGCACCAGATTGGTCGGATGCTGGTGATTATTCGGGTAGGCGCGCCATTGCCAGGCGGGAAGGTTGGGGTGACGTTTGCCCATGTTGCTGCTCCTCATTCCATGTTTGGTTCATGGTTGAAGAATAGGCCCGGGCAGGGAGGGCGGCGAATCAAGGTTGGCTATTGCCGCGATAGGCGTCATCGCCGGATTCGATGTTCCCGGCCTGACGCCATCGCCAGCAGTCCCTCAAAGTTTAAGCTGACCAATTGCCTTGTTGAGTTCGCCGGCCAGCGTCGCCAGCTCATTGCTGGTGGTCGCTGAGTCCACCGTCTGCTGCACGGTGTTCTCGGTCACGTCGCGAATGCTCACCACCGCGCGGTTCATCTCTTCGGCAACCTGACTCTGCTGTTCTGCCGCCACCGCAATCTGCGTGTTGCTCTCGCGCATCTGCGCCACCGCGCCGGTGATTTCTGCCAGCGCTTCACCGGCCTCCTGGGCCTGCTGCACGCAATCGTCAGCCTTGTACGAACTCTCCTGCATGAAGTCCACCGCATCGCGGGTCCCGGCCTGCAGCGCCGACACCATGGTGGTGATTTCGTCGGTGGACGTCTGCACGCGTTTGGCGAGGTTGCGCACTTCATCGGCGACCACCGCGAACCCGCGGCCCATTTCCCCGGCGCGCGCTGCTTCGATGGCTGCATTGAGGGCCAGCAGATTGGTCTGCTCGGCGATGCTGTGGATCACGCTGACCACGCCGTTGATCTTCTGGCTGTCTTCGGCCAGGCGCTGGATCATCTCGGCAGTCTGCTGTACGCCGCTGGACAGGCCGGCGATCGAATGCTGGACGCGGGTGACCACTTGTTGGCCGCTGCCGGCCAGGCCGTCGGCAGTCTGCGACAGATCGCGAGTGGCACCAGCGTGCTGGGCGATGTGGTAGACGGTGGCGGTCATTTCGTTGATCGCCGTGGCGGCCTGATCGGTTTCACTTTGCTGGCCAAGCATGCCGTGACGCACCTCGTTCATGCTCGATGCCAGCCGTGCCGCGCCGACGTCCAGTTGTCGTGCAGTGTTGGCCACGGTAGTGACCACGCGCTGGTAGCCGGCCTGCATCGCGTTGAAGGCATTGGCCATCTGCCCGACTTCGTCTTTGCAGGCCAGTGGCACCCGGGCGGAAAGATCGCCGGTTTTTTCGACGTGCAGCATTACGTCCTTGAGCGTGTTGAGCTGGCTGAGCAAGAAGCGGATCAGCAACTGCGAGGCACCGAGCATCGCCAGCATCAGGATGAACACCGCTACCGCGTAGTTGGCGAACCGTTCGCTGAACACTTGACTGAGGCTGGGGGCGTAGGCGATCACGGCGACCTGCTGGCCATCGGCACGGCTGAATACCTCGGCGCCGAGCAGCGGGTTTTCGCCGAAAAACGGCAAGTGACTGATGTCGATCCAGCCGTTGCTGTCGGTGATTTCCAGCAGCGGTTGATCGTTGAGGCGAGGCGCTTCACCGCGTTTGAACGTCAGCACCTGATCACTCTTGGGCAGGGCCTGACCTGCGGGCCAGGCTTTGAGCAATTGCGCTTGCGCCTGTGCCGACGCCTGTGCGGCGTGGCTGCGTGCCTGCTGTTCGAGCTGCACCGCGTACAGCACTAACAGCAAGGTGGTGACGAAGGCGACCGCGTTGACCGCCCAGAATTTGTATTTCAGCGAGATATTGCTAAGCCAGGCACCCATGGAGGTCTTCTCTGATAGCGGAAACAGTTTTGGCAAGGTGCCATTATTGTGCCGCTACGCAGGTGCCCGGATCTTGATGTGCATCAACAAGTAATGAGTTCCCGGCTCAGGGCAGGGCAGGCAAACCGTAGAACGCCCGGGCGCAACCGGTGGTGTGGCTCGCCAGATCTTCCTCGGTCTCACCTCGATGCAGCGCCACTTCACGCAACACTTCGGTTAAATAGGCCGGCTCGTTTCGTCCGTTCTTCGGCTTCGGTCGTAGTGTGCGCGGCAGCAGATACGGTGCATCGCTTTCCAGCATCAGACGCCCGCGTTTGATCTCCTTCACCAACGGATGCAAATGGGTGCCGCGACGCTCGTCGCAGATCCAGCCGGTGATGCCGATGTGCAGATCCAGGTCGAGGTAACTGAACAACGCTTTCTGCTCGCCGGTGAAACAATGCACTACGGCGGCCGGCAACTGGTCGCGAAAGTCACGGAGAATCTCCAGCAGACGCGGGCTCGCGTCGCGCTCATGGAGGAACACCGGCAGTTGCAGCTCCACGGCCAGGGCCAGATGTTCTTCGAGGACTTTTTCCTGTTGCGGTCGTGGCGAGAAATCACGGTTGAAATCCAGCCCGCATTCGCCCACCGCCACCACGTTCGATTCCTTCAGCAGACTGCGCAGACGCCGTGCGCTGTCGGCGTTCCAGTCACTGGCCGAATGCGGGTGAATGCCGGCGGTGGCGAACAGTCGCTGGCCGTCCGCATCCAGTTGCTGGCACAACTCCAGCGCCTGTTCGCTTCCCTCGATGCTGGTGCCGGTCAGCACCAGTTGGCAGACCCCGGCAGCGTAGGCGCGATCGAGCACGACCTGATGTTTGTCGGCGAAACTGGGGTTGGTCAGGTTGACGCCGATATCGATGAGTTGCATGGTGCTACCTCGGGCCGAAGGCCGGAAAGCATATCAGAGCTGTAGATTTATCAGAAAAGCCAAGAACTACAACGGCTTATGACTGTCTGTTGAGGCCGCGAGGCAACACGGGTTGGCAGAATTGCCATCACTGTGCCAGTCTCTCGCACTTTATCAGCGCTCCTGGCGCTCTGTTTTCGTCGGTGTTTTGCGACCGTTCAGCGGTGAAAACGCCCCGTATTCTTTCCGGAGAGTGGATGGTTCGTCCCTCGGTTTTGCTCCTGCTGTGTGGTTCGCTGCTGCTGCCGATGACGGCGGTTGCGCGCTTGCCCGGGCCGCTGCAAGCCGTGCCGGCTGCCAAGGTTCGCGACCTGACCGAGATCCGCAGCAGCCGTGTGTTGCGGGTGCTCGTCAATCAGAGCCGCAACAGCTCCGGCGAAGTCCAGGGCCAGACCATTGGCGTCGAATATCACCGTTTGCGCGCCTTCGAGCAGTACCTCAATGGCCATGCCCGCGACGGTCAGGAAATCACCCTCAAGATCATTCCCAAAGCCAAGGATCAATTGCTCGGCGCGCTACAGCGTGGCGAGGGCGATCTGGTGGCGCCGGGCGAATTGCTCGATCTGCAACCGGGCCATGCGGTCGCCAGCAGCGAACCGATCGCCAGTAATGTGCCGCTGGTGCTGGTCGGCATCAAGGGCGAGAAGCGCTACACCAAAGTCGAGCAGCTGGCCGGCAAAACCCTGGCACTGCCCACCGGCAGTGCGGCGGGGGAGGCGGTCAGTCAACTCAACCAGAAACTGGCGCTGCACAAACTGGCGCCAATCAAGATCGAATGGGTCGATCCTACGCTGGCCGTCGAGGACGTGCTGGAGATGGTCCAGGGCGGCATCTTCCACCTGACCATCGTCGAGCAACCGATTGCCGAGCGCTGGGGCAAGATCCTGCCGAAGTTGCGTGTTGACCGGCAGTTGATGATCAGCGAGCCGGGCGAGGAGTACTGGTTCGTGCGGCGAGATGCTTCGATGCTGCGAGCGAGCATCGACCGTTTCCTGACCGGCTACAAGACGCCGTCGAACGAAGACGCAGCGTTTCTGCGGATCTACCGTCGCCTCTATCAAGTCCACTATCCATTGGCCAAGGCTGACCGCCAGCGTCTGGAAAAACTGCGTCCAACCCTGCAAAAGCATGCCGAAGCGCAGAACATGGACTGGCTCAATCTGGCCGCGCTGGCGTTCAAGGAATCGGCGTTGCAACCCGCTGCGCGCAGCGGTGGCGGGCCTACCGGGCTGATGCAGATCACGCCGTCCGCCGCGCAGCGGGTCGGCGTCAATAACATCCAGAATCTCGATGCGAATGTGCAGGCCGGGGCCAAGTATCTGGCGATGATCCGCCGCAAGTTCTTCAACAGTCCGAAGCTCAATGAGCGCGAGCGCATGGCGTTTACCCTGGCCGCCTACAACATCGGCCCGGAGCGCGTGCAGGGCATGCGCGCCGAGGCCCGGCGTCGTGGTCTGAACCCTAATCAGTGGTTCTTCCAGGTCGAGCGCATTGCCATGGAGCAGGTCGGGATGGGCGCCGTCAGCTATGTTAATAGTGTGAACAAGTATTACTTGGCGTTCGACCGGGAGCGGGAGTCGTTGGAGCCCGGGGGACAGAAAGTTGTCTCACGCAAATGATCTAATAAATTGATTGTTATGGCGGAATATTTGCGCTTTTAACATAAATTTAACTGATTAATATGGCGACCAACCAACAAGCCCTTCTGACAACAAGGAAACGCAACATGAGCTCTCTGATCAACAAAGTCCTGTTCACCCGCGCCGGCTACGGTCTGACCATTCTGCGCATTGCTGTCGGCGTGATCTTCGCCGCCCACGGCTCGCAGAAACTCTTCGGTCTGTTCGGTGGCTACGGCCTGGCCGGCACCGCGCAATACATGGAAAGCATCGGTCTGACGCCTGGTTATCTGATGGCGACCCTGGCAGGCGGCACTGAGTTTTTCGCTGGTCTGGCGCTGATCATCGGTCTGCTGGTACGGCCGGCGGCACTGGGTCTGACCTTCCTGTCGCTGGTGGCCATCTTCACCGTGCACATCAGCAACGGTCTGTTCATGGCCAACAACGGTTATGAGTTCGCCCTGGCCCTGCTCGGTGGCAGCCTTGCGGTGCTGATCGAAGGTGCCGGCAAGCTTTCGGTGGATCGCGCCATCGCCGGCTGACCGCTCTGGCTCAAGCAAAAGGCCCGCATTGTGCGGGCCTTTTTTGTTGTGGCTGATTCTTGACACTGGCCGGTCACGTTCTCTAGGATGCCGCTCATGCGCCGATTTAAACAGCTACTTGCGGGGCGCCAGGTGACTATTCTTCAGTTGCCGTCAGAAGCCGGAACAGGGCTTCGAAATACCGCTAAAGCGCTGGTTCGGTGTTGCCTCTCACCTGCCATGCAGACTTTTGAGGCAGAGACACGACACGATGAATGCACTTCGCCCTCCAGCACGCCCCGCGCCAATCACGGCACATGTCACTCAGCGCAACCCAAAAATCCTGCTTGGCGGTAAACATCAGCCGACGCTGTTGCGTTATCTCGATGGCTGGCCACGTCGCAGCGGCGGTCCTGCCGCATTCCTGATCCAGTTTGTCGAAGACGGCGAGTCGCTGGCGCGTTTTGCCAATGACAGTTTCGACCTCGCAGTGATCCAGTCGCCCAGCGCTGAAGACGCTCCGGAAATGATCCGTCAACTGACCCGCGTTGCCCGCCAGGGTCTGATTGCACGGCGTTGAGCGTCAGGGATAGTCGATTGCCACGATGTAAACGAATTGCTCGCCGGTTGGCGTCTGGACCCGTACTTCGGCGTCCAGCGCCTTGCCGATCAGGGCGCGGGCCAGCGGTGAGTCGATGCTGATCAGGCCCAGTTTCAGGTCCAGTTCGTCCGGGCCGACGATGCGGTAGCGCGACTGTTTGCCGTCCTCATCCTCGATGGTCACCCAGGCGCCGAAGTAGACTTTGTTCGGATCGCTCGGTTTTTCGCTGACGACTTTCAACGCCTCCAGTCGCTTGGTGAGAAAGCGCACGCGGCTGTCGATCTCGCGCAGCATCTTTTTGCCGTAGGTGTACTCGGCATTTTCCGACCGATCGCCCTGAGCCGCGGCTTCGCTGACCGATTGCGTCACCTGCGGACGGCGTACGTGCCACAACTCATGGAATTCGGCGCGCATCCGCGCTTCACCTTCGGGGGTGATCAGCGCGGTGCCGGCAGTGCGGGGAGGGCGATAACGGCTCATGGCTACTTCTTGTGGTATTGAGGGCTGGAGTCTATCAACCCTCGCGCAGCACTGTCAGCGGGCTCGCGTTCAGTGCCCGACGGGTGCCGAATACGCCGGCGCCACCGATCAGCGCCGCGCCGATCAACGGCAACAACAGCAACCAAGGGTGCGGGTGCCAGGGCAGGTCGAACGCAAAGCGATACAACACCAGACTCACCACTTCCGAACCGAGGGCCGCCAGCAACCCGCTGACTGCGCCCAGCAGGCCGAACTCGATCCTCCGCGCCTTGACCAGCAACTGCCGTTCCGCCCCCAGCGCACGCAACAGCGCGCCCTGACGGATGCGTTCATCCAGCGTCGCCTGCAACCCGGAAAACAGCACCGCCATTCCGGCCGCCAACACAAACAACAATACGTACTCCACCGCCAGGGTGACCTGGGCGAGGATGCTGCGCAGCTGTTCGAGCAAGGCTTCGACCTGCAGGATGGTCACCGCCGGGAATGCTCGCGACAACTCGACGATCTGCTGGTCGTGACCGGGCGCCAGATAGAAGCTGGTCAGGTAGGTCGCCGGCAGATCCTTCAGGGTGCCGGGCTGGAAGATCATGAAGAAGTTTGGTTGGAAGTTGTCCCAGTTGATCTCCCGCAGGCTGGTGACTTTCGCTTCGCGGTTCACTCCGCCAACGGTAAACACCAGGTGATCGCCAAGTTTGAGCTTGAGGCTTTCGGCGACCTTACCCTCCACCGACACACCCGGAACCTCGTCCGAGGGTTGCCCGCTCCACCACGAACCTGCGGTGATCTTGTTGCCCGCCGGCAAGTCGGCAGCCCAGGTCAGGCTCAGGTCGCGCTGGATCGCCCGATCGCCGGCCGAATCCTTGCTGACGATTTGCTGCACTGCTTCACCGTTGATGCTGATCAGCCGTCCCGGCACCACCGGATACAACGGCGCGGCCTGGGCCGAGACATTGATCAGGTGATCGGTGAAGGCCTGTTTGTCCGCCGGCAGGATGTTCAGGGCGAAATAGTTCGGAGCATTCTTCGGCAACTGGTTTTGCCAGGTGTCGAGCAGTTCGCCGCGCAGCAAAGCGATCAGTGCCATGGACAGCAGGATCAGACCGAATGCCAGGGACTGTCCTGCTGCTGCGAGCGGATGACGCAGCAACTGACCCAGGCCGAGGCGCCATGGCAGCGAGGCGCGAGCCAGCAGGCGACGCAGGCTGTTGAGCAGTAGCAACAGCAAACCACCGAGCACCAGGGCGGCGACCACACCACCGCCGAGCAAAGCAAAGGTCAGCAGCAGATCCAGGCTCAGGCGCCACATGATCAATCCGAGTGCACCGAGTGCAGCGCCGTAGACCATCCAGGTGCTCGACGGAATCGGCAGCATGTCCCGGCGCAAAACCCGTAGCGGCGGCACGCGGCCCAGCGCAGCGAGCGGTGGCAGGGCGAAACCGGCCAGTGCCACGAGTCCGGTGCCGATCCCCGCCAGCGCCGGCAGCAAGCCACCCGGCGGTACGTCGGTCGGTAACAGATCATGCAGCAGCGCGAACAAACCCAATTGAGCAAGCCAGCCAAGCAGGGCACCGCCGAGGCTGGCAAGCAGACCCAGTACCGCCAGTTGCAGGCTGAACAGCACCATGGTTTCCCGGCGTGACAGTCCCAGGCAACGGAGCAGGGCGCTGGCATCGAAACGACGGCTGGCGAAGCGGTTTGCCGACAGCGCCACGGCCACACCGGCCAACAGCACGGCGACCAGACTGGCCATGTTCAGATAGCGCTCGGCCTTGCCCAAGGCGCCACCGATCTGCCGGTTGCCGTCCCGGGCATCCTGAATCCGCTGGTTGGCGGCAAGTCCCGGCTTGATCAGTTGGCGATAGGTTTCCAGCGCTTTGGGTTCGCCGCGCCACAGCTCGCGATAGCTCACCCGGCTGCCGGGCTGGACGACGCCGGTCGCGGCGAGGTCGTCGAGGTTGATCAGCACGCGTGGCGTCAGGCTGTAAAAGTTGCCGGCGCGATCCGGTTCGTAAGTCAGCACTCGCGTCAGTTTCAACGTTTTCATGCCGACGTCGATGCTGTCGCCGATCTTCAGGTCCAGTGCGGTGAGCAGGCGCGATTCGACCCAGGCTTCGCCCGGCTGCGGTTCGCCACCGGCTTCTTCGGCAGCGAAAGGGGAGGGGGCGCTTTTCAGCTCGCCGCGCAGCGGATAGGCACGGTCGACGGCCTTGATGCTCGATAACTGAATGCCGTTGTCGGTGGCGATGACGCTGGAGAATTCGACGATCTGCGCGTGGTCGAGGCGCAGATCGGTACCGCTCCTGATTTGTTCCGGTCGCGCCGGTGAACTGCCTTCGAGTACCAGATCCGCGCCGAGAAACTCGGTGGCGCGCAACGTCATTGCGCCATTCAGGCGGGCGCCGAAGTAGCCGATGGCGGTACTTGCCGCCACGGCCACCAGCAAGGCGAAGAACAACACCCGCAACTCCCCGGCGCGGGCATCGCGCAGGAGCTGGCGCAGGGCAAGGCTGAACAGGCGCAACAGCGGCAGACGTGCCATCAAGGCTCCAGGGGGGCGACCAGCAGGCCGGCTTCAAGTCGGATCAGGCGCCGGCACCGATGGGCCAGGCGTTCGTCGTGGGTCACCAGCACCAGCGTGGTGCCGCGTTCCTTGTTCAGTTCGAACAGCAAGTCGCTGATGCGCTCGCCGGTATGGCTGTCAAGGTTGCCGGTGGGCTCGTCGGCGAACAGTACATCCGGCTCGGCGGCAAAAGCCCGGGCAATCGCCACCCGTTGTTGCTCGCCGCCGGACAGCTGGCGCGGCGAGTGGGTCAGGCGCTGGCCGAGGCCGACCCGTTGCAGCAATTCGGTGGCGCGACCGCGAGCGTCTTTACGGCCGTCGAGCTCCAGCGGCAGCATGACGTTTTCCAGGGCATTGAGGCTGTCGAGCAGCTGGAAGGATTGAAAGACAAAACCCACGTGTTCGGCACGGATGCGCGCGCGCTGGTCTTCGTCGAGATTGCTCAGGGACTGGCCGGCGAGAACAACTTCGCCGCCGCTCGGCAGATCGAGGCCGGCAAGCAGGCCGAGCAGGGTGGATTTTCCGGAGCCGGACGCGCCGACGATGGCCAGGCTGTCGCCCTTGTTCAGTTCCAGGCTGAGTTCGTGCAGGATGGTCAGTTCACCTTCCGCGCTGGGAACCACTTTGCTAAGGTTCTTCGCGGTGAGAATGCTTGCGCCCATGGAGAATCCGATGCGTGTGTGGTTTTTGAGTGCTGGCCTGGCCTTGATGTGCATGGCCCAGAACGCAGCGGCGGGTACAGTCCTGATCGTTGGCGATAGTATCAGCGCCGGTTTCGGGCTGGATACCCGGTTGGGGTGGGTGTCGCTGCTCGAGCAGCGGCTCAAGGCCGAAGGTTTTGACGATAAAGTGGTCAACGCCTCCATCAGCGGCGACACCAGTGCCGGAGGCCAGGCGCGGCTGCCGGCGCTGCTTGCAGAGCACAAGCCGGAGCTCGTGATCCTCGAACTGGGCGGTAATGACGGCCTGCGCGGAATGCCTCCAACGCAATTGCAACAAAATCTTGCGTCGATGATCGACAGCTCCCGTGAACAGGGGGCCAAGGTGCTATTGCTCGGCATGCAGTTGCCACCCAACTACGGCAAGCGCTACACCGATGCCTTTGCCCGGGTTTACGGCAAGCTCGCCGAGGAGAAGAAAATCCCGCTGGTGCCGTTTTTCCTCGAAGGCGTGGGCGGGCATCCGGACTTGATGCAGGCCGACGGTCTGCACCCGGCAGCCGGGGCTCAGGGCAAGTTGCTGGAAAATGTCTGGCCGACGCTAAAACCGCTGCTATGAGGCTTTTCTAGCGGCAGGCTTTCGGCTAATGTGGCGCCCCCCTAAATGGAGCCCCCGATGTCGCGTTCTGCCTGGTCCCTGTTTGCCTACCAACTGATCGAGCCTGACGAACAGCTGGATCTGTTCGCCTGCCAGGAAGTGCGGGTGCATCTGGTGACCCGTCAACTGGAGCTCGGTGGCTCGGCGGACCGAACCCTGTGCGGCAGTCTGCTGCCGGCGCAACCGCGCTGGTCGAGTGTGGATCGCCGGGTGTTCCAGGATCAGCGCCTGTGCTCGCTGTGCCGGGCGATCCTCGAATCGCAGAAGCGTGGGACGTCGCCGATCTGGCCTGAGCTGCGTTTCGAACTGTAGGTCCACCCGTTTCCAGTTGGCGGCAGGTCGAACATGAAGAGTTCTGTCTGCCCATCGGCGGATCTCCCCGAATTCCCGAGGCGCGGTGTACAATCGCGCTCCTATACCCTTGTCGATCTGCGAAGGATTCTCCGGATGTTGCCGCGTTTTCCTGCCGTCACCCGCTGCCTGTCTCTTGCCGCCCTGTGTGTGGCCGGTCCCGTTGCCGCATTGGAGTTTCCCCTGCCACCGCCTGGCGAAGACATCATCGGCCAGGTGCAGGTGATCAAGGCCAAGTACGAAGATACTTTTGCCGATCTGGGCACCACCTACGATCTGGGCTATTCGGAGATGGTCGCGGCCAACCCGGGCGTCGATGCCTGGTTGCCGGGCGCCGGCACTGAAGTGGTCCTGCCGACCCGCTTCATCCTGCCGCCGGGCCCGCGCGAAGGCATTGTGATCAACCTGGCCGAGTATCGCCTCTACTACTTCCCGAAAGGCAAGAACGTGGTGTACACCTTCCCGCTGGGTATCGGTCGTGAAGGCTGGGGTTCACCGATCGCCCACACCACGATCACCGCCAAAACGCCGAATCCGACCTGGACGCCGCCAGCCTCGATCAAGGCCGAGCACGCCGCCGATGGCGATCCGTTGCCGAACGTGGTGCCGGCCGGTCCGGACAACCCGCTGGGGCCGTTCAAGTTCACCCTGGGCACACCGGGCTACCTGATTCACGGTTCGAACAAGAAATTCGGCATCGGCATGCGCACCAGTCACGGCTGCTTCCGCATGTTCAACAATAACGTGCTGGAAATGGCCGGCATGGTGCCGGTGGGGACTTCGGTACGGATCATCAACGATGCGTACAAGTTCGGTCGCAGCGGCGGCAAGGTCTATCTGGAGGCGCACACACCGATCGACGACAAAGGCAACCCGTCGGTGGTCGACAAGCACACTGCCGTGATCAACGCGATGCTCAAGCGTGAAGACATCACCAACAACCTGCGCATGAACTGGGACGTGGTGCGTGATGTGGTCGCAGCCGAAGATGGACTGCCAACCGAAATCGGCACGCCCAATACCTCGGCGCCGATCGTGTCGAGCGCACCGATCGACCTGCAGCAGTAAGCTGAAAGACAAACCCGCCGACGCTTGCGTGTCGGCGGGTTTTTTATTGCATGAAGAAAATTTCAGGCAAAAAAAAGCCGACCCGAAAAACGGGTCGGCTTGATAACAATCCCGAAGGACTATTACTTGCGGCTAGCTTTGTCCAGCATGCGCAGAGCACGCTCGTTAGCTTCGTCAGCAGTCTGTTGTGCTTTTTGAGCAGCAGCCAGAGCTTCATCAGCTTTACGGTAAGCTTCGTCTGCACGAGCCTGGGAGCGAGCAGCTGCGTCTTCAGTAGCGGTCAGACGTGCTTCGGTTTCTTTCGATGCGCTGCTGCAACCGGTAGCCAGAACTGCGGCCAGAGCCAGAGCAGAGAATTTCAGAACGTTGTTCATCGTGTTCCCCTTCAAGGACTTTCAATTAAGTGGCTGTCTCCTCCGATTGAGGAAATAGCCGGCGTACATACTACCCATTACTTGTAGTAAGTAAACTGACGTAAGGCAAGAAGCAAAAAAAATTGTAGGCGTTGATTCTTTTTCGAGCAACTTTTAGCGGTGCTGTATAAAAAATACTCAGCTGTAAGGCCCACCGTGAGCGAGTTATTGAGAAAAAGTTCCCGTTGTCGGCTGCTGTTTTGCCGATCTTGGCTAAAGGACGTGTATATGGATTCGTCCACACTTTTGTTGCGATTTTGCGTGGCGGCTCGCATATCTTTGTCCATGTTCAGGTGACTTTAAAAAAGGCGGCACGTCTTAAGTCTCAACATCCGGCGATGTTCAGCCTTACGGTGCGGGAGAAGCTTCTTCCGAGCCGGCCCTGAGTCCACCGGAGCCGCCCCGCCAATCAGCCTGATGACGAGTGTGCCTTGAGCATTTTCGCCATTGGTGCCTACTATTTGATACGTGCTCGTCTTGCGCGAGATCGGTGCGGTTGTTCTCGGTGTCCATCAGGCACGGGGTGGCGTAGATGTTCCTTCGCCGGGAAAACATCGGTAAGGTAGGGGTCAGAATTCGAGACCCGCGAGGAGAAGTGATGAGCGAGGCGTTGTCCATCCACCATGACCAGGCTGGTCATCAGTTCGAGACCAATGTGGACGGTCATCGTGCCTACCTGACCTATATGGATCTGGGGAAACAGACCCTGGATATCTACCGCACCTTTGTGCCCAACGCACTGCGTGGCCGAGGCATCGCGGCAGCCCTGACCGAACGGGCGCTGCAGTACGCCGACGAGATGGGTTACACGGTCATTCCTTCGTGCTCCTACGTGGAGCGCTACATGGAGCGGCATCAGCGGCGCACCGCGAAGATCTGATTGGCCTCACATCACACACAAAAACGCCGGGCAATGCCCGGCGTTTTTTTATGCCTGCGAAAACGCGATCAGCTGCGCTGACGTTTCGGCAGAACATCCTTGAGCTTGGCGTGCATGCTGCGCAAGGTGTTCTCGGTGGCCGACCAGTCGATGCAGGCATCGGTGATCGACACGCCGTATTGCAGGTCGGCGAGGTCTTTCGGGATCGCCTGGCAGCCCCAGTTCAGGTGACTCTCGACCATCAGGCCGATGATCGACTGGTTGCCTTCGAGGATCTGGTTGGCGACGTTCTCCATCACCAGCGGTTGCAGGGCCGGATCCTTGTTGGAGTTGGCGTGGCTGCAGTCGACCATGATGTTCGGCTTGATCTTCGCCTTGTTCAGCGCCTGTTCGCACAGGGCGACGCTGACCGAGTCGTAGTTCGGCTTGCCATTACCGCCGCGCAGCACCACGTGACCGTAGGCGTTGCCTTTGGTGGTGACGATCGACACACCACCTTCCTGGTTGATCCCCAGGAAACGGTGCGGGCTGGAAACCGACTGCAAGGCGTTGATCGCCACGGTCAGGCCGCCGTCGGTGCCGTTCTTGAAGCCGACGGCCGAAGACAGGCCGGAAGCCATTTCGCGGTGGGTCTGGGATTCGGTGGTGCGGGCGCCGATGGCCGACCAGCTGATCAGATCCTGCAGATACTGCGGGGAGATCGGATCGAGGGCTTCGGTCGCCGTCGGCAGGCCTTTCTCGGCCAGGTCCAGCAACAACTGGCGACCGATGTGCAGACCGTCCTGGATCTTGAACGAGTCGTCCAGATACGGGTCGTTGATCAGGCCCTTCCAGCCGACGGTGGTGCGCGGTTTTTCGAAATACACGCGCATGACCAGGTACAGGGTGTCCGAAACTTCCGCCGCCAGCACTTTCAGGCGATCGGCGTATTCGTGGGCAGCCTTGATGTCGTGAATCGAGCAGGGGCCGATCACCACGAACAGACGATGGTCGGTGCCATCGAGAATGTTGCGGATGACTTCGCGACCCTTGGTGACGGTGCGCAGGGCAGCGTCGCTCAGAGGGATATCACGCTTGAGCTGATCGGGAGTGATCAGGGTCTCGTTGGAGGCGACGTTTAGGTCGTTGATCGGTAAATCAGCCATCGTTTACTCGTCAGGTCACGGATGCCGGCCGCCAGCGATCCCCGCGCGGCGGAGCACAGCAGATTTAAGCGCGTCGGGGAGCCGAACCTTAGCGCGTCGGGCGCCTGTCGACAATGGGCATGTAACCGTTCAGTCCAGCACGGGTTGCGCAAATGCCTTGCGAACGGTGTCGTGGGAAAACTCTTCGGCGTGCTGTTCGACCCATTGCAGCGCTCGTGCCTGGATATCCTGCAGGTCATCGTGGGCATCGTTGATTCGGCAATAACGCTCGATCTGACACACCTGCTCACCCATTCTCGCGCTGAAAAGAGTTTGTTCATCGGTGAACGCAATCCCCACCAGATAACCCTTTTTACGGCGCAGGCACCAGGCTACATAGCCCGGGCAGGCGAAGTCGGCATTGAGTGTGGGCATGCGCACTTGCAGTGCGGTGCCATGACGCCAGGCACGGTGGTAATTGCAAGCGATGCCGCCGAGGCTGATAGTGTGCAGCTGTTGCCGCGAAATGCACTCAGGTTTGAGCAACGTCAGTTCGACGGGCACATCATCCGGATGAGGAATAAACCGTCCCATGAGCACAGACTCCCTGTGTCGGCCATTTGACATTGTTTCCCCCAGTATAGTGTTCGAATCGGAACTGACTGATTTCGACGCCGACCAACGGCTGCTGGCGATGAGTGGCGTTTCGCTGGTGATTTTCACCAGTGTCGGCTGCGCCAGTTGCAGGTATGCCCGCGAGGTATTGCCCGGGCTGGAACTGGCAGTCGATCGCGTGTGCTGGATCGACGCCGGCGACAACGGTGGTCTTGTCGAGCGTTATCAGGTCTTTCATTTGCCGGCGTTGTTCGTGGTGCGCGACGGCGAGTTCTTCGGGGCAGTACACACGCGCCTGAATGCCACTGAGTTGAATGCAGCCGTGGCGCAGGCGCTGGGTCGAGTTGCAGAGGAGTTGCCGTGATGGGGGCAGTAGTCGATAAACCGGTGGTAGGGATTATCGGTACCGGTGCAATCGGAGGGTTTTACGGCTTGATGCTGGCGCGGGCCGGGTTCGATGTGCATTTTTTGCTGCGCAGCGAATTTACTGCGGTTGCCGAGCGTGGCTTGCAGGTGAACAGCGCGGTGCACGGCGCACTGACGCTGAACCCGGTGCAGGCCTATTCGTCGGCAGAAGACATGCCGCCCTGCGACTGGCTGCTGGTCGGCGCCAAGACCACCAGCAATGCGGGGCTTGCACCGTCGATCATTCAGGCGGCGAAACCCGACGCGAAAGTGCTGGTACTGCAAAACGGTCTCGATGTCGAAGACAGCTTGCGGGCGTTGCTGCCCGATACCCTGCATTTGCTCGGCGGCTTGTGCCTGATCTGCGTCCACCGCGAAGGGCCGGGGCAGATCACCCATCAGGCGCTGGGGGCAGTGAACGTCGGCTATCACAGCGGCCCTGCACCGGATGATGCGGCGCGCATGGCAATCGTCGAGGCGGGCGCCGGCCTGTTCCGGGCCGCCGGTCTCGATTCCCAGGCGATGCCGAACCTGCATCAGGCGCGCTGGCAGAAACTGGTGTGGAACATTCCCTATAACGGGCTCTCGGTGTTGCTCGGTGCCAGCACCACGCCATTGATGGCCGACACTGACAGCCGCGCGTTGATTCAGGCGCTGATGGCTGAAGTGGTGCTGGGCGCCAAGGCCTGCGGTCATGACATGCCACCGGGTTACGCCCAGTACCTGTTCATGATGACCGAGAAAATGCCCGACTATTGGCCGAGCATGTACCACGACTTTCTGCACAAGCGACCGCTGGAACTGGACGCCATCTACGCTCGACCCTTGGCGGCGGCAAAAGCGGCGGGCTGCGAGTTGCCGCGAATCGAATCGTTGTACCGCACATTGAGCTTTATCGACCGGCGCAACGTTTAAACCGGTCGCACTGGGGGGGAAGGCATGGCCAAGAACATCGATGACAAACTGGTGCTGGCGATTTCGTCCCGTGCCCTGTTCGACCTGAGCGAAAGCCACAAGGTCTACCTGTCGAGCGGCGTCGAAGCCTATCGGCAATATCAGATCGAGCATGAAGACGAAATCCTGGCGCCGGGCGATGCCTTTGCGCTGGTGGAAAAACTGCTCAACCTCAACACTCGCCTCGGTCGCGCGCGGGTCGAGGTGATTCTGGTATCGCGCAACAGTGCCGACACGGGGCTGCGGGTGTTCCACTCGATCGATCACTACGGCCTGGCGATTTCCCGTGCGGCGTTTGTCGGCGGGCGCAGCCCCTATCCTTATCTCAAAGCCTTCGGTTGCGACCTGTTTCTTTCCACCCACGCCGAAGACGTGCGCTCGGCACTGGACAACGGCTTTGCGGCGGCCACCATTCTTTCCGGTGGCGCCAGCCGTGCAGCCAGCGATGAATTGCGCATTGCCTTCGACGGTGACGCGGTGCTGTTTTCCGACGAATCGGAGCGGATCTATCAGTCCGGCGGCCTCGAAGCCTTCCAGGCCAAGGAGCGTGAATCCGCGCGCGAGCCATTGCGCGGTGGGCCGTTCAAAGGCTTTCTGGCGGCGCTCAATCTGTTGCAGCGCGAGTTCCCTGACGATGCCTGCCCGATCCGTACTGCCCTGGTCACGGCACGTTCGGCCCCGGCCCACGAGCGGGTGATCCGCACCTTGCGCGAATGGGACATCCGCCTGGACGAGTCGCTGTTTCTGGGTGGACTGACCAAGTCGGCGTTTCTCGAAGCGTTCGCCGCCGACGTGTTCTTCGATGATCAGGCCGGTCACTGCGAGCTGGCCCGCGAGGTGGTCGCCACCGGCCATGTCCCCCATGGCATCAGCAACGAACCGGCGGTCTAAAGCCCACGTGGTTCAAGACGTTGCGTCGCACGTCGTACTCGCCAAGGCACTGCTAAGCTGAATCAAATCTCCGCCATGTTGGCTTGCGAGGAGGTCATATGATTCGTTCGATGCTGTATGCCACTGACCTCGGTCTGTACGCACCGTTAGTGATGCAGCATGCCCTGACGATGGCTCGAACGTTCAATGCCGACTTGTATGTGGTGCATGCGGTGGAGCCCATGGGGCTGTTTGCCGAATCGGTGTTGCAGAGCTATCTCGACGAACAGGCATTGAACGAGTTCCATAGCCAGGGTCTGAAAACCGTGATTGCCAATATCGAGCAACGGGTGCTCGACAGCTTTCGCGAAGAGTTGGGGGACGAGGGTGAGCAGGACCTGCTGCGGATTCGTGCGGTACGGGTGCTGCAGGGCGATCCGTCACAGGTGATTCTCGATCAGGTGCAGAAACTCTCTGTCGATTTGCTGATCGTAGGAAGTCACAGCCACGGGGTCGGGGCGGAAACACCGTTGGGACGCACGGCGACCCGCGTGCTGCAGTTGTCCAAGGTGCCGGTTTACATGGTGCCGCTGGTTGAGCGTCGGCGTCGGGGGGATCGCTGAAGCAGGAATAATGGCCTTTTGATGAAAAAGTTCTAGATTTATTCTCCAAACCATTAATATAGTTATATACCGTCGCTGATGCCCGTGGCGTCTACCTGCTTTGAGGGATTCATATGAAGCTTCAACAATTGCGCTACATCTGGGAAGTGGCGCACCACGACCTCAACGTTTCCGCTACCGCCCAAAGCCTTTACACCTCGCAACCGGGCATCAGTAAACAGATCCGCCTGCTGGAAGACGAACTGGGTGTCGAAGTGTTCGCCCGCAGCGGCAAACACCTGACCCGCGTCACCCCGGCCGGCGAGCGCATCATCACCACCGCTGGTGAGATTCTGCGCAAGGTCGAAAGCATCAAGCAGATCGCTCAAGAGTTCTCCAACGAGAAGAAAGGCACCCTGTCGATCGCCACCACTCACACCCAGGCACGTTACGCACTGCCGCCGGTGATCAGCAATTTCATCAAGCAATACCCGGACGTGGCGCTGCACATGCACCAGGGTTCGCCGATGCAGATCGCCGAAATGGCCGCTGACGGCACTGTGGATTTCGCCATCGCCACCGAAGCGCTGGAACTGTTCGGCGATCTGGTGATGATGCCGTGCTACCGCTGGAACCGCTGCGTGGTCGTGCCTCAGGGCCACCCGCTGACCAAGCTGCCGAAGCTGACCCTCGAGGCACTGGCCGAATACCCGATCGTGACTTACGTGTTCGGTTTCACCGGCCGTTCGAAACTCGACGAAGCCTTCAGCCATCGCGGCCTGACGCCGAAAGTGGTGTTCACCGCCGCCGACGCCGACGTCATCAAAACCTACGTACGTCTGGGGCTGGGTGTCGGCATCGTGGCCAAAATGGCCGTCGATACCAAGCTCGATAATGACCTGGTTGTGCTCGATGCCAGCGAGCTGTTCGAGTCCAGCGTGACCAAGATCGGTTTCCGTCGTGGCACCTTCCTGCGTGGCTTCATGTGCGACTTCATCGAGAAATTCGCACCGCATCTGACTCGCGAAGTCATGGCCAAGGCCATCCAGTGTCACAACAAGCAGGAACTGGAAGAGCTGTTCGAAGGCGTCGAACTGCCCGTCCACTGAGTCCCTCTCTACAGCACCTCGGTGACAGCGAACTGTTGCCGGGTGCCTGCCACCAGAATCTCCACTTCATCGCCCTCGCACTTTCCCAGCAGGCTTTTGCCCAGCGGCGAGCGTGGGGTGATGACGGTGATCGGCTGACCCACCACGTCGACCTTCAGGCCCGCCGCATCGGGCGCCAGAAACAGCCATTGCTCGCGACCCTTTTCGTCTTCCAGACCGAGCAGGGCGCCGATTTCGATTCCGCGCTGATCGTCGTAGGCCCGAAGCGTCAGGTTCTGGCAAACCGCCAGTGACTGGCGGATTTCCTCGACCCGTTTCGCTTGCCCGGCCGCCAGGTACGACGCCTCGAGCCCCAGAGTGTCGTACTTGTTTTCAGCGATGTTCTCTTCGTGAGTCGCGGTTTCGTATGCGGTTTGCGCGGCACGTTCAGCGATGTCGAGGTCGACGCGCAGTTTGTCGAGAATCAGTTGGTGGACAGTGTGTTTGTTCATGATCAATCGCAGAATTGCAGGACATTGGCGCGGCTCTTTTCGCTCGGAGCGGTCTGATCCTGCTGGAGCCAGAACTGGCATTTAGGGTTCGACTGGTTGCGCGTGCTGCTGCGGGCCTGATCCAGGCGATTGTGCTGCTCGTTCTTGCGCAGGTTTTCTTCGTATTGTTCGAACAGGCGGTTCTGCGGCTGCGGATCTTCCTGAGGCTGCGTGACTACCGCCGGTTTGCTCAGTTGCTGAACGGCTTCCGTCACTGGTTGCAATTGACGGCTGAAGAGCAGCGAGGCGAGCCAGCAAGTCAGCGCAATGGCCAGGAAACCCAGCCACAATCCCAGGGCAATGCTGCCGGTCAATTGCAGCGCGCTAAGCTGAACAGGCAAGGGGCGACGCGGGGTTGGGCGGTAGGGCATGGCTGCCTCCTGGCGGATGATTGCGGGCAAGTGGCGATTGTCGCACGAAGATTAATCGTCGTCGGCTCTTCTGCACGCGGACATTTATGCGGACAATCGCCGCTTTTGCCAACGGGAGTCTTGAATGCCGCAACCGAAAACCCGCTGGGACATCTTTTGCACCGTGGTCGACAACTACGGCGATATCGGGGTGACCTGGCGTCTGGCCAGGCAACTGGTGGCCGAGCATGCGCTGGCGGTGCGACTGTGGGTCGATGACCTGCGTGCGTTCGAGCGGATTTGCCCGGCGCTCGACATCCGCCTCGAAGCTCAGTGGCAAGAGGGCGTCGAGGTCCGGCACTGGTCGGGCGAGTGGCTGGAAACGGACGCCGCCGACGTGGTGATCGCTGCATTCGCCTGTCAGTTGCCGAGTGCCTGCATGGATGTCATGGCGGCACGGGAAACACCACCGTTGTGGATTAACCTCGACTATCTCAGCGCCGAAGACTGGGTGGTTGGCTGCCACGGCCTGCCTTCGGTGAAATACAAAACGGTGCAGAAGTACTTTTTCTTTCCGGGATTTCAGCCCGGCACTGGCGGCTTGTTGCGTGAAAGCGGTTTGCTGGAGCGTCGTCGTCTGTTTCAGCAGGATCGCGAAGCGCAGCGACAATTCCTGCAGGGGCTGGGTGTGGAGCCTGCGGGCGATGCCCGGTTGATCTCACTGTTCGCCTACGAAAATGCCGGCCTTGCCAGTTGGCTGGATGTACTGGCCGCGGACTCGACGCCCACTCATCTGCTGGTACCGGAAGGGCGAATCCTTGGCGACGTCGCCCGCTGGCTCGGGGTCGAGTCGCTGGCGATCGGCGAGGTGAATGTGCGCCAGGCGCTGACCGTGCAGGTGTTGCCGTTCGTCCGGCAGGATCAATACGATCAATTGCTCTGGTGCTGCGATTTCAACGCGGTGCGCGGCGAGGATTCGTTTGTCCGCGCGCAGTGGGCCGGTCGTCCGATGCTGTGGCACATCTATCAGCAGGACGAAGATATCCATCTGGACAAGCTGGATGCCTTCCTTGCGCTCTATACGAAAGGCCTTTCGCCGGATGCTGCCGAGGCGATGAACGGTCTCTGGCACGCCTGGAGTTCCGGGCAGCCGATCGGCGATCACTGGCTGGCGGCCCGTAAACACTGGCCAGAACTGCAGGAACATGCCGAAGCATGGTGTCTGGAACAGGCCTTGCAGGCCGATCTTGCGACGGCGCTGGTACAGTTTTACCGAAATTGGATATGATACGCGGCCTAGATTTTTGTAAATCCCATCCAAATTCGGATATTCGCAATGAAAACTGGTAAAGAACTCAAACCCGGTACCGTGATTCGTATCGACAACGATCCTTGGCTGGTTCAGAAAGCTGAATTCACCAAATCGGGTCGTAACAGCGCGATCATGAAGACCAAGCTGAAGAACCTGCTGACCGGTTACAAGACCGAAACCGTTTACGGTGCGGACGACAAGCTGGACGACGTGATCCTCGACCGCAAAGAAGCGACCCTGTCCTTCATCAGCGGCGACACCTACACGTTCATGGACACCACCGACTACACCATGTACGAGCTGAACGCCGAAGACATCGAAAGCGTTCTGCCTTTCGTTGAAGAAGGCATGACCGACGTTTGCGAAGCCGTGTTCTTCGAAGAGCGTCTGGTATCCGTAGAGCTGCCGACCACCATCGTGCGTCAGGTTGACTACACCGAAGGTTCCGCTCGCGGCGACACTTCCGGCAAGGTGATGAAGCCTGCCAAACTGAAGAACGGTACCGAGCTGTCGGTTGCTGACTTCATCGAAATCGGCGACATGATCGAGATCGATACCCGCGAAGGCGGTTCCTACAAAGGCCGTGCCAAATAAGCACTGGTTTTTGCGCAAAGAAAAAGCCCGACCATTGAGTCGGGCTTTTTTGTGCCTGATGAAAATTACTGCTTCAGGTGCTGCTTCAGTTCTTCCGAGGCCTGCAGCATCGCCGAACGCACTGCCGGTACCTGGCTGACTACGTTGAGCAAACCGTAGTCGTGGATCATGCCGTTGTAGCGCACCGAGGTCACCGGCACGCCGGCTTCGTCGAGTTTGCGGGCATAGGCTTCACCTTCGTCACGCAGCACATCGGCCCCCGCGGTCTGCACCAGTGCAGGCGGCAGACCTTTCAATTGCGCGGTCGTTGCCCGCAGCGGCGAGGCGTAGATCTCGTTCCGCTGGTTGGCGTCGGTGGTGTAGTTGTCCCAGAACCACTTCATCATGTTGCGGGTGAGGAAGTGCCCCTCGGCATACTGGTTGTACGAACCGGTGTCGAAACTGGCATCGGTCACCGGCCACAGCAGCAGCTGGAATTTGATCGCCGGGGTGCCTTTGTCTTTGGCCATCAGGGCGACAACTGCCGCCATGTTGCCGCCGACGCTGTTGCCCGCCACCGCCAGACGCTTGCCGTCGACGTTGATCTCTTTGCCGTGTTCGGCCACCCATTTGGTCGCGGCGTAAGCCTGGTTGATCGCCACCGGATAATGCGCCTCCGGCGACGGGGTGTAGTTGACGAACACTGCCGCCGCACCCGAGCCGACCACCAGATCCCGCACCAGACGTTCGTGGGTCGGGAAATCCCCCAGCACCCAGCCGCCGCCGTGGAAGAACATAAACACCGGCAGCTCGCCCTTGACCCCGGCCGGCCGGACGATGGTCAGGCTCAACGGTTGGCCATCGACCTGGATGGTCTTCTCGCTGACGTCCGCTTTGGGCAGCGTCAGTTTGACCCCGGACTGCGCGCCCGCCAGCACGGCGCGGGCATCCTTGGGTGTCAGCTGTTCCATCGGTTTGCCGGTGCTGGCGTTCAGCACATCGAGGAATGCCTGGGTGTTGTGTTCAACCTCCCCGGCGAATGCGCTGTGGATGGACAGGGCGAGAAGGGTACCGGTCAAGACTTTGCTGAAAGTGTTCATGTTCATTTCCTGTACGGGCCTGGTTGTCAGTGATTACACGGTGACGTGCAGACGCACATCGACGTTGCCGCGAGTGGCGTTGGAGTACGGGCAAACCTGGTGGGCTGCGTCGACCAGGCTTTGTGCATCAGCCTGTTCCAGGCCCGGCAGGCTGATATGCAGGTCGATGTCCAGACCGAAGCCGCCAGGAATCTGGCCGATGCCGACGTGAGCGGTGATCGACGCGTCGTCCGGGATTTTGCGTTTGGTCTGGCTGGCAACAAATTTCAGGGCGCCGATGAAGCAGGCCGAGTAACCGGCGGCGAACAGTTGCTCAGGGTTGGTGGCCGCGCCGCCAGCACCGCCGAGTTCTTTCGGAGTGGCCAGTTTGACGTCGAGGATGTTGTCGCTGGAGATCGCACGACCGTCACGGCCGCCAGTGGAGGTTGCGATTGCGGTGTAGAGAGTTTGCATGGTGTGAGCCTCATTCAGTGTGGTTTGTTGCGCTAATTGTTTGCGCGCTAACTAGGTGCGAAGTAAATGTACTTCGCTAATATTTAGTGCGCAAGATAAATTTTTGAAGAAAGCTCGAACCCGTACTGGGATCAGGGTGAGTCGTGATCTCAAGCTTTTGATATGGAAGGTTTTTTTGAATGTGAATCGAGAGGAAAATTTTTTCGGTGATAAGCCGGGAAGGGGGACGCCTGCAGGCGC
Organism: Pseudomonas fluorescens; assembly: GCF_012974785.1. Taxonomy (GTDB): domain Bacteria; phylum Pseudomonadota; class Gammaproteobacteria; order Pseudomonadales; family Pseudomonadaceae; genus Aquipseudomonas; species Aquipseudomonas fluorescens_BT. Next base: position 4,414,992 of record NZ_CP027561.1, on the reverse strand, counting down.
AAGGCTGCGCCCACAGGAAAGGGGGGAGTCTTAAGTGAGGCTGTCCTGCAAATGACCACGCAAGGCCTGCAACTCGGCTTGCAGGTTTTGCAGGCGCTCCAGCGTGAAGCCGCTGGCCCCGAGGATGCATTGCGGCACGGTTCGGGCCTTGTCTTTCAAGGCGCGTCCCTGGGCAGTCAGTTCAACGATCACCACACGCTCATCTTCCCGGCTGCGGGTTCGGCTGAGCAAACCTTCACCTTCCAGCCGCTTGAGCAACGGAGTCAGCGAGCCCGGATCGGTCAGCAGGCGCGTGCTGATTTCCCCGACGGTCAGACCATCCTTCTCCCACAGCACCATCATCGCCAGATACTGCGGATACGTCAGGCCAAGCGCTTGCAGGAGTGGCTTGTAGACCTTGGTCATCATCAGCGAGGTGGAATGCAGGGCGAAGCAGGCCTGATTGTCGAGCAGCAGGTCTTCGCAGTGGTCGGTGGTGTTGCGGTCGGTGGTCATGTCGGTGCCTTGAACGGTGATGCAGATGAATCTAGCGCTCGAATCTTTAATGCGCCAGACAATTGTGCCCGGTGGCGACTCGGTTAGTGCCGGCCCAGTTCTCGTTGCAGTGCCAGATCCCACGGCGGCACGGGGCTGAACCGGGTCTTGAGATATTCCAGCAGCAGGCGGCTGCGGGAACTGGCCTGTTGCTGCAGTCGCAGCGCATAGATGCCAGCACTTTCCGGTTGCGGCAGACCGTTTTCGCAGAACAGCGGCAACAACTCGCCACGCAACAGGTATTCGCTGGCCAGCCAGGTCGGCAGATGTGCGATCCCGAGTCCCGCGAGCGCACCGCAAACCAGCGCTTCGGCGTTGTTGGCGCTCATGCGCACCCGCGCCGGGCGGTGCAATTGCATCTGCCCGTCCTGTTCGAAACGCCAGGCGAAGGGCGGGGCAAGGCCGTCCCAATCGAGGCCATCATGCTCGCTCAATTGCGCGGGCTCACTCGGCACGCCCCGGCGCTTGAGATAGTCGGGGCTGGCGCAGGCGATGCGCACCATGCTCGCCAGCGGTGTGGCGACCAGCCGGGTGTCGGCCATTTGCCCGGCGCGCAACACCAGATCGACCTTGCCCAGGTTCGAACCGTCCATGTCGACGAAGCTGTCGATCAGATGCAATTGCACATCCAGTCCCGGGTACAGCACCAGAAAATCGGCAATCACCGGTGCCAGATGCCGCCGTCCGAACGCCGCCGGCGCATCCACCCGGATCAGACCCTCCGGCGCGCTGCTCAGGGACACCGCTTCGGCCCGGGCCAATTGCAACTCGGCCACAATGCGTCGCGCTCGCTCGGCAAACGCCAGGCCGGCCGGCGTGGCGCGCACTGCGTGAGTGCTGCGAATAAACAACTGACTGCCGACAGCGCTTTCCAGACTGTCGATGCGCCGGGCGACAGCAGATGGTGTCAGCGGATGTCGGCGCGAGGCAGCAGAAAAACTGCCACTCTCCAGCACATCGAGAAACAGCCCGAGTTGTTCGGTCAATTGATTGGGGTTCATGAATCAGCTCATTGCCTATGCGGATTTGGCACAGCCATTGTGCGTTGCTGTGCGTTTCCGTGCCAGCGCCGACTGCGTAGGATGAACCGCCTGACGTATGAGGAATTACGCTGTGATCGAGTTTTTGTTGTACCTGTTGTTTGGCGCTGCCCTCGGCACACTGGGCGGAATATTCGGCATCGGCGGCGGTTTGATCGCCATCCCCTTGCTGGGCGTGTGGTTCGGGCTTGATCAGCAGATCGCCCAAGGCACAGCGCTGGTGATGGTGGTGCCGAATGTGATGCTGGCGCTGTGGCGTTATCACCAGCGCAATCGCATCGAACTCAGGCATGCGTTGCCGCTGGCGGTCATGGGGTTCTTTTTCGCGTGGATCGGTTCGATCTGGGCCGTGGGCATCGACGCGCAAACCATGCGCATCGGTTTTGTCGCGTTCCTCGTGGCATTGTCGGCCTACAACCTCGTGCGCATGTTTGGCGCGCGTCCGGCGGCGACCTCCGAGATGCGTTATTCATGGCCATGGCTGGGCGTGCTCGGCGCGGCGTCGGGCACCATGGGCGGGTTGTTCGGTGTCGGCGGGGCTGTGGTGGCGACGCCGGTGCTGACCAGCCTGTTCGGCACGACTCAGGTGGTTGCTCAAGGCCTGTCGCTGGCGCTGGCATTGCCGAGCACCGGTGTCACGCTGGTGACGTACGCCGTGCACCACGAGGTGGACTGGATGATCGGGCTACCGCTGGCCATCGGCGGTCTGGCCAGTATCAGTTGGGGCGTGAAGGTTGCCCACGCAATGCCGGAAAAACTCCTGCGCGGGCTGTTCTGCGGGTTCCTGGTGCTGTGCGCGGTGATGCTCGCCTTTAAAGTTTGAAGCCTTCGACGATGTGCTCGGCCAGGCATTCGGTGATCGGCGACGGATTGTTGAGGTTGCGGATCAGCATGATACTGGCCTCGGGCAGCAGCGGCAGATCCTCGGCGGCACCGAGAATGCGCATGTCCGGGGTGATCAGGCTTTCCAGTTGCGCGGTAATCGCCAGACCCGCGCTCACCACTGCCATCAACGCTGAAAGACTGGTGCTGTTATACGCGATCCGGTATTCGCGGCCCATGGCGTCCAGCGCATTGCAGGCCCACAGGCGACAGAAGCAATCACTGTTGAACATCGCCAGCGGCAACGGCGTCTGTTCGTGGGCGCTGAAGTTCTGCGCTTCAGCCCAGACAAAACGCTCCTTGCGCAGCAGCTGGCCAATCTCGTTGCCCGGCTCGCGGGTGACGATTGAAAGGTCCAGATCCGTGCGTTGCAGCAGTTGTTTGGTCGATTCGCAATGCACTTCGATCTGGATCAGCGGATAGAACTGCGCGAAGCGCGACAGGATCCCCGGCAGAAACCGCATCACGTAATCGTCCGGCGTGCCGATGCGTACCGTGCCGACCATGTGCGGCTCGCGCAGGGTGTTGAACACTTCGCTGTGCAATTTCAGGATGCGCCGTGCGTAGCCGAGCAGTACCTGTCCTTCAGCGGTCAGGCGCACCTGACGCCCGTCACGCTCGAACAACTGGCGCTGCAACACGTCCTCTTCCAGACGCTTCATCTGCATGCTCACTGCTGACTGCGTGCGGTTGACCATTTCGCCAGCGCGGGTGAACCCGCCCTGATCGGCAATGGCGACAAAGGTACGCAGGACATCGGTATCGATACTGGGGTACGCCGACAATTGATGAATCTCCGTGATGCATGCCATCAGAAACATTCGTTGGATTGATCGTAGCGCCAGCGCGAGACTTGAGCCATCCCAAAAAGGAGGCAACACGATGAAAGGTCAAAGAGAGTATGCAGGCGAAGAAAAATTTTCCGGCCATATCGTTTCCGATCTGTTGCACAAGTTTAGCCGGTGGTACGAATTGCACCGCGAACGTGAGCTGCTTGCCAGTCTGAGCGACGAAGCGTTGAAGGACATCGGGGTCAGCCGTGCCGATGTCGAACATGAGGCGATTCGGCCGTTCTGGGACGATCCGATGCATAAATGATGAGGCCATCGCTACACAAACCACTTTCAAGTGAGGTAGGTTGCGAGCAGACATGGAGGTACACATGCCCGCGACTCTGTCCTTCTCCCTTAAACAGGCTCGACGTCTGGCACTGGCTGCCCAAGGGTTTCACGGGCGCCAGCCGCCGGCTGTCAAGGCCATGCACCTCAACCGGCTGATCGAACGTCTCGGCCTGCTGCAGATCGACTCCGTCAACGCTGTGGTGCGCTCGCACTACCTGCCGCTGTTTTCCCGTCTCGGTTCCTATTCTGCTGACTTGCTCGACCAGGCTGCCTGGAGTTCGGGGCGACGCCGTTCGCTGTTCGAATACTGGGGCCATGAAGCTTCTTTGCTGCCGCTGTCGATGTACCCGTTGATGGGCTGGCGCATGCAGCGGGCCAGGCGCGGCGAAGACATTTATCAGCAATTGGCGCGCTTCGGCCGCGAGCAACAAGACACCATTCGCCGGGTGCTGGCGTCGGTCGAAGAGCAGGGGGCACTGGGCGCCGGCAGCCTGTCGACCCGTCAGGAAAAGGCCGGGCCGTGGTGGGACTGGAGTGCGGAAAAGCATGCGCTGGAATGGCTGTTCGCCGCGGGCGAAGTCACCGTCGCCGGGCGCCGAGGCTTCGAGCGGTTGTATGACTTGCCGGAGCGGGTGATTCCGGCTTCTGTGTTGCAACAGCCGTTGCCCGATGAGGCCGAGGCGCAGCGCGGTTTGCTGTTGCACGCGGCCGAGGCACTGGGCGCGGCGACGGAAAAAGACCTGCGCGATTACTTCCGCCTGAACCCTGCCGATGCCCGCCCGCGTCTGGCGGAACTGGTGGAAGACGGGAAGTTGCTGACCTGCGAAGTCGCTGGCTGGCGCCAGATTGCCTACTGCCTGCCCGAGCCGAAAATCCCGCGAAAAGTCGAAGCCAGTGCGCTGCTGTCGCCGTTTGACTCACTGATCTGGGAGCGCAGTCGCACCGAGCGGCTGTTCGATTTCCGCTACCGGCTGGAGATTTACACGCCGCAGGACAAACGCGTTTACGGCTATTACGTATTGCCGTTCCTGCACAACGAGCGGATTGCCGCGCGGGTTGACCTGCGCGCCGAACGGGCGGCGGGGCGCCTGGCAGTGCATGCGGTGCACGAGGAAGCAACCGGACTGGATGACGCGGGGATGCAGGCACTGGCGCTGAACCTGCGGCGCATGGCGGACTGGTTGGGACTTGAGCGGGTGCAGCTCAATTGTCAGCGTGAAAGTGCGGGGCGATTGCGAGTGGCGTTGGCTCGGTTCGGCGGTGACTGAACTGGCGCCATCGCTGGCAAGCCAGGCTCCCACAAGTAATGCGTCGTATACATAAATTGCGTACGACACAAATCCTGTGGGAGCGGGCTTGCCCGCGAAGAGGCCAGTTCAGACGCTAAAGATATCGAACCTTAGCGCCGAACCTGCTTCAGGGTTTCGGCGATCAGGAACGCCAGTTCCAGCGACTGATCGGCATTCATCCGTGGGTCGCAGTGGGTGTGATAGCGATCCGACAAACCATCTTCAGTGATCGGCCGCGCGCCACCGATGCACTCGGTGACGTTCTGCCCGGTCATTTCGATGTGGATGCCACCGGCGTAGCTGCCTTCGGCTTCGTGAACCTGGAAGAACTGCTTTACCTCGCCAAGAATCTGCGCGAAGTCGCGGGTCTTGTAGCCGCTGCTGGCCTTGATGGTGTTGCCGTGCATCGGGTCGCAACTCCACAGCACCTGCTTGCCTTCGCGCTGCACCGCACGGATCAGCGCCGGCAGGTGATCGCCGACCTTGTTCGCACCCATTCGCGCAATCAGGTTGAGGCGGCCCGGATCGTTGTCCGGGTTGAGCACATCAATCAGGCGGATCAGATCGTCGGGGTTCATGCTCGGGCCGACTTTCACCCCGATCGGGTTGTTCACCCCGCGCAGGAATTCGACGTGGGCGCCGTCGAGCTGACGGGTGCGGTCGCCGATCCACAGCATGTGCGCCGAGCAATCGTAGTAATCGTTGGTCAGGCTGTCGCGACGCACGAAGGCTTCTTCGTAGTTCAGCAGCAGGGCTTCGTGGGCGGTGAAGAAACTGGTCTCGCGCAGTTGCGGCGAGCTGTCCATGCCGCAGGCGCGCATGAACGCCAGGGTCTCATCGATGCGATCGGCGAGGTGGCTGTACTTTTCGGCCAGCGCCGAGTTGGCGATGAAATCGAGGTTCCACTTGTGCACCTGATGCAGGTCGGCAAAACCGCCCTGGGCGAAGGCGCGCAGCAGGTTGAGGGTGGCGGTGGACTGGTGATACGACTGCAGCAGACGCTCCGGATCCGGCACGCGGCTGGCGGAATCGAAACCGATGCCGTTGACGATGTCGCCACGGTAGGCCGGCAGGGTCACACCGTCGATGGTCTCGTCGTTGGCCGAACGCGGCTTGGCGAACTGACCGGCCATGCGCCCGACCTTGACCACCGGGCAACCGGCAGCGAAGGTCATGACGATCGCCATTTGCAGCAACACTTTGAAAGTGTCGCGAATCTTCGCGGCGGAGAACTCGGCGAAGCTTTCCGCGCAGTCGCCACCCTGCAGCAAGAAGGCCCGACCCTGGGTGACTTCGGCAAACTGACGACGCAGCTCGCGCGCTTCGCCGGCAAACACCAGCGGCGGGTAGCTGGCCAGCGTCTGCTCGACCTGGCGCAAGTGCGCGGCGTCGGGGTATCGGGGTTGTTGCTGGATCGGCAAGGCGCGCCAGCTGTCAGGGCTCCAGGGTTGGCTCATCACGGTCTCTAAGGTTCTACGCACGGACGGCCATGTTAGCAGCAATTAGTGCGTGACCTGCTCCCGCCGCTTCGCCGACAATCGCCGTTTTGCCACGGCACCACAGCGGTGCCATCGCGTCACCGCGCCCGGTGACCACCAGGAGACGAAATGACTGAGGAGCGCGTCGAGCGGTTGCTCGCCGAGGTACAGGATGAGTTCGGCGTGATTCGCGTGCTGGAAGTGGCCGACTACCGCTTTCTGGAGTTCGGCGATGCCATCGAGCAAAGCTGCGTGTTTACCGCCGACCCGAGCTGGCTGGAGTACGACTACACCCGGGCGATGCTGATTGGCGCGTTGTGCCATGAGCAACCGGAGAGTGCGTTGTTTCTCGGGCTGGGTGCGGGGACGTTGACCCAGGCCTGCCTCAAGTTCCTGCCGCTGGAAGACGTTGAAGCCATCGAGCTGCGCCCCGATGTGCCGCGCCTGGCCATCGAATATCTCGGGCTGGACGACGATCCTCGGTTGTACATCCGCGTTGGCGATGCAATCGAACTGCTGCCGACGGCGGAACCTGCGGATCTGATCTTCGTCGACCTTTACACCGATGTCGGCCCGGGCGCCGCGCACCTCGCGTGGAATTTCCTCGGTGATTGTCAGAAACGTCTGAATCCCGGTGGCTGGCTGGTGATCAACCAGTGGGCCACCGATGACGGCAAGCCGTTGGGGGCGGCACTGTTGCGCGGGCTCTATCACCGGCATTACTGGGAGCTGCCGGTGAAGGAGGGCAACGTCATTCTGATCGTGCCGGCAGATCTCGATCAGGTGCTGGACATGCAGGCGCTGACTGCACGGGCTGAAGCGCTGGCACCGAAGCTGGGTTACTCGTTGCAGTCGTTGATCAACTGCATCCGTCCGGCGACCTGATCTTCAAAGGCCTTTGAAAACGCCGGGCCTGCGCTCCACCAGCGAGCGCACTCCTTCCTTGGCATCTTCAGTGGCCAGCAACTTCTTCACCAACGGCGGCAAGCTCTTAGCCGCCGCAGTTTCGCCTTCATAGCGCGCCTGACGTGCCGACATCAGCGTCGCCTGCACGCCTAGCGGCGCCTGTCGGGCAATCCGTTCGGCCAGTTCGAGGGCGCGAGGCAGCAAGTCTTCGCTGGCCATGACTTCCTGCACCAGGCCCAGGTGCAAGGCGTCATGGGCATCGAACTCATCGCCGGTCAGCAACCAGCGCATCGCATTGCCCCAGCCGGCGACCTGATGAAAGCGTAAAGTCGCACCGCCGAACGGAAAGATCCCGCGCTGCACTTCCATCTGGGCGAACCGGGTGTTGCTGGCGCACAGGTTGATGTCGGCCGCGAGCATCAGCTCGATACCGATGGTCAGGCAATAGCCCTGCGCGGCGACGATCACCGGTTTACTGACTCTCGGTCCGACGAACACGCCCCATGGATCGCAACCACCGGGCGGCACCTGCCAGCCTTGGGCGAGGGCGGAACTGGCGTTGACCAGATCGAGCCCGGCGGTGAAATGCTCGCCATGCCCGAACACCACGGCCACCCGCGCATCGCTGTCGGCTTCGAATTCGCCGTAGGCCAGGGCCAGGTCGTTGAGCAGGTCAAGGTCGAAGGCATTGCGCTTGGTTGCTCGGTCCAGGCCGATCAAATGCACGTGACCATGGCGCTCGCGGCTGACGCGGCCGGGGCAGGGCTGATTCATGGGTGTTTCCTCGGAGGGGAAGAAAGGGTGCAGCGACCACATGCCGCACATCGGTGAATCGTTTAAGCGCCATCGCCCGCAGGGCCGGGCCTTTGAAAAATAGACCGTCGCACGATTATCCGCAAAACCCCGTTACACAGCGGTGACAACTGTTTTTTCTCGATAAAAAAAGCTCCCTTTTCGGGCAAATTCCGGTATAGTGCGCGCCGGCCTTTAACCGGGCCGCGTTTAGGTAGCGCAATTCCCCGAAGTCAGCTTCGGCTGCACGTCCGCACTGCGGGCTCTTCCTTGACGATTCTTTTTCATTCATTCGTTTTCGCAAATCCCCGCCGACAAAGCTGCCAGGGCGACTCTTGAGTCTCAACACGGCATGTGCAGCTTTGGAGCATGGGTCTTTGCGGATGCACTTAGAGGCAGACCCATGACCCAGGAAATCGGCGGCTTCGCCGCTCTTGAACTTCATCCCAATATTGTCGCTGCAGTAGTCGCTACCGGCTATGAAGAGCCTTCGGCCATTCAGCAGCAGTCGATCCCGATCATCCTCGCCGGTCACGATATGATTGGTCAGGCGCAAACCGGTACCGGTAAAACCGCTGCCTTTGCCCTGCCTATCCTGCACCGCATTGATCCGTCCAAGCGCGAGCCGCAAGCTCTGATCCTGGCCCCAACTCGTGAGTTGGCGCTACAAGTTGCAACCGCTTTCGAAACCTACGCCAAGCAAATGCCGGGCGTAACTGTTGTGGCTGTCTACGGCGGCGCGCCGATGGGCCCACAATTGAAAGCAATCCGTAATGGCGCACAGATCGTTGTCGCCACTCCGGGCCGTCTGTGCGACCACCTGCGTCGCGACGAAAAAGTACTGCAGACCGTGAACCACCTGGTTCTCGACGAAGCAGACGAAATGCTCAAACTGGGCTTCATGGACGACCTCGAAGTCATCTTCAAGGCCATGCCGGAAACCCGTCAGACCGTATTGTTCTCGGCGACCCTGCCGCAATCGATCCGTGCCATCGCCGAGCGTCACCTGCGCGATCCAAAGCACGTGAAGATCCAGAGCAAGACCCAGACTGTTACCGCGATCGAACAGGCTCACCTGTTGGTTCACGCTGACCAGAAGACCTCTGCCGTTCTCAGCTTGCTGGAAGTGGAAGACTTCGACGCTCTGATCATGTTCGTGCGCACCAAGCAAGCGACCCTGGATCTGGCCAGCGCCCTCGACGCCAAAGGCTACAAAGCCGCAGCGTTGAACGGCGACATCGCCCAGAACCAGCGTGAGCGCGTGATCGACTCGCTCAAGGATGGCCGTCTGGACATCGTTGTGGCGACCGACGTAGCCGCCCGTGGTCTGGACGTACCGCGCATCACCCACGTATTCAACGTGGACATGCCGTACGATCCGGAATCCTACGTGCACCGTATCGGCCGTACCGGCCGTGCCGGTCGCGAAGGCCGCGCGCTGCTGCTGGTGACTCCGCGTGAGCGCCGCATGCTGCAGGTTATCGAGCGTGTAACCGGTCAGAAAGTTGCCGAAGTGCGTCTGCCGGACGCCCAGGCCGTTCTCGATGCCCGCATCAAGAAACTGACCAACAGCCTGTCGCCGCTGGTGGCTGACGCCGAATCGACTCACGGTGATCTGCTGGATCGCCTGACCGCCGACATCGGTTGCACCCCGCGTGCCCTGGCTGCCGCTCTGCTGCGCAAGGCCACCAATGGTCAGGCGCTGAATCTGGCAGCGATCGAGAAGGAACGCCCACTGGTGCCGAACAGCGCGCCACGTGGCGACCGTCCTGAGCGTTCCGGTGATCGTCCGGACCGTGGTGATCGCGAGCGTCGTGCACCGATGCCGCTGGGCGAAGGCCGTGCCCGTTGCCGTACCGCGCTGGGCGCGCGTGACGGTATCGCGGCGAAAAACCTGCTGGGCGCCATCCTCAACGAAGGTGGTCTGGCGCGTGAAGCCATCGGTCGCATCCAGGTGCGTGACAGCTTCAGCCTCGTCGAGCTGCCGGAAGATGGTCTGGACAAACTCCTGACCAAACTGAAGGACACTCGCGTTGCCGGCAAGCAGTTGAAGCTGCGTCGCTACCGCGAAGATTGATCCGCCTCTGGGCTGATTGATCGAACAAAAAAATCCCCGACTGGTTCGGGGATTTTTTTTGCCTGCGATTCGAGCCGGGACCGAGCTCGTCAGCCGAAGCGGTAGATGTCCATGCCCAGCGCGCCCATGGTGAACCCTTGGTGCGCAATGCCGAAATCACCACCAGCGCCACGAACGAAGTAGAGCGGTAACAGGTGCTCGTCACTCGGATGGGCGCGCACGGCGCTCGGCGCTTGCTGGCGGTAGTCGTGCAGGGCGGCTTCATCGTTGGCGGCGAGCTTGTCGACCATCCAGTCGCGGAAATCCCGTGCCCACGGCTCTACGCTTTCCGGGCCGGCATGCCAGTCCAGTTCACGCAGGTTGTGGGTGATGCTGCCGGAGCCGATCAGGAGAATGCCTTGTTCGCGCAGGCCTGCCAGCGCCTGGCCGACACGTGTCTGCAGTGCCGGGCCGCCACGGCTGGGCAGGGAGACCTGAACCACCGGGATATCGGCTTGCGGATACATCAGCGACAGTGGCACCCATACGCCATGGTCGAAGGGCCGTTGCGGATCGAGGCGCGCGGGCAGGTTGTTGGCGGTCAGCCGTTCAGCGACCGCTTGGGCCAGTTGCGGATTACCCGGTGCCGGATACTGCACTTCGAACAGCGCGCGGGGGAAACCGCCGAAATCATGCCAGGTTTCCGGTTGCGGATGGCTGCTGACCAGCAGCTCATGGCTTTCCCAGTGGGCGGAAACGATGACGATGGCTTTCGGGCGTGGCAGTTCGGCGGCCAGACGCGCCAGGGCCGGGCCGCTGGCGCCGGGCTCCAGCGCCAACATGGGCGAGCCGTGGGAGATAAACAGGCTGGGAAACATGGAAGGGTTCCTGAGCGTTAAGATGGTTCATCTTCAGTCAGTTCATTGATCTAATTCCAATATAAGTTTTAATGCTTTTTGATCGAATTCTTAGGGGGGAAGCATGCAGCCGGAGTTTTGGCACAAGAAGTGGGAGTCGAACCAGATCGGCTTTCATCAGCCCGAAGTGAACCCTTATTTGCAGCGACATTGGTCCGGTCTGGCAATCCCGCCTCAGTCGCGGGTGCTGGTGCCGTTGTGCGGGAAAAGCCTGGATCTGTTGTGGCTGGCCGGTCAGGGGCATCGGGTTCTCGGTGTCGAGTTGTCCGAGAAGGCTGTCGAGGATTTCTTCCGCGAGCAGCAACTACAGCCGCAAATCAGCGAAGAGGGTGGCTTCAAGGTTTATCGGGCCGGGGCGATCGAGTTGTGGTGTGGGGACTTCTTTGCCTTGTCCGCGAGCGATGTGGCTGATTGCACGGCGCTGTATGACCGGGCCGCGCTGATTGCCTTGCCGGCGCCGATGCGCGAGCGCTATGCCGCGCATTTGCTGAGCATCCTGCCGACGGGCTTGCGTGGTTTGCTGATCACGCTGGATTACGATCAGGCTCAGATGCCTGGGCCACCGTTTGCGGTGACAGATGGCGAGGTGCAGCAGCTGTTCGGTGGCGACTGGGCGGTGGAGGCGCTGGAGGGACAGGATGTGTTGAGCGAAAGCGGGAAGTTCCTGCAGGCGGGAGTGACAAGGCTGGAGGAGCGGGTGTACCGGCTGGCCGCTCAGTAACAGGCACAAAAAAGGCCCGCATCACTGCGGGCCTTTTGTTTGTAGCCGGGCTGATCAGCCGCGACGACGCAGGGCGTCGATACGCTCCTCCAGCGGCGGGTGGCTCATGAACATGCGGGCGAACCCCTGTTTGATGCCACCATTGATGCCGAAGGCGTTCAGGGTGTCAGGCATGTGCACCGGCAGGCCCTGTTCGGCACGCAGGCGTTGCAGAGCGCCGATCATCGCGCTGGTGCCGGCCAAGCGGGCACCGGCTTCGTCGGCACGGAATTCCCGTTTGCGCGAGAACCACATCACGATCGCGCTGGCCAGGATACCCAGAACCAGTTCGGCGAAAATGGTCGCGATGTAGTACGCGATACCCTGGCCTTCCTCGTTCTTGAAGATCACCTTGTCAACGAAGTTGCCGATGATCCGCGCAAAGAACATCACGAAGGTGTTCACCACGCCCTGGATCAGCGCCAGGGTGACCATGTCGCCATTGGCGACGTGGCCGATTTCGTGGGCCAGCACCGCTTTCACTTCATCGGGCGAGAAACGCTCCAGCAAACCCTGGCTGACGGCAACCAGTGCGTCGTTCTTGTTCCAGCCGGTGGCGAAGGCGTTTGCTTCGTAGGCCGGGAAGATCCCGACTTCGGGCATCTTGATCCCGGCTTCCCGGGACAGTTGCTCGACGGTTTGCAGCAGCCATTGTTCGTGGCGGGTGCGCGGCTGGGTGATGATCTGGGTGCTGGTGCTCATCTTCGCCATCCACTTGGAGATGAATAGCGAGAAAAGCGAACCGGCGAAACCAAAGACTGCACAGAAAACCAGCAGCTGACTGAGGTTGAGGTCAACCCCGTTGGCCGCCATGAACCCGTTGAAGCCGAAGAGGCTCAGGGTGATGCTGGCTATCAGCACGACCGCCAGGTTAGTGGCCAAAAACAGCAGGATGCGCATCATGGTTGTAGAAATCTCCTCAAGCTAAAGATGTAGCGTACTGCGGGGTATATAAGGTGCGGCACCGGGCGATTCAACCGGGTGACTATTTCAAACTGTGTCCTACATCGGGTTCTGCAGTGTGCGGGACATTTCCCACCCCCTGAGCCGACATGGACGACAGCCATGCGCGGCCCACGGCCATTGCGTCGAGCTCGCGTGATCGATACGAATCGAAAGTGTAGAAGGCGTACGGAAGGGGGCAGGGCAGAAGTGTTGCTGAATCAGACAGTGCGCAACGAAAGGCTCGTTACGCACCGATGTCCGGTTACTGGCGGTAGGACTTGAGGAAGTTGCCGATGCGCCCGATGGCCATGTCCAGGTCATCAACACGGGGCAGGGTCACGACACGGAAGTGATCCGGCCACGGCCAGTTGAACGCCGTACCCTGCACCACCAGCAGCTTCTCGGAGAGCAGCAGGTCGAGCACGAATTTCTCGTCGTTGTGGATCGGACAGACTTTCGGGTCGATCTTCGGGAATGCATACAGGGCGCCCATCGGCTTCACGCAGCTCACGCCGGGAATGTCGTTGAGCAACTCCCAGGTGCGGTTGCGCTGTTCCAGCAGGCGGCCTTGCGGCAGCACCAGGTCGTTGATGCTCTGGTAGCCGCCGAGTGCGGTCTGGATCGCGTGCTGGCTCGGCACGTTGGCGCACAGGCGCATGTTGGCCAGCATGTCGATGCCTTCGATGTAGCTATGGGCGTTGTGTTTCGGTCCGGAGATGGCGATCCAGCCGGAACGGAAACCCGCCACGCGATACGACTTCGACAGACCGTTGAAGGTCAGGCACAGCAGATCGGGTGCCAGGGACGCGGTGCAGATGTGTACGGCATCGTCGTAAAGGATCTTGTCGTAGATCTCGTCGGAGAACACCACCAGGTTGTGCTGACGGGCCAGTTCCAGCATGCCCAGCAACACTTCCTTCGAATACACCGCGCCGGTCGGGTTGTTCGGGTTGATGATCACCATGGCCTTGGTGTTCGGGGTGATCTTGGCCTTCATGTCGGCCAGGTCCGGGAACCAGTCGGCGCCTTCGTCACACAGGTAATGCACCGCGTTACCGCCGGCCAGGCTCACGGCAGCGGTCCACAGCGGATAGTCCGGCGCCGGCACCAGCACTTCATCGCCGTTGTTGAGCAGCGCCTGCAACGACATCACGATCAGCTCGGACACGCCGTTGCCCAGGTAGATGTCTTCGATGCCGACACCTTCGACCTGCTTCTGCTGGTAGTACTGCATCACGGCCTTGCGCGCGCTGAACAGGCCTTTGGAGTCGCTGTAGCCCTGGGCGGTCGGCAGGTTGCGGATCACATCCTGGAGAATTTCGTCCGGCGCTTCGAAACCAAAGGGCGCCGGGTTGCCGATGTTCAGCTTGAGGATGCGATGGCCTTCCTCCTCCAGGCGTTTGGCGTGCTTGAGCACCGGGCCGCGAATGTCGTAGCAGACGTTGGCGAGCTTGTTCGATTTGCTGAACTGCATGGCGATGTGATCCCGAAAATGAACGATCCAGGCGGCGAATGGACAACCGTGCTGGGAATCCTGCGTCTTCACACAGGCAGGCGTCTTGAGCGGCGGTTTCCAACAATCCGTTTGAATGCGCAGGATCCCGCTGCCAGACTGGCGTGTGACGAGGCGCAATCATACGTGCCGCCCGATCCGTGGAAAAGGTACAGATCGGGCTTTTTCAGCCGCTGAGGTGTGATGATGGAAAAGATAGAAAAGACCCTGGAAGAATGGCGCGCGATGCTCGACCCGGAGCAATACAACGTGTGTCGTCTCAGTGCCACCGAGCGACCGTTCTCGGGCAAATACAACGCCACCAAGACCGACGGTGTCTATCACTGCGTGTGCTGCAATGAGCCGCTGTTCGATTCCAAGACCAAATTCGACTCCGGTTGCGGCTGGCCGAGCTTCTACGCACCGATCGGCGAGAGCGCGATGACCGAAATTCGTGACACCAGCCACGGCATGATCCGCACCGAAGTCAAGTGCGCCCGATGCGATGCGCACCTGGGCCACGTATTCCCCGACGGCCCGCCGCCGACCGGGCTGCGTTACTGCATCAACTCGGTGTGCCTGGATCTGGTGCCGCGCGAGTAACCGATGCGGGCGATCCACGGATCGCCTGTCGGATAATTGAATTGCACACAATTCAATTGCTCGCTATTTTTGCAGCTTCTCAACTTTCCAGAGTGCGCACCATGAGCGATAACCTGCTGACCATCCCGTGCACCACCATCAAGGGCGAGCAAAAGACCCTGGCCGATTTCGCCGGCAAGGCTGTGCTGGTGGTCAACACCGCCAGCAAGTGCGGTTTTACCCCACAGTACAAGGGCCTTGAGGAGCTGTGGCAGACCTACAAGGATCAGGGCCTGGTGGTACTGGGCTTCCCGTGCAATCAGTTTGGCAAGCAGGAACCGGGCAACGAGGGGGCGATCAGCGAGTTCTGCGAGTTGAATTACGGCGTCAGCTTCCCGCTGTTCAAGAAGATCGAAGTCAACGGTAACGGTGCGCATCCGCTGTTCGTGCAACTGAAAAAACGCGCGCCGGGCGTGCTGGGCTCCCAGGGCATCAAGTGGAACTTCACCAAATTCCTGATCGGCAAGGACGGCCAGTTGGTCAAGCGCTTCGCCCCGGCCACCAAGCCGCAGGACTTGAGCCGCGAGATCGAAGCCCTGCTCAAATGAATGAACTGTCCACCGATGCCCTGAAGCTCGACAGTCAGCTGTGCTTCAAGTTGTATGCCGCCTCCCGAGCGGTGATCCGTGCCTACAAGCCGATGCTCGACCAGCTCGGCCTGACCTACCCGCAATACCTGGCGATGCTGGTGCTGTGGGAGTGGCAGGAAGCGGCACCGGAGCAACCGACCGTCAAGGCGCTGGGCGAGCGCCTGGCGCTGGATTCCGGGACACTGACGCCGCTGCTCAAGCGTCTGGAGCAGTTGCAACTGGTGCAGCGACAGCGTTCGGCGCGGGACGAGCGTGAGGTTCACTTGAGCCTCACGCCTGAGGGCCAGGCGCTGCGCGAGCAGGTCGGGCCGCTGAAGGACCGGTTGCTGTGCGACAGCGGTGTGGACCTGGATCGACTCAACGAACTGCGCACCGGGCTTGACCATCTGTTAGGGCAAATCAAAGCGCTGTCGTAGTCGGTATCCACTGATCCAGCAGCGCTGCCAGTTCCTCGCGGCGAAACGGCTTGGCCAGGTAGTCGCTCATGCCTGCCGCCCGGCAGCGTTCACGCTCTTCGGACATGGCGTTGGCGGTCAGCGCCACGATCGGCAAGTGGGGCCAGCGGCCGCTCTGGCGGATCTGCCGGCTTGCTTCGTAGCCGTCCATCACCGGCATGTTGCAGTCCATCAGCACCAGGTCGAATTCGTGGTGTTCCAGTTGATCCAGCGCTTCTGCACCATGGGCCGCGACGATGACCTCGCAGCCGAGTTTGCCGAGCATGCCCTTGGCCACCAGTTGGTTGACCGGGTTGTCCTCCACCAGCAGCACCCGCCCGCGGCGTTGTGACGGCGTACTTTCGAACCGCGCACGATCGATGGTGATGATGTCCGGTTGCAGGGTTCTGCGCAGATTCTGGTACAGCGCGTTGCGTGCCAGTGGGCGGGCCTGCTGTTGCAGTGGAGCGAGGGCGGCAGCTTCTTCGCCGGGCATGAAGCTGCCGTAGGCTGTTACCAGCAGGATCGGCGCCGTCATGGTCGGCCGCAGACCGAACAGGCATTCGGGGCAGTCGGTGATGATGATGTCCGGCTTCAGGCCAATCAGCGAGTCGTCCATCGTGCGCTGTTCGTACGTCAGGCCCCAGACCGGCAGCAGGCTGCGAAGCAGTTCCGAGAGGCCGCTGGCCGCTGTGGAGATGGCAAGAACGTTGCCATGCAGCGGTGCCGGAATGACGGCGCGGGTATGACAGGGCAGCGGCAGTTCGGCACAGAACTGGCTGCCGAAACCGACTTCGGAGCTGATCGTCAGGCGTCCCTCCATGGCTTCGCACAGGTTGTAGGTCAGTGCCAGGCCCAGACCGGTGCCGCCGTACTGGCGGGTGATACCGGCCCCGGCCTGGGTGAAGGGCTGGAATATCTTCACCTGGGCTTCCTGGGCGATGCCGATACCGGTATCGCATACCTCGATGCGCACGCCGTCCTTCCAGGTCGACAGACGCACATCCACCCGGCCGAAGCGGGTGAATTTCAGTGCGTTGGACAGCAGGTTGCTGACGATTTGCCTGACCCGGGTCGGGTCGCCGAGTACCAGCGCCGGAAAGTGCGGATCGATCAGACACGTCAGCTCGACGCTGGGCGCGGCGTTCTGCGACAGCAGGTTGGCCGTGTCTTCGATCAGCGAGCCCAGATCGAACGGGATGTGTTCGAGCTCCAGTTGCCCGGCATCGAATTTCGATAGATCAAGAATATCGTTGAGCAACTCCACCAGCACCTTGCCCGAGTCGTGGGCGATGGACAGTTGCTGCTGCTGTTCGCCGGTCAGCGGACCGTCGAGGGACAGCGCGATCATCCCCAGCAGCCCATTGAGCGGGGTGCGGATCTCGTGGCTCATGTTGGCCAGGAACGCCGAGCGCGCTTCGGCCATGTCCAGCGCCGTGCTGCGGGCCACTTCCAGTTCCTCGTTGGACTGACTGAGGCGGGCATTGATGGCCTTCAGTTCGGCGGTGCGGGCCGACACGATGTCTTCGAGTTGAGCGAGGTAGTCGGTGAGGCGGTTTTCCGCGGTGCGCCGTTGCTGGATTTCCGTGGCGATGTTCTCGAACTGCTGGTTGGCGACCTTCACCAGCACGCCGATCTCGTCGTTGGCGTGGCCACCCGGACATTCCAGCGTGGTCGGTTCGGCACTGCGCGGATCGCGCCCGCTGAGTTCGCGGATCACCCGCACCAGCGGCTTGGTCAGCATCACATAGAACAATGCCAGCAGGATGCCGGTCAGGATCAGGCTGCGGGCGAAACCGTTGAGCAGCGTGACTTCGGCCCGGCGCAGGAAGCGGCTGCCGAAGGCGTAGGTATCCACTTCCAGACTCAGGGTGCCGAGAGACTCATTGGGCAAGTGGTCGAGATAGAGCCGGTCTTCGAACTCGCGTTTGGCGCCGAACAGGAAGTCGCTGATGACCCGGTAACCGCTTTGCAGCTCCGGCCGCTTGACGCTGGCCAGCACCGTCTGGTTGTTGTCGGTCAGTTGCGCGGAAATGATCGCCGGTGAACGCAACAGGCCCAATGTGAGTTCCTGGGCGAGCTCGGCGTCAATGTTGTAGGCGATGCGTGACGCCGGGTTGTGGCTGATTTCCAGCAGAGAAAGGATTTCACGGTTGATGGAGGCGTCTTCACTGGCATAATCGATGCCAATTTGCAGCAGACTGAGCAGCGTGCCCAGAATGAACCCGACCAGCACGGTAAGCCTGGCTTGCTTGTAAGACAGCCGGTGGGTGAATTTGATATCCATGGGGTGTTGAACCACTTACGTTTCCCTTCGCTGCTCAAGCATAGTCGATCATGCATGGATACCGGAGTTCCCGCATCGCCTTGTAACAAGGGCCGGGACGGGTGTCGAACGCTATCGGTTGTCGCTGTATCGCCATCATCACTGTGAACCAGCCCGAGGAGAAGACGTGGATTCCCGATTGAATGCTTTTCTTGAGCGCGCCGAGTCGGTTCTGGCGCGGATCGAACCGCTGCTGCCGGCACCACGCCCGGTCATCGACTGGGGCACTTGCCTGGCCGCCCGCTGGCAACGCGATGGACGCAGCGGCTACCTGCTGCCACTGGAAGTCAGTCTCGACATGCGCCTGTCGGACCTGATCGGTGTCGATCGGCAACTGGAACAGCTGGGGCGCAATACCCAGCAGTTCCTCGACGGCATGCCGGCCAACCATGCGCTGCTCTGGGGTTCGCGCGGTACCGGCAAATCCTCGCTGGTGCGGGCATTGCTGGCTGAGCACGCCAAGGCAGGCCTGCGTCTGATCGAGATCGAGCGCGATCACCTGGCCGACCTGCCACGTGTGGTGGAGCAGATCGCCAAACTGCCGCAACGTTTCGTGCTGTTTTGCGATGACCTGTCGTTCGAGTCCGGTGAGGGTGATTACCGGGTACTGAAAAGCGTGCTGGATGGCTCGCTGGAGCAGGCACCGGACAACGTGTTGCTGTACGCCACTTCCAACCGTCGCCACCTGGTGCCGGAAAAGGAAAGCGACAACGAAAACTGGAAACGCGTCGACGGCGAGCTGCATCCAAGCGAAGCGGTGGAAGACAAGATCGCCCTGTCGGATCGCTTTGGCCTGTGGCTGTCGTTCTATCCGTTCACCCAGGAACATTTCCTCAATGTCGTCGAACACTGGATCGGCCAGTTGGCCGCCAAGGCCGGGCTGACCTGGCAGCGCGACGAACAACTGGACATTCTCGCCGTGCGCTGGGCAACCGGCCGTGGCAACCGCAACGGACGTTGCGCGTACCAATTCGCCCGCTACTGGGTGGGACTCAAATTGCTGGAGCACAAGGCATGATTGATTTGCAACAAAGCGGCCAGGGCCTCGAAGGCTATGGCATGTTGGCCGCGCAACTGGAGTCGCTGCTGGCGGACGAGCGCGATTTCATCGCCAACGCCGCACAGTTTTCGGCGTTCCTGTTCAACCAGCTCGATGATCTGAACTGGGCCGGTTTCTACCTCAATCGTAATGAAGAGCTGGTGCTCGGCCCGTTTCAGGGCCAGATTGCCTGCGTACGCATACCGTTCGGTCGCGGCGTGTGTGGCGCTGCAGCGGCCAGCCTGCAGACCCAACGGGTCGAGGATGTTCACGCGTTTCCCGGTCACATCGCCTGTGACAGCGCATCGAACAGCGAGCTGGTGGTGCCGCTGGTCAAGGAAGGTCGCCTGATCGGTGTGCTCGACCTCGACAGCCCGAAGCTTTCGCGTTTCGGTGCAGACGATCAGGCCGGTATCGAACGGCTGGCGGCGATTTTCCTGCGCCTGACCGACTGCTGATCACGCCGCAAGCCCCGCCTTGTGCAACACGCCAGCGGGGTCGACCGCATCGATCTGTTGCGGGTCGAGGAAACGGCTGGCGTACTGCAGGTACAGGCCCTCGCGGATGAACAGGCCGAACAGCTCGGCATCGATGTGCGCCTCGCGGCACATGGTGGCCATGATTCCCAGCGCTTCGCTGAGAGTCTTGGCCTTTTTGTAGGGGCGGTCGGCGGCGGTCAGTGCTTCGAAAATATCGGCGATCGCCATCATCCGTGCCGGCAGGCTCATTTCTTCGCGCTTCAAACGTTTCGGGTAACCGGTGCCGTCCATTTTCTCATGGTGGCCGCCGGCAATTTCCGCCACGTTGTTCAGATGCCCGGGGAAGGGCAGATGGCTGAGCATCAGGATCGTCTGCACTATGTGGTGATTGATGATGTAACGCTCCTCGCGGGTCAGGGTGCCACGGGGGATGCTCAGGTTGTACAGTTCGCCGCGATTGTATTTGTAGCGCGGGACGTCGAGTTTGAATCCCCACCGATTGTCTTCCGGAATCAGCTCGCTGTCGGCGCGTTCGAGCAAGTGCTCGGGCTTGTCCGCCAATAACCTTTCGCTGACCGGCAGCGTCGGCGTCGACGTGCGTGCCTGGCGTCGGTTTTCCTCCCATGAAACGCCCAGGCGATCATCCAGCGTGCGTGTCCAGGTGCGTTGTGCAATACCTTCAAGACGCTGCAGGTCGGCATCGGCCATGGTCTCACTGCCCAGGTTGCAGCGGGCGACAAAACTGAAATCGTCATCCAGAGCCGTCAATGTCGCGTCGCGCAGGCGGGCCAATTGTCCTTCGTCACCCCCCGACGCCAGCGCTTGCCAGTAGCTGATCCACGCATCGCGTTTGAGCACTTCGAAGCGGGTGCGGATTTCATGGATGCGATCGTTCAGGGTTTCCAGTTTGGTGGCTTTGTCGACGACGTATTCCGGGGTCGTGACTTTGCCGCAGTCGTGCAGCCACGCGGCGATATGCAGGGCTTCCCATTCATCTTCGGTGGGCTGGTAGTCGCTGAAGGCCGGGGCCTCGCTGGCCGCCGCGGCATGGGCGAGCATCAGCGTCAGTTCCGGTACGCGCTGACAGTGGCCGCCGGTGTAAGGGCTCTTGGCATCGATGGCGCCGGCCAGCAGTTGAATGAACGCATCGAGCAGCTGTTTTTGCCGGGCTTGCAGGCGCTGGCTCTCGATGCACACCGCTGCGGCACCGGACACCGCCTGCAGAAAAGCGATGCGGTCGGGCCGCAGCTTTTCCAGGTCGAGGGTGGTGCCGCTGTCGTTGAGCAGCAACAGCAGCAGGCCGACCGTCTCGTTGTGTCGGTTGTGCAGGCGCAGACCGATCAGATGGACCCGTGGCGTGGCCATGGCCAGCAGGACCTTTTGCAGGTCGGCGGCCTGTTCGAAGCCCAGGCTGCTCACGGCGTTGTCGGCACGCCCCAGTTGCTCGAACCACTCGGGGCTTTGCGTGGCATCAAGGTTGTAGCCTTGAACATCGAACTCGGCCAGTGTCCGGGAACTGCCATCGATCACCAGACCGTAAGGCTCCATGCGATTGCCATCGTTTTCGCGCAGATAAATCAGGCCTGCCTGGGCC
The DNA here is from genome assembly GCF_012974785.1 of Pseudomonas fluorescens. Lineage (GTDB taxonomy): Bacteria > Pseudomonadota > Gammaproteobacteria > Pseudomonadales > Pseudomonadaceae > Aquipseudomonas > Aquipseudomonas fluorescens_BT. The sequence goes on along the minus strand of NZ_CP027561.1, from coordinate 4,393,676 downwards.
TGGGCAATCTGTACCGTTTCGAACAGAACCCTTTGCAGCAAAGGGGCGAAGCGGGTTTCGGCGGTCAGGCTGTCGGTGATGCGAAAGAAGCTGGCCAGGGTGTCTTTCATGCGTGCCATCGACAGGCTCAACTGATCGATCTCCAGCACCAGCGAGCGCCGGGTCACCGGGAAGTTGAAATCGAAACTGCGGATTGCGTCGGCCTCCCTGACCAGTGCATGCAGAGGTTTGACCAGAATCCGCGAGATCAGCCAGCCCAGTGGCAGGCACAGCAACAACGTGGCCAGGGTGATCAGTGCGCCTTGCCAGCGCATGCGATAGGCATCGACCAGTAACTCATCCTCCGGGACCAACAAGGCCAACTGCAGGCCTGTCGGTCCGCCTTCCTGCAAGTGGCTGCGGGCGACGATCCAGCGTCGCCCGTCGGCTTTCAGTCGATTGCTCTGGTGTTCACTGGACAACAGGGCATGCAGGCTCGGGCTCAGGTCGGCCGCCCGGGCCAGGCGGGCGGTCCGGTCGTCGACGATCAGCCGGCTGCTGTCGGGATACGCCACGGCGTTGCCATCGGCATCGAAGAGGACAATTTCGGTCGCCGGCGTCACCACATGCTTGGTCAGGGTCGCCGACAGCGCGTCGAGGGTCAGGTCGGCAGCAATCACCGCGTGTTCGCCGCTGCGTCGGGCGAGAGTAGTGCCGACATTGCGGGTGGAAAAAAATACGTAGGGCTCGGTGGTGACTTGCTCGTCCTGCTGCTGCGCGAGTGTGTACCAGGCCCGGCCGCGCGGGTCGTAGGCGTCGTCCTGATTGTCGGTGCGACCGAGCGCGGTCAACGCCCGGTCGAAGAACAGCGATTGCGAGCGGGCCTTGCCGCTGGCGTCATGCTCGATGCTCCAGACCTGATACGCCGCTGCATCCGGCGCCTTGAGCAAGGCTTTCAGTGAGGCGGTGCGCAATGGCCGCACCATGAAGAAGTCACCGTTGTCGTAACCCAGATACAGCGAAGCCAGGTCCGGATTGTCCGCCAGTGACTGGCTGAACGGCTTGAGCAAGGTCAGGCGTTGTTCGAGGGTGGTTGCCCGGGATCCCGGAGTGTCTGCAAGCAGACTCAACAAGTGCCGGATCGGTGCATAGGTCGATTGCAGATCGACGCGTACATCCTGTTCGATGCGTTCGAAGAGCTTTTCGCCGCTCGACAGAATGATCTGCGTGGTCTGCCGGTAGTTGAACAATCCCAGCACCACGCCGGTGAGCAACAGCAGAAAGGTGAACATGACGCTGATGTGCACGTGCAATGGGAACCGGCGTTGTTCCGGGCGCAGTGGGCTGGGCATTGCGGACTCTCCGTGTTGATAAACACACTGCTCAGCGTTCAAGCATAGTTAAGGCCCGCTCACTCTGCTCTGGTCGGATGTCATCTGTCGTTGCTCAAGTGCTTTCTCCAACGCATTTTCCAGTTCGAGGATGGCGTCATGGCTGTCTTCGCAACGGCGTGCGATCTCGCTCTGCGGCAATGTCTGCAGACAGGCCTGTTCAAGTGCATCGCAACTGTCGATCAGGCGGGTGGCCTGAGCAATGCGTGCGGCGCCTTTGATCCTGTGCGCAATCTCGGCCAGTGCCTGGTGGTTTCCTCCTCGGGACAGGGCTTGCAGGTCCTGGCGGTCCAGGCGACTGCTGTTGAGCAGTTCGGTCAGCAGTCGCCGGACCTGTGCCGGGTTTCCACCCGTCAGCGAGTGCATTCCCTGCAGGTTGAACGCGGGTGTGCGGAACAGTGGCCGTACGCTGTCGACCCACTGGCTCAAGACGCTCAGGCTCAGGGGTTTGAACAGGCACTCATTCATGCCGGCCTGTCTGCAGCGAAGGATCTCTTCCGGCTGGGCATTGGCGGTAAACCCGAGCACCGCGCAGGCCGGACGCTGCGTGAGCCTTTCGTGACGGCGGATCGCACGGGTCAGTTCGTAGCCGTTCATGACAGGCATGTTGCAATCGGCAATGACCAGGTCGAATTCGTTGTCTTTCCATAATTCCAGTGCGCTGCGCCCCTCTTCGGCGATGCTGAAGCGATGGCCGAGGTACTCCAGTTGCTGGCACATCAGCAGGCGATTGGCTGGATGATCGTCGACCACCAGAACATTGAGTGGCGTCAGGGCGGTCTCGATCTGCGGTTCCTGTTTCGGGTTCGTCACTTCGGCGGGCAGGATTGTCAGTGGCAACGACACACTCACCTGTGTGCCGATCCCCGACTGGCTGCTCAGTTGCAATGTTCCGCCCATCATTTCGCAGAGGTTGCGACTGATGACCAGCCCCAGGCCGGCACCACTGATTGCCCGGCACTTTCCATGGCGAGCCTGGGCGAAAGGCTCGAAGAGACGCCGTTGATCCTCGGCAGTGATACCGATACCGCTGTCCTGTACGGTCAACTGCACCCGTGAACATTCAGGGGGCTCGCCGGCCACAAGCTCCAGCGTGATCCTCACTTGCCCTTGTTCGGTGAACTTGATCGCATTGCTGATCAGGTTCGACAACACCTGCTTGAAGCGCAGCGGATCCAGATGCACGTCGACGTCCAGTTCGGGAGGGGAGAGGTTCAGCACCAGGCTCAGATGCTTCTGGCGAGCCAGGCCTTCGAATATCCTGATCACCGAGCCGATGGTTGCAACGAGGTTGACCCGCTCGGGGCTCAGGCTCAGGCGCCCGGATTCGATTCTGGCGATATCCAGAATGTCGCCGATCAGCCCCAGCAGGTCCTTGGCCGAACTGTAGGCGGTTTCGATGCTGGAGCGGTCCGGATGTGTCTTGTCCAGGCGTTTGAGGGTCAGTTCGAGCATGCCGATCACCGCGTTCATCGGCGTGCGGATTTCGTGGCTCATGGTCGCCAGGAACGTACTCTTGGCCCGGTTGGCTTCATCCGCCCGTTCCTTGGCGGCGCGAAGTTCGTCGAACAGTTCATGTCGCTCGCTGATGTCGATCCAGCCGCCGATGATGCCCTGAACTTCACCGCTGGAGTCGCGGTACGGCAGGATCCAGTGGTAGATCGTCAGGCGCCGGTTACCGATGTGCAGGGGCCGGTCGAGCACGAGCGGCTTGCCCTCACTCACCACTCGCTGGTAATCGGCCTGAAAGACCCGTGCTTCGAAGGCGTTGTTCAGTGCGCCCTCCATGACGCTTTTGCCAATGACGTCCTCGCGCCGGGCATTGAAGGCTTCGAGGTAACTGTCGTTGCAGCTTTGCAGCAGTCCCTGTCGATCACGTACGTAGATCGGGTGTGGCGTACCGTTGAGCAAGGAGCGCATGAACTCCAGTTGATCGTTCAGGGCGCGTTCGGCTGCTTTGCGCTGCCTGATCTGGCGGCGCATGTAGGCATTCCACAGCAGTGACAGCAGCAGGAGCAGGCCGGCTCCGCCGATGACCTGGTAGAACAGACGCCGATACTGGTGCCAGGCGCCCTGGGAAAGACTTGAATAGCCGCGCCAGCGACCATTGATGATGCCCAGTTCCTCGGGCGTGATGCTCATCAACGTCTTGTCGATGATCGAACTCAGCTCCGGGTTGTCACGGGCTGTTGCGACGGAAAATGCCGCCTGACTCGTGCCGATGGTGGTGGTGATCTGCAGTGGCTGTTCGAAAATGTGTGAGGCGATGAAATAGTTGGCGATCACCAGCGAGTTCACCGCCCCGTCGACCTGGCCTTCGTCGAGCAATGCCACCGCACTGAAGGTGTCCGGCGTTTCGATCAACTGGATGCGCGGAAACTCGCGGCGCAAGTAGCCGATCATCGGATTGCCCTGGGCTATGGCAAGGCGCTTGCGCTTGAGCTGCCCGAGATGCGTCGGGCTGTCGGCAGCTTTGCGGGTCAGCAGGACGTAGGAGTTTTCAAGGTAAGGACGACTGAACCTGAGGGTTTCCTCCCGTTGGGGCGTGGGCAGCAGGGCGGCGATCAGGTCGACCTGATGATTTTCGATCTGTTTGATCATCTCGGCGTCACTGCGGCTGCGGTGGACTTCGAAGCGCAGCCCGGTGCGCAGGCGGATGAGTTCGAACAGGTCGGCGCTGATGCCGCGAAAATTGCCGTCGGTGTCGAAGAACGTCAGGGGGGCGAAGGCCTCGTTGACGACCACGCTTACCACCGGATGTCTTTTCAACCATTGTTCTTCACGGTGGGTCAGTTGCAGTTTCTGGTCAGTCAGCAAGGTGTCGCTGCCGGCGCTCCAGCGTTTGGCGATGTTTTCCCGCTCGCTGGCCGGGACGGCCTTGAGCACGGCATCGATGATGCCCAGCAATTGAGGGTTGTCGCGACGCACGGCAAAACTGAAACCATGGGCTTCGTGCTTGCCGAAGTTGGCCATGCGGATGTTGTTCAGGTATCCCTTGCTGATCATGTAGTGAGTGGAAATGGTGTCGCCGAGAAACACATCGGCCTGATCGAATGCCACTGCGTTGATTGCATTCTGGTACGACGGGTAGGCCGTGATAAGGGCTTTGGGGTACAAGGCCTTGACCTCGTCCAGCGGCAGATAGTGATACAGCATGCTCAGCCGCAGACCGGCCAGTCCCTCGCTCAGTGAGCGGGTTTCGCCTTCGCGGGTCACCAGTACCGGTTGATCGATGGCGTAGGGTCTGGACAGGACGAGGCTGGCGTTTTCCGCTTCCAGCCCATTGGACGTCCCGAGCATGTCGATGCTGCCATCGATCAGTGCCTGTATCGCGGCATCTCGTGTGGCAAAACGCTTTACCCTGACAGGCAGACCGGTTGCCTGGCCGACCAGGCCTGCGTAATCGGCCGTGAAACCTTCGTAGTCGCGGCCGCTGGAGGTCATGTCAAAAGGCGGATAGTCCGGAGCGGATGTGCCCAGAATCAACTCGTTGCGCTTGTGCAACCAGCCTCGTTGCGAAGGTTCAAGCACGTCCGGCAGCAGCCTTTCGGTCGCACGGCTGATCAGGGTCAGGTCTTGTGAAGTGACGGACATGGCGCTTGCAGGCGTGATTAGCCCCAGACATGCACTCACTACAATCAGACAGTTCTTTAGACGGCTGGGCATGTTGGCTCTCACACGAGTGCGTTACGTTTGGCCATTTCGATAAGTTCTACAAGGGACTTGGCCTTGAGTTTCTGCATCAGCCGTTTTTTATAAGTGCTGACGGTCTTGTTGCTGAGGAACATGCCTTTGGCGATTTCCTTGTTAGTGCGACCTTGGGCAAATAGTTGCAATACCATTAATTCCCGGTCATTAACGGCTTTGAACAGTTCCAGCTCCGTGTAGCGCACATCATCGCTGCGCACCGGGTTCAGGGCCTGACTGGGGAAGTAGTTGTAACCGGAAAGAACAGCCTTGATGGCGCTGACCAGTTCACTCAGGTCTTCCTGCTTGCACACATAACCCGATGCGCCGGACTGCATGCAGCGAATGCCGAACAGTGTGGGGCACTGCGCGGTCAGTATCAGTGTCTTGAACGGAGAGCTCATGGCATTGAAACGGGCCAGAACTTCCAGACCGTCCAGCTTCGGAATGCTGATGTCGAGAATGATCAGGTCGGGGGCGCATTCACGAACCATTTGCATGGCATCGACCCCGTTATCGGTTTCACCGACGACTTTGTAACCTTCATGTTCCAACAACATTCGAACGGCAAGACGAATAACGGGATGATCGTCGACGATAAAAACGGAGTTCATATAAAGTTCCATGCGGGCGCGAATAAAGGGCGCACCTTAGCTCAGTTGGATGAGCGGTCGCATGAAGCCCCAGTGCTTCAGTGGCAATCTAGGATTGTTCCTACAAGTAAAGAGGAATAAGACTACGCGTGAACTAGTTTTGGCTTAGGTAGAGAGTAGGGTTTCAAGTTCGGCTTTCATATTGCAAGACAGTGCCATTTTGAAGAAGCAGCTTGTTTAATGTTTGTCGTCCATCCGTGGATTGTTGTTTCGGGTTTTGACGGCGACATAGAGCGCAACTGTCAACTTGAAGCAGGAAGCTTGTTGCGCTCCCGCAATTCGCGCCCGACCGGTCAAGGCTTTGAACGGTCGGGCAGCGACTCAATGACTGGAACGCCCCGTCATTTCCAGAGCCATGTCACTGGCGTAGCTGTCGGTCATGCCGGCGATGAAGTCGATCATGCGCAGGAACGATGCGTGCAACGGGCCGTGTGGATCTGGTGCGTTGTTGCCCAGCAAATCGAGAATCCTGCGGCTCTTGAAGGACGGTGTACGGCCGTTGTGCTGTTCCAGGGCGGCGCCGCAAAACGCGTTGAGCAGAATTTCCAGTGTTGTGTAGGCACCGATCTCATGCAGGGTCTTGCGTTTGTCCTGAAAGATTTTCTTTCGGGCGATGTCCTTGGCATTCAGCACGCAACGTTTGGCCGGACCATGCATGTGCTCCACAAGATCACCATGCAGCGTCCCGGCCAGCAGTGCGTCCTGTTGCTCGACGAAGGCCCGGGCGGCGGCGTTGGTCAGGTGCTCGATGGCCTTGCCCCGCAGGATCGCCAGTTTGCGCCGGCGTGAATCCAGCGGACCCAGTTGCCGATAGGTTTCCGGCAGATCATCGCCGACCAGACCGAGCAGCAGCGACTCGACCTCGGCGTATTCCAGCAACTCCATCTCCAGGCCATCTTCCAGATCGATCAGCGCATAGCAGATATCGTCCGCCGCCTCCATCAGATAGACCAGCGGATGACGGGCCCAGCGTTGCTCCTCAAGTTGCGGCAGGCCGAGCTTGTGGGCTATTTGCTCCAGCAGAGGCAGCTCGCTCTGATAGCAGCCGAACTTGTGTTTCTTGTAACCCAGAGAGTCGGCGTGACGGGCGGTCCACGGGTACTTGAGGTAAGTGCCGAGGGTCGCGTAGGTCAACCGGGTGCCCCCGTCGAACTGGTGATATTCCAGTTGCGTGAGAACCCGGAACCCTTGGGCATTGCCTTCGAAATTCAGGAAGTCCCCGCGCTCGGCATCACTCATCGCATCCAGCCAGCCGCGTCCGGCGGCCTGCTGGAACCAATGGCGAATGGCGTCTTCGCCGGAATGGCCGAAAGGCGGATTGCCGATGTCATGGGCCAGGCAGGCGGACTGCACGACCATGCCCAGGTCGCTCGGTTCGCACCATTCGGGCAGTGCGCGACGCAGGGTTTCACCGACGCGCATGCCCAATGAACGACCGACGCAACTGACTTCCAGCGAGTGGGTCAGGCGTGTGTGGATGTGGTCGTTGCTCGACACGGGATGCACCTGAGTCTTGCGGCCCAGGCGGCGAAAGGCGCCGGAGAAAATGATGCGGTCATGATCTTTGTGGAACGGGCTGCGGCCGAGTTCCTGCGGGCTGTGCAGCGGCTTGCCGAGACGTTCGCGGTTGAGCAGGGTTTGCCAATCCAAGGCTGATTCTCTCCGTCGGGTGACTGGTGCCCTAGCTTCCCGGTTCGGGCGAGTGTCTGCAAGCGCAACTACAACCCGGCGGCGTCGATGTCGATCAACAGCAGGCGCTCGCCATTGTCGAAAAACTGTCCGGCGGTCAGGCAGTACTGGTTGCTGGTGGCATCGCGGTAGGTGTTGGAAAGCGTCAGCCGGCGTTCTTCCCAGCCTTCGGCCAGAAGATGGTAGAAGTAGGGGCGCCAGGACCAGTTGTGGCCCAGATAACGGTTGTCGGCGACCCAACCACTTTGGCGCCATTCCAGATTCGGTGTCAGTTGCGTGCCCTGGCGATCGCACTGATAAAACCGCAGCAACCACGGAAAGGCATCCAGTTGCGGCAACGCACTGAGCGGTGCATGGGTCTGGGCCCAGGTCTGCAGGATCGTCATCAATTCGCTGAGCTGTTGACGCATGGTCATCAACTTGCCGCGCTCGACGAGTTTTTGCTTTACATAGGCCTGGCGCAGTTCGGCGAAGCGCTGGACGAAAGCGTCCGTCGCGAAAAATGCCTCCTGTGCCCGGGCGAACAGAAAACCCTGCACATAGCGTGAACCACATTCCAGCGCGAAATTCAGCTGCGCTGCGGTCTCCACGCCTTCGGCGATGATCCGGCAACCGGTCTTTTCCGCCATCTGCGCCAGTGCCTTGACCACATCGCTGCTGGGTCCGCCGAGAGCTGCGGCCTGAAACAGACGCATGTCGAGCTTGAGGATGTCCGGCTGCAACGCCAGCACGCGATCGAGCTGTGAATACCCGGCGCCGAAATCGTCGATAGCGATCCGCGCCCCGGCATCCCGATAGCGCGCGACCACTTCGGACAGGCGCTGACTGTTGCCGCCCAGCTCGGTGATCTCGAAGACAATCCGCTGCGGATCGACGCCATGCCGGGCGAGTTGTTTGAGACTGGGCAGCGCCTGGTCTGCGCGCAAGCGGCTGATCCAGCGCGGAGACATGTTGAGGCTGAGAAACCAGTCCGGCGGTGCTTCGTGAAATCGGCTCAACGCATTGTCACGAATCTGCCGGTCTAGGCGGCGCAAAGCGGTAGCGGGGGTTCGCGGGTCGGCGAACAGCGGCCCGACCGATGTCAGTTGCCCGTGCGTCTGGCGCAATCGACCCAATGCCTCGACGCCTGCAATGCGTCCGGTAGCGGTATCGATGAAAGGCTGAAAGCAGGCGAGCGGTTGCCCGTCGATCACGGGGCCTCCTTGGTCATTGTTGTTCTGGTCGAGTCCTGCCCGCCAGAAAGGCGAACGGGATTGAATCTCCGGGTGAAGAGATTCAATCCCGCCAGCAGTGCAAGAATGCAGCCAGATGTGGAGCTCAGCGTTTGCCCGAGTTCTGCATCACCAGTTTGATCAGCGGCGCAAGGCTGGTGCCGAGGCGGATCAACCGACTCAGACCGCCGACGCCACCGCTTTTCGCACCCTTGCCGGTGAGAAAGCCCAGCAGCGTCACCGCCGCCACGCCCCATAAAGGCGCGTGCTTGATGCCGAAACCGTCCTGCAGGTTTTGCGTCATGCCACGCATGCGATGCAGGGGCTGCAGCACCTGGCCGGTTTCGTGGCGGATTTCCTGACGATGCATCTCCATGCGCAGGCGGATCAGGGCCTTGCGCATTTCCCGGCGTGAGCTGTTGTGCGGAAGTTCAGGCAGGCTCATGGCAGCAGGCGCTCCCGGTCGTTGGCCAGCTCTTCCAGGGTGCCGTGGAAGGGCGAGGATTCATCGAAGATCGCAGCCTTCAGACGCAGCCCGCAGAAGATCGCTGCCAGGGTGTAGAACACACACAGGCCGATGATGGCGGCGAGTCGATACGTGTCCCAGAACACGATCAGGACGAGGGTCGACAGGCCCACCAGCAACAGCAGTGCAAACACCAGCGCCAGGCCGGCGAACAGCAACAGGCTGACGGTTCGTGCCTTCTGTTCCTGCAGCTCGATGCCGAACAATTCGACGTGACTGTGCAAAAGACCGAGTACGGCTGCACCCAGGCGCCGTGTGGAAGAGGCAGTGCCCGCAGTCGGGCCCGATTCACCGATCGACATGATCAGCGCCGCGTGGCCAGCAGGCCGATCAGAAAGCCTACCCCGGCGGCGATGCCCACCGATTGCCATGGATTGGCCGACACGTAATCTTCAGTGGCGGTGACCGCAGCCTTTCCACGCTGGCGCAGGGTGTCTTCGGTCAGCTTCAGGGTTTCCCGCGCGCGCAGCAGACTTTCATGGATCTGTTCACGCAACTCATCAGCCTGGTCACCGGCCAGCGTGGCGGTGTGTTCCAGCAACCGTTCGGTGTCGCTGACCAGGGTCTGGAAGTCGTTCATCAGGATTTCTTGAGCAGTCTTTGCCTTGGTGCTGGCCATTGGGGATCTCCGTAAGTGGCGGTCTGAAGCGGCTTCTGAAACTTTCGAGTATGAGCCTTGCGTGAAGGTTCAGTACAAATGACTGGTACATCTTTTGCTGTGTCGTGGTGCGTCATACGGCATCAGTGCGCTGTTGCCGGGCGCGACACCGGGAAATCATAGCCCGGATGATACGGGTTCAGCTCAGGACATCGACCTCGTGCGCCAAAGCGGTTCAGCGGCCCCTTGGGTTCGTGACTGCGCGGTCGCAACTTGGTGCATGAAATGTCTGCATGAACCGATTTGGTGCCTTTTTCAGCCTTGGGTCTGCCTCTTCATGGAAAATCTGCAAAGCGCGGTGGATACGCTCGTTCACAGTTCCAACACGTTGTTCATTCTTATCGGCGCGGTCATGGTGCTGGCCATGCACGCCGGTTTCGCCTTTCTGGAGGTCGGAACGGTTCGACAGAAGAATCAGGTCAACGCCCTGTCGAAGATTCTCAGCGACTTCGCAGTGTCGACGCTGGCCTATTTCTTTATAGGCTATTGGATTTCGTACGGGGTGACGTTCCTGCAACCGGCGGCGGTGCTCAGCGCCGATCATGGTTACGGGTTGGTGAAGTTTTTCTTCCTGCTGACGTTCGCCGCGGCGATTCCGGCAATCATTTCCGGCGGCATTGCCGAGCGGGCACGGTTCGTTCCGCAGTTGTGCGCGACGGCGCTGATCGTTGCATTCATCTATCCGTTTTTCGAGGGGATGATCTGGAACGGCAACTATGGTCTGCAAGCCTGGCTGGCCGCGCGATTCGGCGCCGCGTTTCATGATTTCGCCGGCTCCGTGGTGGTTCACGCCATGGGCGGCTGGCTGGCGCTGGCGGCGGTGCTGTTGCTGGGCCCGCGCAACGGCCGCTATCGCGATGGCCGGTTGGTGGCCTTCGCGCCTTCGAGCATTCCGTTTCTGGCGCTGGGCTCGTGGATCCTGATTGTCGGCTGGTTCGGCTTCAACGTGATGAGCGCGCAAACCCTGCAAGGCGTTAGCGGGCTGGTGGCGGTCAATTCGTTGATGGCGATGGTGGGCGGCACGGTGGCGGCGCTGATCGTCGGGCGCAATGACCCGGGCTTTCTGCACAACGGCCCGTTGGCCGGTCTGGTGGCGGTGTGTGCCGGCTCTGACCTGATGCATCCGGTGGGCGCGCTGGTGACCGGTGTGATTGCTGGCGCCCTGTTTGTCTGGTGCTTCACGGCGGCGCAGGTCAAATGGCGGATCGACGACGTGCTGGGTGTCTGGCCGTTGCACGGCTTGTGTGGCGTGTGGGGTGGCATCGCCTGCGGGATCTTCGGCTCGACCGCGTTGGGCGGGCTTGGCGGCGTCAGCCTGATCAGCCAGTTGATCGGCACGGCGTTGGGCGTGCTGGTCGCGCTGGTCGGCGGTTTCGCCGTGTATGGTTCGATCAAGGCGATGCATGGTCTGCGCCTCAGCCAGGAGCAGGAGTATTACGGCGCTGATCTTTCGCTGCACAAGATCGGCGCGGTGAGCCAGGACTAGATCTCTTCATCTTCGGCACCCGGGTAAAAACCATGCAGCAGGCGATAGCGGTCGATGCGCACCCGATCGACTTTCTCCTGCACCTGGTGTGCCGGCAGACCAAGCAGAATCAAGGCATGAGAGGCAAGCATCAGGCTTGATTCCAACAACTCCGGCACCACTTCGCTGGCGCCGGCGGCTTTCAGTTCGGCCCACTGGCTGTCATCGCGGGTGCGTACCAGAATCGGCACTTTCGGGTTGAGTCGCCGGGCTTCCTTGAGCACCCGCAAGGCGACATCGCTCTGATCCACGGCAATCACCAGCAATCTGGCGCGGAGCAAGCCGACCGCGGTCAGCAGGTCGGCGCGGGAGGAGTCGCCGTAATGCACGTCTCGTTCGACGGTTGCCGCTTCCTGTATGCGCACCGGGTCATTGTCCAGCGCGACATAAGGCTGCCCGGCATTGCGCATGAAGCGTCCGATCGACTGACCGACACGGCCGTAACCGCAGATCACCACATGCTGGTCGAGGCCGGCATTAAGGGCGCTGATTTCCTCGATCTGTGCTTCCTGATTGGGTTTGCGGTGCAGTGCGGCGGCGATGCGCGGTGCAGCGCGGAGCATCAGCGGCGTCAGCAGCATCGAGCAAAATGTCGCGGCCAGCAGAAGGGCACCGAGGTCGGCGGGCATCAGTTGATTCTGCTGCATCTGCGCCATCAGGGCGAAACAGAACTCGCCTCCCTGAGCCAGTGCCAGGCCGCTGCGCCAGGCGGTTTCATTGTCGTTGCCACGCCATTTCACCAGCAGCGCCACCACTGAGCCCTTGATCACCAGCAGACCCAGAGTCATGGCGAGAATCAGCAGACTGTGGCTGGCGAACAGTTGCAGGTCGATCAGCATGCCGATGCTGACGAAGAACAGGCCGAGCAGGATGTCGCGGAACGGCCGGAGATCGGCTTCGATCTGGTGCCGGTAATGACTCTCCCCCAGCAGCATGCCAGCGAGGAACGCGCCGAGGGCTGGCGACAGACCGAGCAGGTGAGTCAGCCATGCCGTGAGCAATACGATCACCAGCGCCAACAGCACAAACAGCTCGGCCGAACGTGATGCCGCCACTTCCTGGAACAAGCGCGGCAACAGCCAGCGACTGGCCAGCAGCAAACCGAAAAACAGCACCACGGTCTTGATCAGTGTCAGGGGTAATGCCCAATACCAGGCCTGATCGCTGCTTCCGGCAAATACGGGCACCAGTGTCAGCAACAACACGGCCACCACATCCTGAAACAACAGGACGCCCACTGCGTTCTGGCCGTGGCTGCTGAAGATTTCTCCGAGGCTGCCCAGTTCCTTGGTGACGATGGCCGTCGATGACAACGAAAGGCCCGCGCCAAGTAACAACGCCGGCGTGAAGGGCATGCCCAGCAGCATCAGCACGCCTCCCAGCAAGGCCGTGCTGATCAGTACTTGCTGACTGCCCAGGCGAAACACCACCTGGCGCAGGGCAATCATTTTCGACAGGGAGAATTCCAGTCCCAGGGAAAACAACAGAAACACCACACCCAGTTCGGCAAGGTCAGGCAGATGCTCGCTTTCGTTGATCCAGTCGAACGCCTGCGGGCCGACCATCAATCCCACACACAGATATCCCAGCACTGGCGGCAGACGCAGGCGTCGGAACAGGGCAATCACTACCAGGGACGAGGCGAGAATGATCAACAGGTTGGCGAACACAAGACACTCCGGCAATGGTGGCGAGCTAAACAAGCGTAGAGGCAAAAAACACTGGAGCATCATGCAATTCGCCTTTTCCCGGGCTGATTTGCGTCAGGGTTTTACGAGGATGATTCTGCTCGAAGGTTTGAAGCTTCCGATCGCTCGACGGGTCTGCGGGTCGGGCCTAGAATGACCACTCAAATTTCTGGATACAGCGCACATGCTTCCTGAATGCCAGTTGTTCGGCACCCTGGGGTGCCATCTGTGTGAAGTCGCCGAAGCCGAGTTGATGCCATTTGTCGAGCATGGCCTGCTGGTGGAACTGGTGGACATCGCTGAGGATGAGTCCTGGTTCGAGGCCTACAGTCTGCGAATTCCGGTTCTGCGACGAACCGATACCGGCGCGGAACTGGGGTGGCCATTCAGCGCCGATCAGGTGGTGGCATTCCTGCGTTGATCCTCTTGCGCCCATTCATCGCGGCGATCATCCATCCTTGGCACTGGCCGGATTATTCGGTTACTGTATGCGCATACAGTAATTGAGTGTGACTGGTCATGCTGTGTCCTCTCTGGACAATGTGCAGGGCAGTCGGTACGCCAGAGGGATGAATCGTGGTCAATGTCGAACAGTTGAAAAGCAGCGTGAACCGGATGTCGGTCGACGTGGTGCGCGAGGCGGTCCACGAGTTGCGTCTGGACGGTCTGGTCACGGAAGGCAAGACGCCGTTCAACAAGCTCCATTTCAATACCTGCTTTGCCGAGATCGAGGCGTTGTTTCAGCGCGCCGGCTACCACAAGCAACTGGATGTGGTCGGCTATCAGGGATTGCTGTACGCGTTGTATGACCCGGGTCGCTGGGAGGCCGTCGATGTGCTGCGTTGGTTGAAGGAATTCACTGAAGCGGCGGCTCTCAAGTCGATCCCGGCCTGATTCCGCTAGGCCCGTCGTGTGCTGTGCTGGATAATGCCGCTCTGTTTTGAGGGTTCGAGTTTTCCGTATGTCCAGCGCACCAACATTTTCCGCCGCACAGAATCAGGCCAGCACGCTTTATCTGCCCCCCGGTGACTGGCGGACGGTGTTCGATTGTCTCTGCGATCATTTCAGTGCCATCGGGCGTGAGCAATGGCTCGACAGGATTGCCCGGGGGCGTGTACTGGACGGTCAGGGGCAACCGATAGCAGTGGACTTGCCCTACAAAGAAGGCATGCGTATCCACTATTTTCGTGAAGTCCCGGATGAAAAACCGATTCCGGTGATCGAGTCGATTCTGTATACGGACGAGCATCTGGTCGTGGCGGACAAGCCGCACTTTCTCCCCGTGACTCCGGCGGGTGAATATGTAGAGCAGACGTTACTGCGCAGGTTGATTCGCCGTCTGGACAATCCGCATCTGGTGCCGCTGCACCGAATTGACCGGCACACCGCCGGTTTGGTGATTTTCTCGGCCAATCCCCAGAGTCGTTCGGCCTATCAGTCATTGTTCCCGACACGGCAAATCGAAAAGCGTTATGAGGCGATTGCAGCCGCGCTTCCGGGACTGGACTTTCCTTTGGTGCACAAAAGCCGGCTGGTTGATGGAGAGCCTTTTTTCCGCATGCAGGAGGTTCCGGGCGTCAGTAATACCGAGACTGCAGTGGAGGTTCGAGAACGCAACGGCGAACTCTGGCGCTATGGCCTGTTTCCAGTGACCGGAAAAAAACATCAGTTGCGGGTGCATATGACGGCGCTGGGCGCGAGCATCTGCAATGATCCGTTCTATCCCGAGGTGCTCAAGGATGTTGAGGATGACTACTCAAAACCACTCAAGCTTCTGGCGCAGGGTTTGCGGTTCATCGATCCGGTCACGGGGCAGGTACGTGAATTTGAAAGCCGGATCACTCTGGACTGGTGATCTGTAGAGCAACATTCTACCGCCCACGAAAAAGCCCGCATCATGCGGGCTTTTTCGTGTCAGGGGGCGCTTACAGCTCTTTAACGGTGCGAACCTGATCCTTGTTGATGCGAGTCTGCTTGCCGTCCAGTTGCTCGAACTCGTAGAAGCCCGAATCCTTGTCGTATTTAGGCGAGTCGACGGCCTGGATTTCGCGACCGTCATTCAAGGTGATCACCGTTGGCGAAGCGCAACCGGCGAGGGTGGCCAGGCCCAGTGCGAGCATGAAAGTGGCGAGAGTCCGTTGAGTCATGTGTTTGTCTCCGAAGGGAATTCTTTTGGTTACTGAACTTGTAGACGTATGCAAGGCGTGAGAGTTCCTTGAATGCGGTCAGTCTGACACAGTGTTATGAGAGCTTAACAGTTCCGGGGTATTGAGATTGGCCAGTCGCGGGTCGTTGTCCGGGCAGATCAGAGCCTGGGCGCCAAGGCTGCGCATGAGCCGGCCCGGGCTGCGTTCTCCTTCGTGCCAGGCGTCTTCGAACGCTGGCAGCAGCGCCACCGGGATGACGCAAAGCAAGGGTTCCCAGTGGTCATCATGACGCAGCATCAACGGATTTTCAGGGTACAGGCTGGCGGTCTCGCGCATTTCCTGGAGCAAGGGGAGGTCGATTCGCGGTACATCACAAGGCAGGACCAGCAAGTGGGTGTGGCGGGCAGCGCGCAAACCTGCGCGAATACCGGCCAGCGGCCCCGGAAAGTCCTCCACGTCATCGCTCACCAGTTGATCTGCGAAAGATGCGTAACGTTCATGATTGCGGTTGCAGGAGATGATCAGGTCATCCGTCATGGGGCGTACCTTGCGCTGCAGATGAGCGATCAGCGGTTCGCCCTGCCACTCGACGAGTCCCTTGTCCTGGCCGCCCATGCGCTGGCCGCGTCCGCCGGCCAGCAAGAGGACGGAGCAGGGTGGCAATAGCGTATTCGAAGTCATGGCGACTCTCCGCAGGTTCGGCGAAAAAATGGAGCGCTGTGATATAACACCGGGCTGTTTCCCCTACAACTGGACGAGCCTATGAAAGCCAAGGCTGATGTACCTTTCGCACCGCTCAATATCGCGGTACTCACAGTCAGTGACACCCGTACGCTGGAAACCGATACCTCCGGCCAGATTTTCGTCGACCGTTTGACCGCTGCCGGCCATAACCTGGCTGAGCGGGTATTGCTCAAAGATGACCTCTACAAAATCCGTGCACAAGTCGCCCATTGGATCGCCGAAGACGTCGTGCAAGTGGTGCTGATCACTGGAGGCACCGGGTTTACCGGTCGAGACAGCACGCCGGAAGCCGTTGCATGCCTGCTCGACAAACAAGTCGATGGTTTTGGTGAGCTGTTCCGCCAGATTTCGGTGGCCGATATCGGCACTTCCACTGTGCAATCCCGGGCATTGGCGGGGCTGGCCAACGGTACGCTAGTCTGCTGCCTGCCGGGCTCGACCAACGCGGTACGCACCGGTTGGGACGGCATCCTGGCCGAGCAACTGGATTCACGGCACCGCCCGTGCAATTTCGTCCCTCATCTGAAACAGGCGGCTCCCTGTGAATCCCGCGGGTAAGCCTGGCAAGACCGGCAGCCTGATGCCGGTCGAGGAAGCATTGGCGCGTCTGCTGGAAATGGCGGACGCCTCGCGGATTGTCGAATCCGAGTATCTGCCACTGGCGCAGGTCGAGGGCCGGGTGCTGGCACAGGATCTGGTTTCGACACTGGATCTGCCGCCATGGCCCAACAGTGCCATGGACGGTTATGCCCTGAACCTGGCCGACCGGACCGGTGAGACGATGCCTGTCAGTCAGAAGATTTTTGCCGGTCAGGCGCCTGAACCGCTGGAGCCGGGCACCTGTGCCCGTATCTTTACAGGGGCACCCGTTCCGCCGGGCGCCGATTGCGTCGAGATGCAGGAAAACGCCGTGATCGAGTCCGACGGACGAGTGCGGTTTATCGAGCCCATGGTGTCCGGTCAGAACATCCGTCCGCAGGGACAGGAAACCACCGTCGGCGAGTTGATCCTGTCTGCCGGAACCCGTCTCGGTCCGATCGAGCAAGGGTTGGCGGCGTCTTTGGGCTGCGCCGGCCTTGATGTGGTCCGCAAGATCCGCGTGGCAGTATTGTCCACTGGTGATGAGCTGGTTGAACCGGGAACGGCACTGGGTCCGGGGCAGATTTACAACAGCAACCGGGTGGTGCTGTGCAGCTGGCTGCAGCGATTGGGCTGTGAAGTGCTGGATGCCGGGATTCTTCCGGATGACTTGCCCACCACCCGCGCACGTCTTGGGGAGCTCAAGGAGGCCGATCTGATTCTGTCGACCGGAGGCGTATCGGTTGGGGAAGCGGATTTCCTTGGCGTTGCGCTGAGGGAAGAGGGAGAGCTGACACTCTGGAAGCTGGCAATCAAACCCGGGAAACCTTTGACTGTCGGTCACTTTCGAAGTGTTCCGGTCATCGGCCTGCCTGGTAATCCGGCATCCACCCTGGTGACCTTTGCGCTGTTGACCAAGCCCTATCTGCTGCGTCGCCAGGGTGTGCAGGATGTAGAACCTCTCAAGTTTCCAGTACCGGCTGGATTCGTCTGGCCCCAGGCCGGCAATCGGCGTGAGTTCCTGCGGGGACGCATGGAACAGGGGCACGCAACCATCTACCGAAACCAGAGTTCAGGTGTTCTGCGTAGCGCCGCCTGGGCTGATGGGTTGGTAGAAGTGCAGGAGGGGCGCACCCTGATCCAGGGAGAGATGGTGCCCTTTATTCCTCTGAGTGACCTTCTCGGCTGAACATTGAAATGCAGGCCCGGCGGGGGCCTGCATTTCTGTAAGTCATCGGCTGATCAGTGTCACGAGCTGGTCGAAGCGGCTATTGGCAACCCAGCCCAACAATCCAAGGACCACTGCTGTGGCGCCCGCAGAGTAGGCGAGACGGTGTTTGATGGCTTTGACGTCTCCTTTTACTTCGTCCATGTCACGGCGGATATATTTGAGGTGGGTTTCCAGCTCGGTGACACGAGGGTCCATGATTTTTTCTCCAGTGTTTTTGGCGCTGCTCTTGAATTCGGATTGATGGCAGGCGCGACTGCCGGAGAGGGGGGCAACCGGACTTGCTGTCATTCTTGCTTCATGACTGTGCATGGAAAATTCCGCCTGCCGCCATGAGTTTCTGCCGGCAGAAACTGATTCTCGAATGATCTAAAGTCCGGGTGATGTTTTGACTCATTACCTGCACGTCCTTGTGTGTTATCGGGTTAAAGATTACTGCCTCAGAACCACAGTGTACGAATGGTCAGGACGGGTCAATTGAGCCGATTCCTTACATTTCGTACGAAAAAATACCGCCTTGTAGGACGAGGAAGCCGCGCCGCTGGAAATACTTGGGATTGCGGCGGCTCTTTTACGTGCTGTGAAGGTCAAGATGTCCCGAACTGATTTAATAACGGGAGTGGCCAAGATGGATGAGCGCAGGGCATTGCTGATTCTGCATGGCAAGCAGGCACTTAACGAAGCGGTTCGCGCCGCCGTTGAACACAAACGCAAGCAGGGCTGGGAATTGGCGGTACGTCTGACCTGGGAGGCCGGTGATGCCCAGCGTCTGGTGGAAGAGGCGCTGGCGGCCGGATACAGGCAGATCATCGCTGGCGGCGGTGATGGCACTTTGCGCGATATCGCCGAGGCGTTGGCGGCTCATTCACACAAGGCCAGTCTGGTATTGTTGCCGCTGGGAACCGCCAACGATTTTTCCCGCGCGGCCGGTATTCCTCTGGAGCCGGCCGAAGCGCTCGAGTTGCTCGATAGACCTCCACGTGAAATCGATCTTGGCGAAGTGGGCGGGCAGATATTCCTGAACATGGCCACCGGTGGATTTGGCAGCCAGGTCACTGCCAACACCTCGGAGGATCTGAAAAAAGTGCTGGGGGGCGCGGCCTATCTGTTTACGGGACTGTCGCGATTCAGTGAACTGCGTACCGCCTATGGCGAATTACAGGGACCGGGCTTCCACTGGAGCGGTGAAATGCTCGCGCTGGGCATCGGTAACGGTCGCCAGGCGGGTGGAGGGCATGTCTTGTGTCCGGAGGCGCTGGTGAACGACGGTCTGCTGGATATCAGTATCCTGCCGGCACCGCAGGAGTTGGTCGGGACACTGAAAAGCCTGCTCAGCGACGGTTTCGGCATCGACAACATGTTTGTGCGCGCGCGTTTGCCCTGGGTTGAAATCAAGGCCGCCGAAGGGCTCTGCATCAATCTCGATGGCGAGCCGCTGGAAGGTGACAATCTGCGGTTTGCCGCGCGCCCGGCGGCGTTGCGTATGCATTTGCCGGAGAACTCACCGCTGTTGAGCGGTACGCGGCGGGTCAGTCGTCCAGGCTGATGATCTGTTCCCGCACGGCAAACAGCACCAGTCCTGCCACGTCGTAGATCTGCAGGCGTTTCATGATTTGCGAGCGGTGGGTTTCCACGGTCTTGATGCTCAGGCCCAGGCCATTGGCGATCTCGCGTGTGGACTTGCCGCGCACGATCAGGCGCAAAATTTCCAGTTGGCGGGCCGTGAGGTTATGCGAGTCGGCGACTTCCGGTTGCAGCTTCTGGTTGCGGGTCAGCGCCTGATTGATCACCGTGTGGGCGATGGCGGGGCTCAGGTAGCGTTCGTTGTTGCGCAGCGCTTCCAGTGCATGCTCCAGTTCGGTGGCGGTGGTGTCCTTGAGCAGATAGCCATGGGCACCGGACTCCAGCGCCTGCATGATCAGGGCAGGGTCGGTATGCATCGAAAGGATCAGCACTTTGCTGTGCGGGCGGACTCGTCTGAGTCGCTGCAAGGCTTCGAGGCCGCCGGTTTCTTTCATGGAAATGTCCAGAAGGACGATATCGGGATTCAGTTGCTCGACCATTTCAAGCAACTGCGAGCCGTCATTGGCCTCGCCGATTACCGCATAGCCCGGAATATCCAGCACCAGAGCGCGCACGCCGGCTCTGATCAGCGAGTGGTCATCCACCAGAAGTAAGTTACAAGTCAACGCATAACCTTATTCGTACTGGCCCGCTCGAGTGCCCTTGGCGCCCAGGGGAATAGTGCTTCGATTTGAGTGCCTTTGTCCGGCTCGCTCGTCACGTTCAGGGTGCCGCCCAGTTGCTCGATTCTTTCGGCCATCCCGGCCATCCCTCGTTGCCCTTCACGACCGGGATCGGCAGCCGGGGCAAAACCCAGACCGTCATCGCTGATCAGCAGGGTCAGGCCTTGCTGAAGACGCTGTACGCGGATCAGCAGGTTTTTGGCCTGCGCATGACGCAGGATGTTGGTCACCGCTTCCTGAGTGATTCGAAAGGCCGCGACCGCCATTTCTTCAGGAATGCCATTGAGTCGCTGCTGGCAGTCGAGACTCCAGTGAATCGAGGTATTGGCCAGGGTCTTGAGCAAGTGCGCGCGCAGGCTGGCTTCCAGGCCGAGGCTAGTCAGTTGCCGCGGGTTGAGAATGGCCGAAACGTCGCGGACTTTGTCGAGGGTTTCCTCAAGGGTGTCACAGAGTGCCGAGCACTGTTCCTGGAGATCGTCCGGCAGGCGTCGCCTGAGCCATTCGCTCTGCAGTTTGGCGGCGGTCAGCAGCTGACCGATGTCGTCATGCAGTTCGCGACTGAGACGATGACGTTCGTTTTCCTGCACTTCGAGCAAGCGGTCGGCCAGCTCCTGGGGCTGGAACTTGATCGATTTTCGCGACAGGCGATGCTGTGTCCAGACGCAACCTGCGGCTGCGACATTGATCAGCAGCAAACCAATCGACACCGGCGCGGCCAAGCCATAAGTCAACAGGCTGCCGGCCGCCGCGCCAATGCAGAGCATGAGCGTGAACCGGCGTGCGTTTTCTCGGGAGGGAGGCCATGTGATGATTGACTTGAGGCTGGCGTACATAGCGGATGGAGCCAATGGATGTTCGCTGCGGGCAGACCGGTCTGAGTGACTGGCGGTCTCTGTCTGAAAATACTGTGGTTCAGGCTGTTGATTCAACAAGGTTCAGTGATCGGTAATTGACTGCCAACTTTGCTGCAGACCGGTCATTGAAGTCACTGTGCCATTAAGTGAAAGCAACTAACGGGCGGCATAATACCACTTAACATACCGTTGGTCGCGTTCACCCTATATGTCCGAAGAGTCAGGAAATACGCCATGTTGGACGCGAGTTCCATAATGGAAAAAGTTGATTTGCCGAACCCGATAATTATCCATGTAATCCGAAGTTTTCATTTCTCATACACGGGTAAACCCTGACTTCAGTGGTGGTGAGTCTGGATGTGTGAAACATGATTATTTGTTTGGAGGTGTCGCGGGCAGGCATGAGTTAATCAATTGCGACATTCGATGCTTCAAACTAACGGTGTTGCAAAGGACGCCAGGTGCTCGCGTTTAAGCTTGTCGCTCCGAGTAAGACACGAGGGACAGGGGTTTGCCTTTGAGTGGTGGCTGAAACTGGCTCTGTCCGACCTGAAAGGCGAACGCTTCGATGAGGGACGTCTGCTCGCTGTCGTCCAGGCTCAACTGGCCGGTGCTCGGGTCGATCAGTTCAAGCTGCCAGGCCATCAAGGTGAAGCAGTCCTTCAGGGCATCCAGAGCCTCGGCATGCAGGTCGACACGGTCCTGTGCCTGGCTGAGCAGGCCATGCAGGTGCAGAGAGAATTCGGAGACCGCCTCCAGCGCCAGGGCATCGGCCTTGTTCGCCAGCTTGAGGAGGGTGCTGAGCATGCAGTCGATGGCGTCCCTGTCATTGCTGATCAGTTGCAAGTGACTCAGGCACTCTTCGGACTTGGCCAGGAGCATTTCAGCCTCGACGAGAAATTCGGGGAACCGCTGTGCCCACTCTTTACGGTCGTTCGGCATGCTTATCTCCACAACGTCATGTCTGATGAGCGAATGTCGTGTGTGTCGACGATCATGAACCGTCGTGAGATCGCGCCCTGCAGAGCCGAGGAGGCTGGTGCCGGGGGTTTCGAGAGGAGAGGGTTCCACTGACCTGCGATCGCACACAAAAGCCTGACTCCGTTCATGCAATGAGAATGGCGTCACATTAATGGCTATTGGATATTGCGAACATCAGGTTGGGCCTGATTGTTCCTAGGGGAATCCCTTAGGCACGGGAACCTGCCGCGCAAACCGTGGTCGCGCCGCAGAGAATGTAGCAGATGAAGTCACGGGGCCAGTAAAGCATGATGTTAATGTGACATCAATGCTTCCTCATGGCATTTTGTAGGTGATTTGTATGGGGATCAAGATCGGCTGGAGTCAGCCGATAACCCTCTTTAATGAATTCACCAGTACAAGCCCCAGGAGTCATTTGATGGCCGGCATTCTCGATACGGTAGACCAACGCACGCAACTGGTGGGTGAGAATCGCCTGGAAATTCTCATGTTTCGACTGGCCGGGCGCCAATTGTTCGCGATCAACGTGTTCAAGGTCCAGGAAGTCCTGCAACTGCCCAAGCTGACCCTGATGCCCCAGCGTCATCCGTTTGTCTGCGGTGTGGTCAACCTGCGCGGTCAGACCCTGCCGGTGATCGACCTGTCGCAGGCCATCGGCATGCGTCCTCTGGTGCCGGGCCCCAACAGCACGATCATCGTCACCGAGTACAACCGCTCGGTGCAGGCGTTCCTCGTCGGTGGCGTGGATCGCATCGTCAACATGAACTGGGAAGCCATCCTGCCGCCACCGACCAGTGCCGGCCGACAGCACTACCTGACCGCCATCAGCAAGGTCGACGATCAACTGGTGGAAATCATCGACGTCGAGAAAGTCCTCGCTGAAATCGTTCCCTATAACGCCAAGGTGTCCCGCGACAAGCTCGAAGACCCGGTTCTGGAGCGGGCTCGCGGTCGTGAGGTGCTGTTGGTGGACGACTCCAATGTGGCCCTGTCGCAACTGCGCGACACCCTCGGCCAGTTGGGCGTGAAAATGCACATTGCCAGTGACGGTCTGAAAGCCCTGAACATGCTCAAGGCGTGGGCGGATACAGGGGTCAACATGACTGACAAGCTGTTGATGATCTTCACCGACGCGGAAATGCCGGAAATGGACGGCTATCGCCTGACCACCGAAATCCGCAACGACCCGCGTCTGCGTGGCCTGTATGTGGTGCTGCATACCTCGCTGTCCGGCAGCTTCAACGATTCGATGGTGAAGAAGGTCGGTTGCGACAACTTCCTCTCCAAGTTCCAGCCGGACAAACTGGTCGATGTGGTGCGCCAGCGTCTGATGCTCGACGAAGTACCGGCCTGATCAACTTGTCGAGGCTGATCCGGCGTCAGACTTTGATTCGGCGACAAAGCTCATATAGGGTGGCGTTTTTCACCCACCAGGGAGCTGGCCATGCTGCGTCTGAGCGCGCTTTATCGTTACCCGTTGAAATCCGCCAAGGGCGAGGTCCTGCAAGGGATTGGTCTGGACAAACTGGGGCTTGAGGGCGACCGACGCTGGATGCTGGTAGACGAGGCCAGCGGGCGCTTCCTGACTCAGCGTGCCGAAGCGAAGATGAGCCAATTGTCGGCGCTGTGGAATGCCGACGGTGGCCTGAACCTCGAGGCGCCGGGGCATTCGGCGATTGATATCGCGCTGCCTGGCAACGAAGCCGAACTGCGCGGCGTGACCATCTGGCGCGACACCCTGCGTGTGCCGGATGCCGGCGAAGAAGCGGCCCGTTGGGTCAGCGAGTTCATTGGCAAACCGACCCGGCTGGTGCAAGTGCCGCTGGACCGCGCCCGGACGACTCAGGCCGGGTATGGCAACGATGACGACCAGGTGGCCTTCGCCGACGGTTTCCCGCTGCTGCTGATTGGCGAGGCATCGCTGCAGCATTTGTCGCAGGAAGTCGGACGTCCGCTGGAAATGCTGCGGTTCCGGCCGAATCTGGTGATCGAGGGCAGCGAGGCGTATGCCGAGGATGGCTGGAAGCGCATCCGCATCGGTGATGTCGAGTTCCGCGTGGTCAAGTCGTGTTCACGCTGCATTCTCACCACCATCGACCCGCAGACAGGCGAGCGCAGCGCCGATCGCGAGCCATTGGCGACGCTGCAGAAGACCCGCGCCCAGGCCGACGGTGCAATGTTCGGTCAAAACCTGGTCAATGACAGCAATGGCCGACTCGAAGTCGGCATGCCTGTGGAAATCCTCGAGTAATCTGCCCCGAAACGAAAAATGCCCGTGTCCTTGGACACGGGCATTTTTCATGGCCGCAGAAAACCGGGATCTCAGCCGCGGTATTCGCACAGGTAAGCGGTGTCGACGGCCACTTTCAGCTGGAACTTGCTGTTGGCTGGCACGTTGAACTGGCTGCCGGCGGCGAAAGTTTCCCAGTCGCTGCTGTCCGGCAGTTTGACGGTCAGTGCACCCGAAACCACGTGCATGATTTCACGCTGGCTGGTGCCGAATTCGTATTCGCCCGGGGCCATGACGCCGATGGTCGCAGGGCCTTCAGCAGTGCCGAAAGCGATCGACTTGACGGTGCCGTCGAAGTACTCGTTGACTTTAAACATGGGCGATTCCTCTCGAAAAGGGCTTAAAAGGGTCAAAAAGGTCGGCCAGTATGCACAAGGCTCATGGCGCCGTCACCTGCGCTAGAGCGGCAGCACCAGCGGCAATAATCGGGCGGTATTGCGCGCATCTTCCAGCGCCCGGTGCTGCTGACCGGTGAACTGCATACCCGCCAGTTGCAGCGCGCCATTGAGTCCCAGGGGCCGTTCGAGGCGTCGGGCCTTGGCAAAACGCTGTTTGAGGTTCATGTGCGGCACACGGTTCAGCGCACTGTCGAGTTGCAGGCGCTGCCATTCCTGAAGCAATTGCCTGCGGTCGTAGTCGCCCCAACTGGCCCAGCCTTCAAGACGAGTCTGGTGCTGACCGAGCCAGCGCTCGAACGCCGGCCAGACTTCGGTCAGCGGTTGCGCGGCGTCAATGTTGGCCTGGGTGATGTGGGTGAGTTCGCGACAGAACGGCGTCAGCAGGGGCCGACGCACCGGTTTGACGAAGCGCTGAAAGTGGTCCTGCTCGCGACCGGCGCGATCCACCAGGGTGGCGCCGATCTCGATGATTTCCATTTCCGTAACCGGCCAGCCACCCTCATCGGTGGTGGCTTCCAGATCAATGACCAGCCAATGGGGCATCGCAGGGTTCCTGATTTCCGCGTCCTGATAGTCAGAGCGTAGTCAAACCTTGCGGATGCGTTTGACCACTCACTCGACCTGCAACAGAACCTGACGATTTTTGACCTGATCGCCGACCTTGACCTGCACCCGCTTGAGCACGCCGTCGATGCCGGCCTTGAGCGGGTGCTCCATTTTCATCGCCTCCAGCACCACCAGCAACTGACCTTTGCTGACCGGGCTGCCTTCGCTGACAAGCACGTCGATGATTGCGCCATCCATCGGAGCTTTCAAGGTGCCGGAGCTGACGCTGGTCTGACTGTCGATCACCGCATGAGTTCGATCCACCAGGCGCAGGCTGCCGGGGCGGGTGAATAGCCAGAGCTGGTCGTCGTGCAGGCGATAGGCGTGGCGCTGGCGCAGGCCTTCGATTTCCAGGGATATCGAGCGTTCGCTGTATTCGATGAGCTTCAGTTCGAAGGCTCGTTCAGCCACCTGAACCCGAACGATGCCATCCGGGGCGGCAAGCAATTGCACACTCCACGCCTGATCGTCGAGACCCAGCCGATAGTGCAATGGCGCCCCGGCATTGTTGCGCCAACCGGCCAAGGGTGAACGATGCGCCCCGGCGCAGGATTGATAAAACAGCAACGCCGCAACCGCGAGTTCTTCGGCACTCGGTTTATGGGGATGCAGACAAGGATGGTCGGCGAAATGCTGCGGGATAAACCCGGTGCCGAATTCGCCGCTGATGAACTGCGGATGCTGCAACAGACTGGCCAGCAGTCGCTGATTGCTCTGCACACCCAGCAACACGCTGTCCTGTACCGCACGCAGCAATTTGCGCCGGGCTTCTTCGCGGGTTGCGCCGTGGGCGATCAGTTTCCCGAGCAACGGGTCGTAGAACGGTGAGATCGACTGCCCTTCGATCAGGCCGTGATCAATCCGCGCACCGCGATCCAGTGCCGGCGCCCAGACTTCGACACGCCCGGTCTGCGGCAGAAAATCCTGGGCCGGATCTTCGGCGTAGAGGCGCACTTCCATGGCATGGCCATCGAGCTTCACCTGCGCTTGGGTCAGCGGCAGCGGCTGGCCTTCGGCGACCGACAGTTGCCAAGCCACCAGATCCAGCCCGGTAATCAATTCAGTCACCGGGTGCTCGACCTGCAACCGGGTGTTCATCTCCAGAAAGTAGAACCGGCCATCGGCATCAAGCAAAAACTCCACGGTGCCGGCGCCGACATAGTTCACCGCACGCCCGGCCTTGAGCGCCGCTTCGCCCATCGCCTGACGCAGTTTTTCGGTCATCACCGGACAAGGCGCTTCTTCGATCACTTTCTGGTGGCGGCGCTGAATCGAACAGTCGCGCTCGCCGAGGTAGATCAGGTTGCCGTGGTGGTCGCCGAACAACTGCACCTCGACGTGACGCGGTTCGATCAGCGCCTGTTCGAGAATCAGTTCGTCGCTGCCGAAGCCGTTCAAGGCTTCCGAGCGGGCCGTGCGCAACTGCGCCGGCAGTTCCTCGGCGCTGTGCACCAGACGCATGCCGCGCCCGCCACCGCCGGCGCTGGCCTTGATCATCAACGGGTAACCGATGCGTTCGGCTTCGCGGGTCAGCGTTGCGTCATCCTGCTCGGCGCCCTGATAGCCGGCGATGCACGGCACACCGGCGGCGAGCATGGCGATTTTCGACTGGCGTTTGCTGCCCATCAGTTTGATGGCTTCGACGCTGGGGCCGATGAACGTCAGGCCGGCCTGTTCGCAGGCACGGGCGAACTCGGCGTTTTCCGAGAGAAAACCATAGCCGGGATGGATCGCGTCGGCACCGCTGCGCCGGGCGGCGTCGAGGATGGCCGGGATGTTCAGGTAGGACTGCTGCACGGACGCCGGGCCGATGTTCACCGCCTCATCCGCCATTTGGACATGCAGCGCATTGGCGTCGGCGTCGCTGAACACCGCAACCGTGCGATAGCCCAGAGCCTGGGCGGTGAGCTGGATGCGGCAGGCGATTTCACCGCGGTTGGCGATCAGGATTTTGTGGATGACGGGCATGGTGGTTTTTCCTGAATGTTGGCGGTGGATTGAAGGGCCTCATCGCGGGCAAGCCCGCTCCCACAGAGTCAGGTGCTCCATCCGGGTTTGCGCTTTTGCACGAACGCCATCGTGCCTTCTATGCCTTCGGCACCGGTCACCGCTTCGCTGAACCACTGCGCCGCTTCATCCAGCAATTCGTTCGATGGCTGGCCGGCGCTGGCCAGCAAGAGTTTCTTGGTGGTGGCATTCGCTTCGGGAGCACAGCACAGGACATGCTGCAACACCTCGTCCAGCCGCTCGGCCAACGCCTGTGGATCCTCTTCGACAAAATGCACCAGCCCCAGACGCCGTGCCTGATGACCGTCGAATCGTGCAGCGGTCAGCGCCAGGCGCCGGG
Source organism: Pseudomonas fluorescens (assembly GCF_012974785.1). Classification (GTDB taxonomy): domain Bacteria; phylum Pseudomonadota; class Gammaproteobacteria; order Pseudomonadales; family Pseudomonadaceae; genus Aquipseudomonas; species Aquipseudomonas fluorescens_BT. The sequence goes on along the minus strand of NZ_CP027561.1, from coordinate 4,366,249 downwards.
CTTCGGTGAGGCCGATGCGTTGCACTACAAACGGCGCGATCTGTGCCGGCAACAGACCGAGACTGGTTTCCGGCAGGCCGAATTGCGCCTGATGATCGGCCATCGCGATATCGCTCACGCACGCCAGTCCGAAACCGCCCCCGAGCACCGCGCCCTGCAGCACGGTGATCAACACTTGTGGCGCGTGCTGGGCTTCTTCCAGCATCGACCCGAAGGCACGGTTCAACTCGCGATAGGCATCGCTGCCCTGAGCGCGGGCGTTGGCCATGTCCTTGATGTCGCCGCCGGCACAGAAATGCCCGCCGGCGCCGCTGAGCACCAACGCGCGCACGCTGCGGTCATCGCGCACGGCGGCGAAAATCGAACGCAGCTCGGCGACCATCTGCAGGCTCATGGCGTTGCGGTTTTCCGGGCGATTGAGGGTGATGTGCAGCACGCCGTTATGGGGTTCCAGCAACAGCGTCTGGCAAACGGGCAGGGTGGTCATTTCTTTTTCCCCGGCAGGATGCCCATCAGTTTGCAGATGATCCCCAGCATGATTTCGTCGGCGCCCCCGCCAATCGATACCAGACGCACGTCGCGGTAGGCGCGGGCCACCGGGTTGTCCCACATGAAGCCCATGCCGCCCCAGTATTGCAGGCAACTGTCGCTGACTTCGCGGCCGAGGCGCCCGGCCTTGAGTTTGGCCATCGAGGCCAGTCGGGTGACATCCTGGCCTTTCACGTATTGCTCGGTGGCCTGATAGACCAGCGCTCGCAGGCATTCGATTTCGGTCTGCAATTCGGCGAGGCGGAAGTGGATCACCTGATTGTCGATCAGCGCGTTGCCGAAGGTCTTGCGTTCCTTGCAGTACTCGATGGTGCTGTCGATGCAATATTCCAGGCCCTTGATCATGTTGGCCGCGCCGAACAGGCGTTCTTCCTGGAATTGCAGCATTTGCATCATGAACCCGGCGCCTTCATGGCCGATGCGATTGCGCTGGGGCACGCGCACGTTGTCGAAAAACACCTGGGCGGTTTCCGAGCTGCGCATGCCGAGCTTGTCGAGGTGCGAACTGAGGCTGATGCCCGGCGTGTTCATCGGCACCATGATCAGCGACTTGTTGATGTGCGGTTTGTCGTCCGAGGTGTTGGCCAGCAGGCAGATGAAGTCGGCGCTCGGCGAGTTGGTGATCCACATCTTGCTGCCGTTGATCACATAGTCGTCCCCGTCCTTGCGTGCGGTGGTCTTGAGCCCGGCGACATCGGAACCGGCACCGACTTCCGACACGCCGATGCAACCGACCTGTTCACCGGTGATCGCCGGGCGCAGGAATTCCTCGCGCAACTCATCGGAACCGAAGCGGGCGAGGGCGGGAGTGCACATGTCGGTCTGCACGCCGATCGACATCGGAATGCCGCCGCAATGGATGGTGCCGAACTCTTCGGCCGCGACGATCGAATAGCTGTAATCCAGGCCCATGCCGCCGAATTTCTCCGGCTTGGAAATCCCCAACAGGCCGAGGTCGCCGGCCTTGCGGAAAATCTCGTGGATCGGAAAACGTCCGGCCTTTTCCCATTCATCGACGTGGGGGTTGATCTCGTGCTCGACGAACTGGCGGACGGTACGGCGCAGGGCTTCGTGTTCCGGGGTGAAGATCATTTTATTGTTCTCCTTGAGTCCGTGGCGATCAGAACCGGCTGACGCCGAAGCTGTTGGGTTGCAACGTGCGGATGCCGGCTTCGTGGCAGATGTCCAGCAAGTAACCGAGCAGGGTGCGGGTGTCGCGTGGATCGATCAGCCCGTCGTCCCACAGGTTGGCGCTGCCATAGAGGGCGGTGGACTGGCTGTCGAGTTTCTGTGCGGTGACCTGCTCCAGCATGTCGAGCATTTTCGGGTCGGGCGCCAGGCCGTCCTTCAACTGCTTGGCTTCGGTGACGATACGCAACACCTTGCCGGCCTGGGCGCCACCCATCACGGCGGTACGGCTGTTGGGCCAGGCGAAAATGAAGCGCGGATCAAGCCCGCGTCCGCACATTGCGTAGTTGCCCGCGCCATAGGAACCGCCGACCACAATGGTCAGTTTCGGCACCCGCGCATTGGCCACGGCCTGGATCAGTTTCGAGCCGTGCTTGATCACGCCGTGCTGTTCCGATTCGGTGCCGACCATGAACCCGGTGGTGTTATGGAAAAACAGCAGCGGCGTCTGGCTCTGGTCACACAGTTGAATGAACTGCGCGGCCTTGCTCGCGCCGTTGGGCGTGATCGGGCCGTTGTTGCCGATGAAACCGCAGGCGCGGCCCTGAATTTTCAGGTGGCCGCAAACGGTCTGCTGATCGAACTCGCCCTTGAACTCCATGAAGCGCGATTCGTCGGCGATCCGCGCAATGATTTCGCGCACGTCGTAAGGTTTTTTCGGGTCGTCCGGGATCAGGCCGAGCAGCTCGTCGATGGGGTACAACGGTTCCTTGAATTGCGGCTCAGGCAGCCACGGCAGTTGCTCGTTCCAGTTCAGCAGGCTGACGATTTCCCGCACCTGACGCACGCCGTCGGCATCGTTTTCGGCCAGGTATTCGGCGGTGCCGGCGACTTGTGCGTGCATCTCGGCGCCGCCCAGTTCTTCGTCCGTGGCAACTTCACCGGTCGCTGCTTTTAGCAATGGAGGACCTGCGAGAAACAGCTTGGCCTTGCCGCGCACCACCACCACGTAATCCGACAGCCCCGGCTGATAGGCGCCGCCGGCGGTGGCCGAACCGTGCACCACGGTGATCTGCGGCAAACCCATGGCGGACATGCGCGCCTGATTGGCAAAACTGCGCGCACCTTCGACGAAAATCTCCGCCGCATAATTGAGGTTGGCGCCGCCGCTTTCGGCGAGGGTGATGACCGGCAGTTTGTTTTCCTGGGCAATCTGTTGCAGACGCAGGGATTTTTTCAGGCCCGACGGGGAAATCGTCCCGCCCTTGATCGCGCTGTTGTTCGCCACGATCAAGGCGCGAACGCCGGACACGTAACCGATGCCGGCGATCAAGCCGCCACCGGCCGAGCTGCCGTCCTTGTCGTCGTGCAGCTTGTAGCCGGCCAGGCTCGCCAGTTCGAGGAAGGGCGCGCCGGGGTCGAGCAACAGATTCAGGCGCTCACGGGGCAGCAATTGTCCGCGTTTGTCGAATTTGGGCTTGGCTTCGGCAGCCTTGTTCAGCAGGTTCTGTTCCAGCTGCTGGACTTGCTCGATGGCCGCAAGCATCGCTGCGCGGTTGCGGGCGAAGGCTTCGCTGTGCGGATCGAGCTGGGATTGAATGACCGGCATGGCTTACTCCTTGTCCTTCAAGACATCCGGTATATAGGCCCGGTGAAAACCGTTGAAGGATTTGCTGTGGGTCGCCTTGTGCAGCGGCCAGGCGCGACTGCCCAGGCTGGCGGCGCCGTCGATGCGCAAGGTGCTGCCGCTGACGAACGCGGCAGCCGGGCTGAGCAGAAACACGATCGCCGCGCTGACTTCCGATTCCGTGCCGATGCGCTTGAGCGGCACGTGTTCGCGCAAGGTCGGGATCACGGCCTTGAACGCGCCTTCGTAAGTGTCCATGCCGCTGGAAGCGATCCAGCCCGGTGCCACCGCATTCACCCGAACGCCGGCATAACCCCATTCGAACGCCGCGGTTTTGGTGAAGTTGTCCATGCCCGACCGCGCGGCACCGGAGTGGCCCATGCCGGGCATGCCGCCCCACATGTCGGCGAGCATGTTGACGATGTTGCCGCCGTGTTTGCTCATCGACTGATTGAACACTTCCCGGGCCATCAGGAAACCGCCGACCAGATTGGTGCGCAGCACGGTTTCGAAACCTTTCTGGTTGATCGAGGCCAGGGGCGAGGGGTACTGGCCGCCGGCATTGTTGACCAGCCCGTGGATCGGCCCGTGTTCGCGGATCAGTTCGCTGACCAGTGCCTTCACGGCTTCTTCATCGCGGATATCACACGCTTTCCAGTGCGCACGACCACCGTCCTCGGCAATTTCGGCGGCAACGGCTTGCAGCTTTTCCGGTTTGCGTCCGACCAGCACCACGTTGGCCCCGAGCGCCGCCAGTTCATGGGCGGTGCATCGCCCGATGCCGCTGCCGCCACCGGTGACGATCACGGTCTGACCGCTGAACAGATCAGCCCGGAAAATCGATTCATACGCCATGGTGCCAATCCTCTAGTCGAACTGTTCGGCGATGCTCTGCGGCACCGGGATCTGGATTTCCAGTAGTTGTTGGGCGAAAGCCTTGCCTTGCGGGTCGATGCGCAGACTCGCCACGCCGCCACCACCGAGGGCGTTTTCCAGCAGGAAATTCAGGCTGTGAGTACCCGGCAGATACCAGCGCTCGACCCGGCCTTGAATCGGGTCGAGGACATGACTCATCCAGTCGACAACCACCGCCGGGGTCAGCGCTTCGGCAATCCACGGCAGGTATTCGGGGCGGCGCGGCAGTACGCCGATGTTGCTGTGATTGCCTTTGTCGCCGGAGCGCGCCACCGCCAGTTTCACCAACGCTACGCTGGCGTCGGCGCGGCCCTGGGGGCCAGGCGTTTCGTGGGGCAGGGGCAGATCCTGGCTGTCGAGTGGGGTGGGGGCGGGCAGGGCGAACGGATGAGAATGGCCGTCGATGTCGATCTGCAATGTGCAGGCGCTTTTGTCGATCAGGAACGAGAACAGCCGGATCAGCGGATACACCGTCGGACGCCCGCCGACGATGCCGGTCAGCCCCGGTGCCATGCCGGTCGCGGCCTGGGCGATTTCCCGGGAGAACAGGATCAGCGCCTGTTTGTTCGGGTGGCGCACGGCGAGTTTGATCACCACTTCGCGGCTGTCCCGGCGCTGGCCGTGAGGGCCGTAGGTGGCTTCGCTGCCAAGCAGCTCGATATGGGTTTCGGTGTAAGGGCCCCAGCCGCGTTGCTCGAGCATTTCCGAAGTCTTGTCGATGATCGCCTGACTGACGCGCCGAGCCTTTTCCACCGCATCGATGCCGGCGATCAGGCAACTGGCGGTACAGCGGAAACCGTCCGGGTATGTCGCGCTGACCTTGTATTTGTCGCTGGGTGGCAGGCCTTTGGCGCCGTGGACCCGAACCGCGTTCTTGCCTTGTTGCTGAAGTTTGACCTGACTGAAATCGCAGACCACATCGGGCAACAGATAGGCCTGTGGATCGCCGATCTCGTAAAGCATCTGTTCGCCGACGGTCAGCGGCGTGACCAATCCGCCGGAGCCTTCGGGTTTGCTGACGATGAACTGGCCGTCGGCGCTGACTTCGACGATCGGAAAGCCGATGTGTTCGTAATCCGGCACGTCGCGCCAATCGGTGAAGTTGCCGCCGGTGCACTGCGCGCCGCATTCGATGATGTGCCCGGCCAGGGCGGCTTGCGCGAGTTTGTCGTAGTCGTGCCACGACCAGCCGAATTCATGCGCCAGTGCGGCGCTGACCACTGCGCTGTCGACCACCCGGCCTGTAATCACAATATCGGCGCCCAGGCGCAGCGCTTCGACAATGCCCGGCGCGCCGAGGTAGGCGTTGATCGACACGCACGTCGGCGGCAGCGGGGCGCCGCTGAACATTTCCGTGATGCCTTGGGAGGCGAGGTGTTTGAAGTGAGGTTGCAGGTCATCGCCCGACAGCACGGCGATTTTCAGTGCCACGCCGGCCTTGTCGCAGGCCGCTTGCAGGGCGGCGGCACAGGCCTGGGGATTGACCCCGCCGGCATTGCTGATGACGCGTATCTTCTGTTCGGCCAGTTGCGGCAGCAGGGGCGCCAGGACTTCGATGAAGTCCCCGGCGAACCCAGCCTGCGGGTCCTTCATTCGCGCGCCGGCCATGATCGACATCGTGATCTCGGCCAGGTAGTCGAACACCAGATAATCCAGCTTTCCACCGGCTACAAGCTGCGCGGCGGCGGTCGAGGTGTCTCCCCAGAATGCGCTGGCGCATCCGATGCGAACCGTGGTGGGCATTTTCATCTCCGACTCAGCAACCTGTGACAGAAGTGCATCGAGGCTACCAAGCAAGCGCTTGGTTTGTAAACAGGCGAAATTATCTTCTGCCCAAGCGCTTGCTTGGTCGCGGCCGGCGGCTTAAATTGCCCGCGCAACCCTGCGGTTTCAGGGCGGCAGACGACTGAACGACTGTAGGAGAGAACGGGTGGACGAGCAAAAAGCCCTGAAGGTCATGCGCGAACTGGTCGACGAAGGCCAGTTGACCGACCCGGACAGCGCTCGCGGCAAACTGCTGCAAGTGGCGGCCCACCTGTTTCGCAACAAGGGCTACGAACGCACCACGGTGCGCGACCTGGCGGGCGCCGTGGGCATTCAGTCAGGCAGCATCTTTCATCACTTCAAAAGCAAGGATGAAATCCTGCGTGCAGTGATGGAAGAAACCATCCGCTACAACACGGCGCTGATGCGGGCGGCCCTGGCCGATGCGGCCAATGTCCGCGAGCGGGTGCTGGCGCTGATCCGCTGCGAATTGCAGTCGATCATGGGCGGCAGCGGCGAAGCGATGGCGGTGCTGGTGTATGAATGGCGCTCGCTGTCCGAAGACGGTCAGGCCAAAGTGCTGGCGCTGCGGGACATCTACGAAGAACTCTGGCTGCAAGTGCTGGGCGAGGCCAAGGCGGCGGGGTTCATCCGAGGTGACGTGTTCATTACCCGACGTTTTCTCACGGGCGCGCTGTCCTGGACCACCACCTGGTTCCGCGCCGGCGGCAGTCTGAGCCTCGATCAACTGGCCGAAGAAGCGCTGATTCTGGTGCTTGAAGAAGGCTGATCACTTTCTATCGGCCCGGGAAACTGGCTAACTGGGCGAAACCGCCTAGCTTGAATGCATGGAACGGTACTTTTTCGGGGAGTGGGGTGTTTTGAAGTCTTCGTCAAATCGGACGGCCGCCGGGCTGATGCTCGCAGCGCTGGCTGCATCCTGGGTTTTGCCTGCTCAGGCGGTGCAAGTGGTTCGGGTGGGGGCTGCGCATTTCCCGCCTTACACCATTCGCCCGGAAAACGGCGCCGACACGGGGCTGCTGCCGGAATTGGTCGCTGCATTGAACAGTGCTCAGAGCGACTTCCGTTTTGAGCTTGTCCCCACCTCGATTCCACGACGGTTCGGCGATTTCAAGGAGGGCCGCACGGACATGGCGATCTTCGAGAATCCGGACTGGGGCTGGAAAGACATTCCCCACACCACGGTCGACATGGGGCTGGAGGACGCAGAGATTTTCGTCGCGGAAAACGAACCCGGTCGCCAGCAGAATTACTTCGCCGATCTCAAGGGCAAGCGCCTGGCGTTGTACAGCGGCTATCACTACGAGTTCGCCAACTTCAATGCCGACCCCAAATACCTCGCGGAAACCTACAACGCCACGCTGACCTATTCCCACGACAGCAACCTGTTGATGGTGCTGCGCGGTCGGGCGGACATTGCGCTGGTCACTCGCTCGTATCTGTTCGATTACCTGCTGCGCAACGCAAAAGTGCGTGATGAATTGCTGGTGTCTCAGCGCATCGACCAGATCTACCACCACTACGCGATTCTCAGGCCAGAGGCACCGATTACCGGCGAAGCGTTCAGCAAACTGCTGCAAGGCCTGCGTGACAGCGGGCAGATGCTGAAGATCTTCGATCCGTACAAGATCGCCGTGGTGCCGGTGCGTCGTCCATGAGTTGCGGTTTTTACCGTCCGGCCTAAATTTCCCGCCCCGGCTCACGTCCCATCGTTGAACTGTCGACGATTATCGTGAGCCCGACCCATGTCCAATCTGAATGACCTGACTGCCCTGGCCTTGCCTTCGGGCAGTCAACTGATAGCCGATGCCACTGAAAGCCGTCTGAGCCTGAGCCTGGACGGGCAACCGCTGATTCGCCTGCGCCTTGATCGTGAAGGCCAGGGGCCGATCCAGATCGATGAACGTTATGCATTGCCACCGGGCCAGGCGCTGTGGGCGGCCTGTTATTGGCTGTTTGCCCGGGATTCGGCGCGTCAGCAATTGATCTGGCAACTGGATCAGGCGCCGACCGAAGCCTTGCTCAGCGGTTTGCTGGTGAGCACGGACGTGGCGGGCGAGTATCGCTGTGAACGCACGCTCTTCTGGCAACTGCCGCAACCGTGGCTGGGTACTTCGCTGACCGGCAGCTACCCGCAGCAAATGGTCATCAGCAACGGCAAGCGTCATCCGCTGCGTCCGGTGAAGCCGCGAGGTGAAGTCTATCGGCGTTTCGATGCGCGTCTCGGTGCGTGGATTTCTCTGCGGACCGTGGAGATCGAGCAGGATCTGGCGCGTTTCAACCGCTGGCAGAACAGTCCGCGAGTCGCCAGTTTCTGGCAGGAAGAGGGCAGCCTGGAACAGCATCGCGAGTACCTGAGCAAGCTCGACGCCGATCCGCATACGCTGACTCTGATCGGCTGTTTCAACGACCAGCCGTTCGCTTACTTCGAAGCCTACTGGGCCAAGGAAGATCGCATCGCGCCGTTCTACGATGCCGACAATTACGACCGTGGCATTCACATGCTGGTCGGGGAAGAAGACCATCGCGGCCCGCACAAGGTGGCGAGCTGGTTGTCGGCATTGGTGCACTATCTGTTTCTGGATGATCCGCGTACTCAGCGCGTCGTCGCCGAGCCGCGTGCCGACAACGCGAAGATGATCGGCCACATGCACAACCAGTGCTTCCACTGCGAAAAGGAGTTCGACTTCCCGCACAAGCGTGCGGCGTTGATGATCCTGGGGCGCGAGCGGTTTTTTGATCGCTGCAAACTGGCGTGACGTTTCGCTGAAACAAAAAAAGATCGCAGCCCTTCGACGAAGGCTGCGATCTTTTTTTGGGTGGCCTGCTGTCAGCGACGGTTTGCGGTCATGACATCTGCACGGCTGCCCGACACCTTGCGGCAATGCACCAGCGCATCGCGAATCATGAAATTGACCAGGGTCGGCGAAACGCCGAGTTCCTTGGCGATGTCCTTTTGCGGTACGCCGTGCAGACGGTACATCTCGAAGGCGTAGCGCGTGCGGACCGGCAGCTCGGTCAATGCATCGGCAATGTGTTCCAGGGTCGAGAAGTTGATGTGCGAGGTTTCCGGCGAAGCGCCCTGAATGACCACGTTCAACCCTTCCTCCTCGGGGCCGGCGTACTTCTGCTCCAGCGCCTGTTTGCGGTAGTGATCGATGGCCAGATTGCGCACGATCTGGAACAGATAACTCAGCTGGGCCTTGATCGACGACGTGATCGGCGGCGCCGATTGCAGTCGGAAGAACGCATCCTGCACCACATCTTCGGCGCGTGACCGGCAGCCGGTAATGCGAGCTGCAATCTTGACCAGAATCAGTCGATTGTCGACGAATGCCTGAAGTAGCGGTGAATCGCACCTGCTTGTGGATACTTGTTCCGTCATGGAAATCACCTTGCTGCCAATAGGTTAGTGGGACGTCTGGGGGACGGGCCGTCCTACACATCGAGCGACAAATTATGTTGAATGATAATGATTGTCAATTGAGAAAGAGAACTAATGATCCATAACGGTGCGAACTGAGAACTGCGACACGCCGCCGCACTCGTCCACGCGCCCAGCCCCATTGGCGATCCTGCCCGCCGACTAATTATTTCAAGACGTCATCCGTTCTCATTGGTGAATGGATCCGGGTACGCAGCCCCGGACCTACCGCATTCCAATGCCTTGCACGGTCGGCGAAGACCGTGTCCCGCATGCCTTGCACGGGCATGCCGCAGCCAACCCGATTCCACCAGCAAGCCGAATTCAGGCAGGAAACCTCATGACCGACGCGTTCGAACTCCCCAGCACCCTGGTCCAAGCCCTTCAGCGCCGCGCGGCCCTGACGCCGGATCGGCTGGCCTTGCGCTTTCTCGCCGAAACCGAGGAGCAGGCTGTGGTGCTCAGTTATCGCGAACTCGATCAGCGCGCCCGCACCATCGCCGCGGCGTTGCAGGCCGAGGCCGGATTCGGTGATCGCGCGGTGCTGCTGTTTCCCAGCGGCCCGGATTACGTCGCGGCGTTCTTCGGTTGCCTGTACGCGGGTGTGATCGCGGTGCCGGCCTATCCGCCGGAATCGGCCAAGCGTCACCATCAGGAGCGCCTGCTGTCGATCATCGCCGACGCCGAACCGCGTCTGCTGCTGACCAGCGCCGGCCTGCGCGATGCCTTGCAGCAAATCGAAGGCGCGCCGCCGCTGTTGTGCGTCGACACCCTCGAAAACGCGCTGGCCGAGCGTTGGGTCGAGCCGACCTTGCCGCAAGACCACATCGCTTTCCTGCAATACACCTCCGGCTCCACCGCGCTGCCCAAAGGCGTGCAGGTCAGCCACGGTAATCTGGTGGCCAATGAACTGCTGATTCGCCACGGTTTCGGCATCGACGTGAACCCGGACGACGTGATCGTCAGCTGGCTGCCGCTGTACCACGACATGGGCCTGATCGGCGGTCTGCTGCAACCGATCTTCAGCGGCGTACCGTGCATCCTGATGTCGCCGGCATACTTCCTCGGCCGGCCGTTGCGCTGGCTCGAAGCGATCAGCCAATACGGCGGCACCATCAGCGGCGGACCTGACTTTGCCTATCGACTGTGCAGCGAACGGGTCAGCGAATCGGCGCTGGAACGCCTCGACCTGAGTCGCTGGCGCGTCGCCTATTCGGGTTCCGAACCCATCCGTCTCGACACCCTCGAACGCTTCGCCGAGAAATTCACCGCGTGCGGTTTCAGCGAAGACAGCTTCATGGCGTCCTACGGTCTGGCCGAAGCGACCCTGTTCGTCGCCGGCACACCGCGCGGCACAGGGATTCCTGCATTGCGCGTCGACGATCAGGCTCTCGCGCAGAACCGCGCCGAAGCGGGCGAGGGCAGCCCGATCATGAGTTGTGGCATCAGCCAGCCCGATCATGCGGTGCTGATCGTTGAGCCGAGCACGCTTGAAGCGCTGGCCGACAACGCCGTCGGCGAAGTCTGGGCAACCGGCCCGAGTATCGCCCTCGGCTACTGGCGCAACCCCGAGGCGACTGCCAAGACCTTCGTCCAGCACGCCGGCCAGACCTGGCTGCGTACCGGTGACCTGGGCTTCATTCGCGGCGGCGAACTGTTCATCACCGGTCGCCTGAAAGACATGCTGATCGTGCGCGGTCACAACCTCTATCCGCAGGACATCGAGAAGACGGTCGAGAACGAAGTGGAGGTGGTGCGCAAGGGCCGTGTCGCAGCATTCGCGGTCAATCAGAATGGCGAAGAAGGTATCGGCATCGCGGCGGAAATCAGCCGCAGCGTGCAGAAAATCCTCCCGCCCGAAGCGCTGATCAAAGCCATTCGCCAGGCCGTGGCCGAGACGTATCAGGAAGCACCGAGCGTGGTGGTGCTGCTGAACCCGGGCGCGCTGCCGAAGACTTCCAGCGGCAAGCTGCAACGTTCGGCCTGCCGCAATCGCCTGGCGGACGGCAGCCTCGACAGCTACGCCGTATTCCCATCAGGCACTGCTGAAACCGCTCATGAGTCGACCGCGTCCGCCTCCGAACTGGAAACGCTGATCGGCAAAATCTGGGCTGAGCAACTGAACGTCCAGCAAGTCAACGCCGACGATCACTTCTTCCTGCTCGGCGGTAACTCAATCGCCGCCACCCAAGTGATCGCCAAGGTTCGCGAAGAGCTGAGCCTGGAGCTGAACCTGCGCATGTTGTTCGAAGCGCCGACCCTGTCCGCTTTCGCCGTTGCCGTGGCGCAGCAGCAACAGGACGGCGGCAGCGCCCAGGGGGAAATCACTGCGTTGTCGCGCAACGAAGCACTGCCGCAATCCCTTGCGCAAAACCGTCTGTGGATCACCTGGCAGCTCGATCCGCAAAGCAGCGCCTACAACATTCCCGGCGCCCTGCGCCTGCGTGGCGAACTGGACGAGGATGCCCTGCGCGCCAGTTTCCAACAACTGATCGAGCGCCACGAATCCCTGCGCACGCGCTTCTTCGAACGCGACGGTGTGGCCCTGCAACAGGTCGAAGCGGCGGGCGAGTTCAACCTGCAACTGATTGACATCAGCGGCCTGCCGGCCAGCGAACGTGAAGCCCGCGCACAACAGATCCGCGAAGACGAAGCCCGCACCCGGTTCGATCTGGAGAAAGGCCCGCTGCTGCGGGTGACGCTGGTTCGCTTCGACGACGAAGATCACCAACTGCTGGTGACGATGCACCACATCATCGCCGACGGCTGGTCGCTGAATGTGCTGATCGACGAGTTCTCGCGTCTGTACGCCGCCGCTTCCCAAGGCCAGCGTGTCGAGCTGGCGCCGCTGCCGACCCAATACGCCGATTACGGCAGCTGGCAGCGCCAATGGCTGGCGCAAGGCGAGGGCGGGCGACAACTGGCGTACTGGAAAGCGCAGTTGGGTGATGAGCATCCAACGCTGGAACTGGCGACTGACCATCCGCGTTCTGCCAAACAGATTCACAGCGCTGCACGCCACAGCGTTCGACTGGGGACCAGCCTCAGCGATGCAATCCGCCAGACTGCCCAGGCCCATCAATCCACGCCGTTCATGTTGTTGCTCTCGGCGTTCCAGAGTCTTTTGCATCGCTACAGCGGCCAACGCGACATCCGCATCGGCGTACCCAACGCCAACCGTCCGCGTCTGGAAACCCAAGGCCTGATCGGCTTCTTCATCAACACCCAGGTGCTGCGCGCCGACGTCGATTCGCGACTGCCGTTCACCGAACTGCTGGCGCAAACCCGTCAGGCTGCGCTTGATGCTCAGGCGAATCAGGACCTGCCGTTCGAACAACTGCTCGAAGCCTTCCCGCAGGCCCGCGAACAAGGTCTGTTTCAGGTCATGTTCAACCATCAGCAACGCGACCTGAGTGCGCTCAAACGTCTGCCGGGCCTGCTCGCCGAAGAACTGCCGTGGCACAGCCGCGAGGCCAAGTTCGATCTGCAATTGCACAGCGAAGAAGACCGTAATGGTCGCCTGAGCCTGTCGTTCGACTATGCCGATGAACTGTTCGACGCGACGACCATCGAGCGCCTTGCCGAACATTTCAGCAACCTGTTGCGTGCTGTCTGCGAACGCCCGGAGCAGGCCATCGGTGACCTGCCGCTGCTGACCGGCGGCGAATATTCTCAGCAAGACGCGTGGAGCGTCGCCCCGTGCACCCCGGCGCAACAATGGCTGCCGGAGCTGCTGAATGATCAAGCGCGTCAGACGCCTGATCGCACCGCGCTGGTGTGGGACGGCGGCAGCCTCGACTTCGCTGAACTGCACGCCCAGGCCAACCGTCTCGCCCATTACCTGCGCGACAAAGGCGTCGGCCCGGACGTCTGCGTGGCGATCGCCGCCGAGCGTTCGCCGCAACTGTTGATCGGTCTGCTGGCGATCATCAAGGCTGGTGGCGCCTACGTGCCGCTGGACCCGGATTACCCGGCCGAGCGCCTGGCCTACATGCTCAGCGACAGCGGTGTCGAACTGCTGCTGACCCAGACTGCATTGCTCGACCGCTTGCCGGCCAGGGAAGGCGTCAGCATGATCGCCATGGACACCCTGCACCTGGAAAACTGGCCGAGCCAGGCGCCGGGCCTGCACCTGCACGGCGACAACCTCGCCTACGTGATTTACACCTCCGGTTCCACCGGCCAGCCGAAAGGCGTGGGCAACACTCACGCGGCGCTGGCCGAACGGCTGCAATGGATGCAGAACACGTATCGTCTGGACCATACCGACGTGCTGATGCAAAAGGCGCCGATCAGTTTTGATGTGTCGGTGTGGGAATGCTTCTGGCCGCTGATCACCGGCGCGCGCCTGCTGATCGCCGGCTCCGGCGAACACCGCGATCCGCATCGCATTGCGCAGCTGGTTCAACAGTACGGCGTGACCACGCTGCACTTCGTGCCGCCGCTGCTTTCGCTGTTCATCGATGAACCGTTGAGCGCCGAATGCACCAGCCTGCGTCGCGTATTCTCCGGCGGTGAAGCGCTGCCGGCGGAATTGCGCAACCGCGTGCTGGCGCAACTGCCGGCGGTGCAACTGCACAACCGTTATGGCCCGACCGAAACCGCGATCAACGTCACCCATTGGCATTGCAGTGTGGCCGATGGCGAGCGTTCGCCGATTGGCCGTCCGCTGGGCAACGTGGTCTGCCGCGTGCTCGACAGCGATCTCAATCCAGTGCCGTCCGGTGTGCCGGGTGAACTGTGCATCAGCGGCATCGGTCTGGCCCGTGGTTACCTCGGTCGCCCGGCGCTGACCGCCGAGCGTTTCGTGGTCGATCCGCTGGGCGAGCAGGGCGCACGCCTATACCGCACCGGTGACCGCGCACGCTGGACCCACGATGGCGTGATCGAATACCTCGGCCGTCTCGATCAGCAGGTCAAACTGCGCGGCTTCCGCGTCGAACCGGAAGAAATCGAAGCCCGTCTGCTCGTTCAGGATGGTGTGGCCCAGGCCGCCGTGCTGGTGCGTGAAACCGTCGCCGGCCCGCAACTGATCGGCTACTTCACAGCCGCGGACGCCAATGAAGATCAGGACGCGCAAATCGCTCGCCTGAAAACCGCACTGGCCGCCGAACTGCCGGAATACATGGTCCCGGCACAACTGATGCGTCTGGACGAAATGCCCCTGAGCCCGAGCGGCAAACTCGACCGCCGCGCCTTGCCCGAGCCGCAATGGCAGGTGCGCGAACACGTCGAGCCGGTCACCGAGCTGGAACAACAGATCGCCGCGATCTGGCGCGAAGTGCTGGGCCTGAAACAGGTCGGACTGCGCGACGACTTCTTCGCCCTCGGCGGTCACTCGCTGCTGGCCACGCAGATCATTTCCCGCACCCGTCAGGCCTGCGACGTCGAATTGCCGCTGCGTGCCTTGTTCGAACACAGCGAACTGGGTGATTTCGCCGAACAGATCCGCCAGATCCAGGCCAGCGGCCGTACCAACAAACAGCCGCCGATCGCCAAGGTTGATCGCAGCAAACCGGTGCCGCTCTCCTATTCCCAACAGCGCATGTGGTTCCTCTGGCAGATGGAGCCGGACAGCCCTGCGTACAACGTCGGCGGCATGGCGCGGCTGCGTGGCGTCTTGCATGTCGAGCGTTTCGAAGCGGCGCTGCAAGCGCTGATCCTGCGCCACGAAACCCTGCGCACCACGTTCCCGAGCATCGACGGCGTGGCCCGTCAGCAGGTGCATGCCGAGACCGGCGTGCGCATGGACTGGAAGGATTTCTCGACACTCGCCGCCGATGTGCGCGAACAGAAAGTCCAGCAACTGGCCGACGACGAAGCGCACCTGCCGTTCGATCTGGAGACCGGCCCGCTGCTGCGCGCCTGCCTGGTCAAGACCGCCGAGCACGAGCATTACTTCGTCCTGACCCTGCACCACATCGTCACCGAAGGCTGGGCGATGGACATCTTCGCCCGGGAACTCAGCGGGCTGTATGAAGCGTTCGTCGATGACCGCGAATCGCCGCTGGAACCGCTGCCGGTGCAGTACCTCGACTACAGCGTGTGGCAGCGCAACTGGCTGGAGTCCGGCGAGCGTCAGCGTCAGCTCGACTACTGGACCGCGCAACTGGGCCGCGTACATCCACTGCTGGAACTGCCGGGCGACCGTCCGCGTCCGCCGGTGCAAAGTCACCGGGGCGAGCTGTTCCGTTTTGACCTCAACGACGACCTCGCTGCCCGCGTCCGGACATTCAACGCGCAGAACGGCCTGACCCTGTTCATGACCATGACCGCCGCACTCGCGACCCTGCTTTACCGCTACAGCGGCCAGACCGACCTGCGCATCGGCGCGCCGGTCGCCAACCGTATCCGCCCGGAAAGCGAAGGGCTGATCGGTGCGTTCCTCAACACTCAAGTGCTGCGTTGCCAGCTCGACGGCCAGATGTCGGTCGGCGAATTGTTCGAGCAAGTGCGCCATACCGTGATCGAAGGTCAGTCCCATCAGGACCTGCCGTTCGACCATCTGGTAGAGGCGTTGCAGCCACCGCGCAGCGCCGCCTACAACCCGTTGTTCCAGGTGATGTGCAACGTGCAGCGCTGGGAATTCCAGCAGAGCCGCATGCTCGCCGGCATGACTGTCGAGTACCTGGCCAACGATGCGCGGGCGACCAAGTTCGACCTCAACCTGGAAGTCACCGACCTCGACCATCGCCTCGGTTGCTGCCTGACTTACAGCACCGACCTGTTCGACGAACCGACGATTGCACGCATGGCCAGGCACTGGCGCAACCTGCTGGAAGCGCTGATCGCCGACCCGCAGCAGCGCCTCAGCGAATTGCCATTGCTCGATGCACCTGAGCAACAACAGTTGCTCGACAGCCTTGGCGTCGAGCCGGGCGAGCATCGTCTCGACCAGTGCATCCATCACCTGTTCGCCGAACAGGCGCTGGCGCGCAAAGATGCGCCGGCCCTGACCTTCGCCGGGCGAACCCTGAGCTACGCCGAACTCGACGCCCGTGCCAATCGTCTGGCCTGGGCCCTGCGTGAGCGTGGCGTCGGCCCGCAAGTGCGGGTCGGTCTGGCGCTGGAGCGTTCGCTGGAAATGGTCGTCGGCCTGCTGGCGATCCTCAAGGCCGGCGGCGCCTATGTGCCGCTGGATCCGGAATACCCGCTCGACCGTTTGCATTACATGATCGAAGACAGCGGCGTCGGCCTGTTACTCAGTGACCGGGCGATGTTCAAGGCCCTCGGTGAATTGCCGCCGAACGTGGCGCGCTGGTGCCTGGAAGATGACAGCGCCGCGCTGGCCGATTACCCGGCTACCGAACTTCCGTTCATCAGCCTGCCGCAGCATCAGGCGTACCTGATTTACACCTCGGGTTCCACCGGCAAGCCGAAAGGCGTGGTGGTGTCCCACGGTGAAATCGCCATGCACTGCCAGGCGGTGATCGAGCGTTTCGGCATGCGCCCGGACGACTGCGAACTGCACTTCTATTCGATCAACTTCGACGCCGCCACCGAGCGTCTGCTGGTGCCGCTGCTCAGCGGCGCGCAGGTGGTGCTGCGTGCGCAAGGTCAGTGGGACGCGGAAGAAATCTGCGGCCTGATCCGCGAACACCGGATCAATATTCTCGGCTTCACCCCGAGTTACGGCAGCCAGTTGGCGCAGTTCCTCGCCACGCAAAACGACATCCTCCCTGTGCGGATGATCATCACCGGCGGCGAAGCGCTGACCGGCGAACACCTGCAACGGATTCGTGCAGTATTCAAGCCGAGCCTGTTCTTCAACGCCTACGGCCCGACCGAAACCGTGGTCATGCCGCTCGCCAGTCTCGCGCCAGAAGTGCTGGAAGAGGGCGCCGGCAGCGTGCCGATCGGCAGTGTGATCGGTGATCGCGTGGCCTACATTCTCGACGCCGATCTGGCGTTGGTGCCGCAAGGCGCGACCGGTGAATTGTTCGTCGGCGGCGCCGGCCTGGCCCAGGGTTATCACGACCGTGCGGGCATCAGCGCCGAGCGTTTTGTCGCCGACCCGTTTGCCGCCAATGGCGGGCGCATGTACCGCACCGGCGACCTGGTGCGCCAGCGCGCCGACGGTCTGGTGGAGTATCTGGGGCGGATCGACCATCAGGTGAAGATCCGTGGTTTCCGGATCGAACTGGGCGAGATCGAAACGCGCCTGCTCGATCACGACTCGATCCGCGAAGCGGTGGTGCTGGCGCTGGAGGCACCGAGTGGCAAGCAACTGGTCGGCTATCTCGTGACCGAGGTCGCTTCGCGAAGCGAAGCCGAGCAAGCCGAACTGCGCGAAGCCCTGAAGGCGCACCTGAAGACGCAACTGCCGGACTACATGGTGCCGACGCATCTGATTCTGCTGGCGAGCATGCCGCTGACCGCCAACGGCAAACTCGATCGCCGCGCCTTGCCGGCACCGGACCCGGAGCTCAACCGTCAGGATTACGTGGCGCCAAGCAACGAGCTGGAGCAGACCCTGGCGCAGATCTGGTGCGAAGTGCTCAACGTCGAGCAGGTCGGTCTGAACGACAATTTCTTCGAACTGGGCGGCGACTCGATCCTGTCGATTCAAGTGGTCAGCCGGGCACGGCAGCAGGGCATTCACTTCAGCCCTCGCGACCTGTTCCAGCACCAGACCGTGCAGACGTTGGCGGCTGTCGCCAGCCGCAGTGAAACCGTGACCGCCGAGCAAGGTCTGGTGACTGGCGAATCGCGTCTGACGCCGATCCAGCACTGGTTCTTCGACACCGAAATTCCCGAGCGTCAGCACTGGAACCAAGCGTTGCTGCTGGAGCCGACGGTTGCGCTGGAACCGCATCGTCTGGAGCAAGCGCTGTTGGCGGTAATCGAGCAGCATGACGCCCTGCGTCTGCGCTTCAGCGAGGTCAACGGCGCATGGCAGGCAACCCATCAACCGGTGAACGATGCCGCCGTACTGTGGCAAGTCCGCGTGCCGTCGATGGACAAGTGCACCGAGCTGTTCGCCGATGCTCAGCGCAGTCTCGACCTCACCCAGGGCCCGCTGCTGCGCGCAGTGCTGGTCGAGGGGCTGGACGCTCAGCAACGGCTGTTCATTGCGATTCATCACCTGGTGGTCGACGGTGTGTCGTGGCGCGTTCTGCTCGACGATCTGCAAACTGTGTATCACCAACTCGACGCCGATCAGTCGGTGAAACTGCCGGCGAAAACCAGCGCCTTCAAGGACTGGTCGGCGCGCTTGCAGGCTTACGCCGGCAGCGAATCCCTGCGTGAAGAACTGAGCTGGTGGCAGGCGCAACTGGCCGGTCCGAACGCCGATTTGCCGTGCGAACGTCCCGAGGGCGGTCGCGAGAATCGTCACGCGCAAACCGTCAGCGTGCGTCTGGATGCCGAGCGCACCAAGCAGCTATTGCAACAGGCACCGAGCGCCTACCGCACGCAGGTCAACGACCTGTTGCTGACCGCGCTGGCCCGCGTGCTGTGCCGCTGGAGCGGGCAGCCATCGGCGCTGATTCAACTGGAAGGCCACGGCCGCGAAACCCTGTTCGACGAGATCGACCTGACCCGCACCGTCGGCTGGTTCACCAGCGCTTATCCGTTGCGCCTGACCCCGCACAACATCGAAGAAGCGGCCGGGCAGGGCGCTTCGATCAAGGCGATCAAGGAACAACTGCGTGCCGTGCCGCACAAAGGTCTGGGTTACGGCGTGCTGCGTTATCTCGCCGATGACGTCAGTCGTCAGAGCATGGCGGCGTTGCCGAACGCGCCGATCACCTTCAACTACCTCGGCCAGTTCGACCAGAGCTTCGGCAGCGACGCGCTGTTCCGTCCGCTGGATGAATCGGTCGGCGCGGCCCACGATCCACACGCACCGTTGCCGAACGAGTTGAGCGTCGACAGTCAGGTGTATGGCGGTGAGCTGCTGCTGCGCTGGACGTTCAGCGCCGAACGCTACGACGCGCAGACCATCAACGAGCTGGCCGATGCCTACGTCGGCGAGTTGCAGAGCCTGATCGAACATTGCCTGCAGGACGAGGCCGGTGGCCTGACGCCGTCGGACTTCCCGCTGGCGAAACTGACCCAGGCTCAACTTGACGCACTGCCGGTGCCGGCGGCGCACATCGAAGACGTGTACCCGCTGACGCCGATGCAGGAAGGCATGCTGCTGCACACCTTGCTAGAACCGGGCACCGGTCTGTACTACATGCAGGATCGCTACCGCATCAACAGCGAACTCGACCCCGAGCGTTTCGCCCAGGCGTGGCAGGCGGTGGTCGCTCGTCACGAAGCGTTGCGTGCATCGTTCTGCTGGAACGTCGGCGAAGACATGTTGCAAGTGATCCACACTCCGGGTCGCACGCCGATCGAGTACCTGGACTGGAGCGCCATTGCTGACGTGGAGCAGGAACCGAAACTGCAAGCGCTGCTCAAGGCCGAGCGCGAAGCCGGGTTCGATCTGCTCAATCAGGCACCGTTCCACCTGCGCCTGATCAAGGTCGGCGCGGCGCGCTACTGGTTCATGATGAGCAACCACCACATCCTGATCGATGCCTGGTGCCGTTCGCTGCTGATGAACGACTTCTTCGAGATCTACACCGCGCTGGGCGAAGGTCGCCAAGCGCAACTGGCAGTGCCGCCGCGCTACCGCGATTACATCGGCTGGCTGCAACGCCAGAGCCTGGCCGAAGCGCGGCAGTGGTGGCAGCAGAACCTGCAAGGCTTCGAGCGCACCACGCCGATCCCGAGCGACCGTCCGTTCCTGCGTGAACACGCCGGCGAAAGCGGCGGCATGATCGTTGGCGACCGCTACACCCGACTCAAAGTCGAGGACGGCGCTCGTCTGCGCGAACTGGCTCAGGCTCATCAGCTGACCATCAACACCTTCGCCCAGGCGGCTTGGGCGCTGGTGCTGCGCCGCATGAGCGGTGATCGCGACGTGCTGTTCGGCGTGACCGTGGCCGGGCGTCCGGTGGAGATGCCGGAGATGCAATGCACCGTCGGACTGTTCATCAACAGCATCGCGCTGCGGGTGCAGATCCCGGCGGACGACCAGCGCGCCAGCGTGCGTCAGTGGTTGAGCGGTCTGCTCGACAGCAACATGCAATTGCGCGAGTACGAATACCTGCCGCTGGTGAACATCCAGGAACAAAGCGAACTGCCGAAAGGCCAGCCGCTGTTCGACAGCCTGTTCGTGTTCGAAAACGCCCCGGTAGAAGTCTCGGTACTGGACCGTGCGCAGAGCCTCAACGCGACCTCGGACTCGGGCCGTACCCACACCAACTTCCCGCTGACCGCCGTTTGCTATCCGGGCGACGACCTGGGTCTGCATCTGTCTTACGACCAGCGTTATTTCGACGAGTCGACCATCGAACGCATGCTCGGCGAGTTCAAGCGTCTGTTGCTGGCGCTGGTCGACGGCTTCCATGGCGACATGGCTGACCTGCCGCTGCTGGGCCATGAGGAACAGGACTTCCTGCTCCACGGCTGCAACCAGAGCGAGCACGACTATCCGCTGGAACAAAGCTACGTCGAGTTGTTCGAAGCGCGGGTCGCGCAACATCCGCAACGCACCGCCGCCAGTTGCCTCGATCAGCAACTGAGCTATGCCGAGCTGAACCAGAACGCCAACCGTCTCGGCCATGCACTGGTCGCGGCCGGGGTGCAGATGGATCAACCGGTGGCGCTGTTGGGTGAACGTAACCTGGATCTGCTGGGCATGATCATCGGCAGCTTCAAGGCCGGTGCCGGTTACCTGCCGCTGGATCCGGGTCTGCCGAGCCAGCGTCTGCAACGCATCATCGAACTCAGTCGCACGCCAGTGCTGGTGTGCACCGAGGCTTGCCGTGAACAGGCGACGACCTTGCTGGATGAGTTCAGCTGCGCCAACCGCCCACGTCTGCTGGTGTGGGAAGAGGTTCAGGCCGGCGCGGTTTCGTCGGCGAATCCGGGCCTCTTCAGCGGCCCGGACAACCTGGCCTACGTGATTTACACCTCGGGCTCCACCGGATTGCCGAAAGGCGTGATGGTCGAGCAGCGCGGCATGCTCAACAACCAGTTGAGCAAGGTGCCGTACCTGAACCTGAGCGACGCCGATGTGATTGCCCAGACCGCTTCGCAAAGCTTCGACATTTCGGTCTGGCAGTTCCTCGCCGCGCCGCTGTTCGGGGCGCGGGTAGACATCGTGCCGAACACCATCGCCCACGATCCGCAAGGCTTACTGGTGCATGTTCAGCAGCAGGGCATCACCGTGCTGGAAAGTGTGCCGTCGCTGATTCAGGGCATGCTCGCTTCGGATCGCTTGAGCCTGGACGGCCTGCGCTGGATGTTGCCGACCGGTGAAGCAATGCCACCGGAGCTGGCGCATCAGTGGCTGTTGCGTTATCCGGAGATTGGTCTGGTCAACGCCTATGGCCCGGCGGAGTGCTCGGACGACGTGGCGTTCTTCC
This sequence comes from Pseudomonas fluorescens, assembly GCF_012974785.1. GTDB lineage: Bacteria > Pseudomonadota > Gammaproteobacteria > Pseudomonadales > Pseudomonadaceae > Aquipseudomonas > Aquipseudomonas fluorescens_BT. The sequence continues at coordinate 4,344,399 of NZ_CP027561.1, read as the reverse complement.
GCGTCGACATGGCCTCGACTCGCGGCAGCTACCTGCCGATCGGTACGCCGACCGACAACAACTTGCTGTACCTGCTCGATGGCGCACTGGATCTGGTGCCGTTGGGTGCGGTGGGTGAGTTGTGCGTCGCCGGTACCGGGGTCGGTCGTGGATATGTCAGCGATCCGCTGCGCACTGCGCCGGTGTTCGTGCCGAATCCGTTCGGAGCGCCGGGTGAGCGGCTGTACCGCACCGGTGACCTGGCGCGCCGCCGCAGTGACGGCGTGCTGGAGTACGTCGGTCGGGTCGACCATCAGGTGAAGATTCGCGGATACCGGATCGAGCTGGGGGAAATCGAGGCGCGCCTGCATGAGCAACCGGAAGTTCGCGACGGCGCGGTGGGTGTGCAGGAGGGCGTGAACGGTAAGCATCTGGTCGGCTACCTTGTGGCCGCAGATTGCGCACTGAATCAGAGCGAACGCCTGGAGCGGATCAAGCAGCGCCTGCGCGCCGAACTGCCGGAATACATGGTGCCGCTGCACTGGTTGTGGCTCGACCGGTTGCCGCTCAACGCCAACGGCAAACTCGACCGCAAGGCCCTGCCGGCGCTGGAAATCGGCCAGTTGCAGAGCCAGGATTACCTGGCACCGCGCAGCGATCTGGAGCAGACCCTGGCCGATATCTGGGCCGAGGTGCTGAAGGTCGAGAAGGTCGGGGTACGCGACAACTTCTTCGAACTTGGCGGCCATTCGCTGCTCGCCACGCAGATCGCTTCGCGGGTGCAGAAAGCCCTGCAACGGGACGTGCCGCTGCGCGCCATGTTCGAGTGCAGCACGGTGGAGGAACTGGCCGAATACATCGAAGGGCTGGCGGCCAGTGACATTACCGAGGAGAAGGTGGATCGGCTCAATGACCTGATGGCGGCGCTGGAAGGGCTGTAAAGCACAGCCTGCGACAATGGCTATAGAAACCTGCGTTTCGTTGTGGCCGTTGTCGCAGATCGGGCTTTGTAATCCTTTCATATCATTGACGGCCGAGGCCGGTCCGCTCAGTCTTCGGGCTCCAGTTTCTTTGCCACGGGGGTTATCGATGCCTTTTTTCACGGTTGACGGACAGGCGCTTCACTACATTGATCAAGGCACGGGCCCGGCGGTATTGCTGGCCGGCAGCTACCTGTGGGACCAGGCGATGTGGGCGCCGCAGATCGCAGCGCTGTCGCCTCACTATCGGGTGATTGCGCTGGACCTCTGGGGCCATGGTGAATCGGGGCGTTTGCCTGAAGGCACCACATCACTGGATGACATCGCACGCCAGGCGCTGGCCTTGCTCGATCATCTGGACATCGACCGGGTGACGCTGGTCGGGCTGTCGGTCGGCGGCATGTGGGGCGTGCGCCTGGCGTTGTCGGCGCCGCAGCGGCTCAACGGTCTGGTGCTGATGGACACTTACGTCGGCGTCGAGCCGGAGCCGACTCGCCAGTACTACTTCTCGCTGTTCAAACAGATCGAGGAAAGCGGCGGGATCTCCGAGCCACTGCTGGATATCGTGGTGCCGATTTTCTTCCGCCCGGGCATCGATAAAGAGTCGGCGCTGTATCAGGATTTCCGCGCAAAACTCGCCGGCTATTCAGCTGAACGCCTGCGCGAGAGCATCGTGCCGATGGGGCGCATCACCTTTGGCCGTGATGACCTGTTGCCGCGTCTGGGAGAGCTGAATGCGGCGACCACACTGGTGGTCTGCGGCGACCAGGACAAGCCACGCCCGCCGTCGGAAGCACGGGAAATGGCTGAGTTGATTGGCTGTTCGTGTGTGCTGGTGCCGGAAGCGGGGCATATCTCCAATCTGGAGAATCCCGGGTTTGTGACGGAGGTGTTGTTTACCTTTTTGTCTGAACAGAACCCTTCCGTCGACTGAATCACCTTTCTGCGTCCCGCGCTACTGTCAACTCTGACAGTAGCGCGCTCTTCTTGAGCAGGCATTAAATGGTTTTGCCCATTGTGGGCTGAATCGTGTGATCGCCGACAGGAGAGTCGTCATGTCCAGCCAATCAGCAAATGTTCCTGAGCTTCCGGTTCCATTGGTATCTGATGCTTCGCACAACTCAACATTACAACCTGCCAAGGTTCTGGGCGGTACAACCGTAAAAATCGTTTTTCCAGGGCTCACTACGGAACATAGTGTCGGGCTCTTCTGGGCAAGGTCCGGCCATATCGAGAAATTTACCACTCAGTCGAAGGAGGCTTCGCTTCCCGCTGAGGTTTTGATCCCTGCGTCGGTTATCGGTAAGTCTGTCGGTCAAACCGTGAAAATCTGGTACGAGGCAAGCTTGAATGAAGAAGTGCAGCTTTCCCATACACTTGAGCTGACGGTAGAACAAATTTCTCCCGAGGAGTTGCCGAAACCGCAGTTACCCGATGTCGTCAAGACCGAAGGTACTGAATTTCTGGACATGCGCAGGTTTTCAGGCAACGCGCGTGTTCGGCTTTTACCTTGGTTGTTCATCGCGCCGGGGCAGCTCATCTGGATCAACGTTGTCGGACAGCGCAATTATCCAACCCACGAAACGCTTGAATTGGTCAAGGCGCTGGAAGTGACATCCGAGCAGGTGAGCAACGGTCTGGAATTGACTATTGATCGAAACTTTTTGACTCAGCTTGACGATAAATCGGCACTGACGCTACATGTGTTTGTCACGTTCGACAACAATCCGGATATTGGCACCGCGCATGAATTTCCGCGCTGGACAGCACTTTTGCTGCAATCCGACACCGATTTACTGGCACCGACTGTCAAACAGACACAGCATCAGGTGCTGAATCCGGAACTGGTCCTGGACGAGGCGATGATGGTCATCAAGTACAAGGACATGCGCCCTACCGACAGTATCATGCCGTTGTGGCGTGGCACTGCGGGCGAGGGGTCACCTGAACTGAAAGCGATAGATGGCAATTCATCAGGCGAGGTTACAGTCACCGTGAGTGCATCGGCAGTGGCTGCCAGTGAAGGTAAAACGGTTGACGCGAGCTACATCGTCTCGCGGGAGGGTATCGATCGGCCATCACCCATCACTCGAGTAACGGTGCAGAAGCAGCGCTATGTTCATGAGGAAAATTTTGATAATCACGAAATAAAACTTGTCAGCGCCGCTGACAATTACACTTTCACCTTGCCCACCATGTCGATCACGCTGCTGGACGGGGCGGGATCGGCAGGCATCATGCGTTTTGGCTACAACACTATCGGGTTCATTGAAGAACTCTCTTTTGGCATGTGTATCAACTCGGCCAACACATCGCCGCCTCAACAGATTCAGTTTGAATTCAAGGCGGACTACGATCGAATTTCGTTCACTTGGGCCCACCTGCATCTTAAAGGCACCGTCGAATACTTTGATGTCAGTGGTGTATCCCTGGGAAGCAAGGATTACCACGGCCTGAACCAGGGCGGCGCCTTGCATCAATTGATCGACTTTGTGGCGCCACCGCAAACACGCATCAAGTCCATGAAAGTGACATGCGAGGACTATAGCTTTCTCGACCACTTCATAAAGTGCGGTTGATTGTTCGAGCCACAATCAATGCCCGCTCCTGAGAGTGGGCTTTTTTCATTATTTCGGGCCGAGAATCTTCGCCAGTTTGTCCGGCGTCGGCGCGCCTTGCTGTTGTTGCAGTTCACCCTTGTCGTCCATGTAGAAGATCGCCGGGGTGGCCTGCAATTCCAGGTCTTCCATCAACTGCATGTTCGCTGCAAGTTTGGTCTGCACGGCGGCCGGAATGTTTTTCAAGGCCTTGAGTGTGCTGGCCTTGCCGGCCTTCTCGTGATCTTCAAGGGCCTTGGCCGGGTCTTTGGCAGCCAGCAGCGCAGCGGATTTGGCCGGGCTGTCTTCGCGGATGATGCCGACCATGATGTGCCGCAACTGCACCTTGCCGGCCTTGACCCAGGGGCGGGCCTGTTCCCAGAACATGTTGCAGTACGGGCAGTTCGGGTCGCTGAACAGGTACACGGTGCGCGGGGCATCCTTGTTGCCGTCCTGAATCCAGTTGCTCGCCTCGAACTTGGCCCAGACTTCCTTGGCCATCGGTGCATAGACCAGTTTTTGCAGCGGCGCGCTGCTCAGGTCGTTGCCGTCGGCGTCGTACAGGTTGCCCAGCAGCACGTGCTTGCCGTCCGGCGTCAGGTACAGCGCCATCCCGCGGTTCTGGTATTGCGCGGCGTAACCACGCAGGCCGTCGGGCGCGTCGAACTGACCGACGATCCTGGCGCCCTTGGCTTCGATCTTCTTGATCGCTTCAGGCAGTTCTTCAGCGGCCTGGACCGACGGCAAGTGCAGCAGGGCGGCGCCCAGAGACAGCGTCAGCAGGTGGCGGAGGCGGGGCATGGCAGTTTCCTTGAAGAAGTGGTGGCCGGATTCGGGCTGGAGGCCGGGGTGTCGAAGCTTTCCAGGGCGCGGGCCAGGCTGGCGTTCGACAACTCGCCCAGATGGCTGCCCAGCAGACGACCGTCCGGGCTATAGAACAGGGTAGTCGGCAGGGCCATGGAGCCCACGGCCTGGCCGAGGCGTCCGCTGCGGTCGAACAGCACGTTGTTCAGGCTCAGGCCCTGGGTTTCGAGAAACGTGGCGACGCTTTGCATGCTTTCGGCCTGGTTGACGAACAGGAACGTCAGGTCCGGGCGTTGTTGCTGGGCGTTCTCCAGCACCGGCATTTCCCGGCGGCACGGCGGGCACCAGGTGGCCCACAGGTTGATCACCAGCGGTCCGCCCTGATAATCGGTGAGTTTCACGGTTTCCCCGGCGGCGTTGCGCAAGGTGATGTCCGGCAGGCGCGTGCCTTGCTCGTAGATGTTCAGCGACAGGGTCGCCATCACCCAGAACGCCACACCGCTGACCACACCGAAACCCAGCGGTCGACGCAAGCCCGGCCGGCGCCAGCCGCGATACAGCGCCGCCAGCAAGAGCACGATCACCCCCGGCCAGGCGAGGAAACCGCCGTCGCGCAGATCGATGATCTGCCAGAGATCGTTGCGATAGTGGCCCCAGTACACAGCGACAAACGCAATGCGCGCCGCGAGCATGCCCAGCAGGAACAGGCTGAACAGCGCCGACTCGGGATTATCGCCGCCGCGTTTGGCCACCCGCCAGCCGACGAACGTCGCCAGCGCCAGGGCACTGATCAGCAGCAGGTGGTTAAGCGCGATGGCAAAGGTGCCGAGGGTGAAAGTCAGCATTAACGGGCATCTCGGGTGGTGGTCCAGCGTTGCAGGAAGGTGTCGGCATCGACCTCGCCGGTGATGCGCTGGCTGCGGCGCTCTTCACCGTCGGCACCGATCCACACAAAACTCGGTGGCCCCGGCACTTTGTAGCGGCCGAGCAGTTCGCGGCTGGCGGCATTGTCGGCGGTGACGTCGAGCCGCAGCAGACGCACGTCGTTCAAGGCCTGCATGACTCGCGCCTGGCCGAACACCTGTTTTTCCATGATTTTGCAAGACACACACCAGTCGGCGTAATAGTCGATGAGCACCCACTGGCCCTGGGCCTTGGCGGTATCGAGTTCACGTTGCAGGGCCGCGGGGTCCTTGATCGTGGTGAACGCCTCGTGGCCGTCCGGTATCGCGGCACCGGTGCGCCCGGCGCTGTAGATCTGCAGCGGCTGATACGGATCGTCGCCACCGCCCGCCGCGCCCACCAGCAGCAAGCTGCCCCATATGCCCAGCAACAGCGAACTGGCTCCAAACAACTGTGCGACCCGGCCGAAGCCTTCGGACTGTTTCCAGGCGCAATATGCCGCAATCAGCAACAGGGCCCCGCACAGCGCGAGCCACAGCGAAGGATCCAGCACCGGCCGCAACATCAGCACCGCCGTACCCAGGAACAGGAAGCCGAATACACCTTTGAGCAGGTTCATCCACGCGCCGGGTTTTGGCAGGAAGCGATTGCCGACGGTCACCAGCAACAGCAGGGGCACGCCGATGCCAATCCCCAGAGCAAACAGAATCAGCCCACCGTGCAACGCATTGCCGCTTTGCGCGATGTAGAGCAGAGCACCGGCCAGCGGCGCGGTCATGCACGGGCCGACCAACAGGCCCGACAGGGCCCCCAGAACACCTGCACCGATCAGGCTGCCGCCGCTGCGACTGCGCGAGGCATGCTCCAGCCGGTCACGCAGGGCCACCGGCAGTTGCAGTTCGAAAAAGCCGAACATCGGCAGTGCCAGGATCACGAAGATGGCCGCGAAAGCACCCAGCAGCCACGGATTCTGCAACCACGCCTGCAGGTTCGCCCCCAGCAGCGCCGCGATCACGCCCATCGATGCATAGACCAGTGCCATACAGATCACGTAACTGCTGGCGAGCGCGAAACCGCGACGCGGCGTGGCACCGCTGCCGACCACCATGCCGGCCAGAATCGGCAACATCGGCAACGAGCACGGCGCAAAAGCCAGGAGCAGGCCGAGCCCGAAGAACACCAGCAAACTCCACCCCAGTGTGTGTTGTTGCAGGCCGCTGGCCAGCGCTTGATCCTGTGCCTCATCCGCCACCGCAGCGGCCGCTTTGCCTCCGAGGTCGATCACACGGGTCTGCGGTGGATAGCACAGGCCGGCATCGGCGCAGCCCTGATAACTGACCTTGATCTGGCCTTTGGCTGCTGCCGGGATTTTCAGTTCAAGACCCTGGCGATAGACCGGTTGCTCGCCGAAATACTCGTCACTGTGGGATTCGCCTTCGGGCAGGGTCGGGGCATTCTCCGCCGCCAGTCCATCGAATTTCAGGCGTTTCTGATACAGGTAGTAACCGTCGGTGATCTGCCAGAACAGTTGGGTTTCGCCGGAATCCAGACGTTCGGACGTCAGGACGAAGGCCTTGTCGACCGGGAGAAATTCCGGTTTTGTCGAAAAAGGATCGTTCCCTGCCTGGGCCAGACCCGAAATCAAAAATGCTAACAACAAAAAAATATGACGCATGGAGGAGCCTTGTCCCTGTGCAAGTGATGAGCACAATGGGCGGCGGCGATTAACCGATGATTAACCGCGGCACCCTTGTCGCTGTGGCGTTCGGGGCATAATGTCAGCTTAATCGGCCAACCGCCTAATCGGCATTTTTCTACGGGACTCACCATGCACGTACTGGTTTGCGAAGACGATGAGTTGATCGCCAGCGGCATCGTCGCCGGGCTGACGGCCCAGGGCTTGACGGTCGAACACGTCAATACGGCCTCCAAGGCCCGGGCGATCCTCAAGGTCGCCGAATTCGACGTGATGGTGCTCGACCTCGGTCTGCCGGATGAAGATGGCCTCAAACTGTTGCAGCAACTGCGCCAGCAAGGTCTGGAAATTCCTGTACTGATCCTTACCGCGCGGGACTCGGTGACTGACCGGGTCGACGGTTTGCAGTCCGGCGCTGATGATTACCTGCTCAAGCCTTTCGATTTGCGGGAACTGTTCGCCCGTCTGCAAACCCTGTTGCGCCGGGTGGCCGGGCGTAGCGTCAACCTGATCGAGCACGGCGCGCTGACCTACGATCCGAGCAGTCGCGAAACCACTCTTGCGGGCCGTTCGGTGGACCTGTCCCGCCGCGAACAGTCCCTGCTGCAAGCCCTGCTGCACAACCGTGGTCGGGTGCTGTCCACCGAGCAATTGAAGGACAGCGTCTACGGTTTCAGCGATGAACTGGAAAGCAACGCGCTCAACGTGCACATCCATCACCTGCGCAGCAAACTCGGCAAAGGCATCGTCGAAACCGTGCGTGGTCTCGGTTATCGCCTGGGCCCGGCCGATGGTGGAGAACCTGACAAGTGATGAGTCTGCGCCTGCGCCTGAGCCTGACCCTCGGCGCCGCGTTCGCGCTGATCTGGGCCCTGGCGGCTGCCTGGATGCTCAGCGACCTGCGCAATCAGATGATGTTTTCCCTCGACCAGCGGCTGGTGGCGTCGGCGCGGATGGTTGCCGGGCTGCTGGAGCAGTTGCCGGCGATACCGAGCAAGGGCGACGGAACGCACTTCAGTGCAGAACAACTGAACATTCCCGGCGGTATGGCCTGTCAGGTCAGTTCGCTGCGTGGCGAAATCCTCGCCCGCAGCCACAACAACCCGGAACAGGCACTAGAGGCGCAGAAAATGGGCTTCCACGACCAGATGATCGATGGCGCGCCATGGCGCACGTTCACCCTGGCCCGTGGCGATGTGCGCATCACCACCGCCGACCGGGTGATCGAGCGCGAAGCCCTGAACATGTCGATCCTGCTGGCGGCCTCGGTGCCGGTGGGGGTGGCGCTGCTCGGCTGCCTGTGCCTGCTGTGGCTGGGGATCGGCCAGGGGCTGGCGCCACTCAATCGCTTGCGCGAAGCCTTGATGCGCCGCAACGCCGATTCGCTCGAACCGTTGCAGTTGCAGTCATTCCCCAGCGAGCTGAAACCACTGCTTGAAACCCAGAACCAACTGTTCCAGCGCATCGGCAAAACCATCGAGCGCGAACGTCGCCTGACCGGTGACGCGGCCCATGAACTGCGCAGTCCGCTGACGGCGATCAAGACCCACCTGCAAGTGGCGCGGATGACCGATGGCAGTGCCCGCGACCAGTCTCTGGCCCGGGCCGAGGAGGGCGCCGACCGCCTGCACCGGACCCTGGAGCAATTGTTGTTGCTGGCGCGGGTCGAGGGCAGTCTGTCGTTCGACGACGGCGTGCAGTGCAGTGCCGAGCAGGTCGCGAAACTGGCGATTCAGGACTCGGCCGGCGACCAGCGCCAGCGCATCAGGCTGCACCTGCCTGAACACTTGTCCGCTGCGCCCCTGCAAATGCCGGCGGTGCTGTCGATCGCGGCTCTGCGCAACCTGCTGGATAACGCTTTGCGTCACACGCCGACGGATGGCGCGGTGGACCTGAGCCTGGAAACCACCGCCAATCGCGTGCGTTTCGTGGTCCGCGATCATGGGCCGGGGATCGCCCCGGATGATCTGCAACACCTGACCCAACGTTTTTGGCGCAACGGTCAGAGCACCGGTTGCGGGCTCGGACTCGCGATTGTCCAGGCGATTGTCCAGCGCTGTGCCTGCACCCTGCATTTCGACAGCCGCCCGGACGGTTTGCGGGTCGAGCTGACCATGCCGCTGCAACCGGCCTGAGCCCGGCACATCAAATGTAACCTCTCTGCATTGGTCATCGGCCGGTCGCAACGCTATTGTCGCCCGGCCTTTGACTCAATGGACTGAGGGAACTGCGCCATGGATGCACCCATCTACATTTGCCCGGCCTCTGCGGCCGATGCCGGCATCATCAGCCGTATCGTCGAGCGTTCGATCCGCGTCGGCTGCGCGCTCGATCATCGAAATGACCCACTCCTCGTCGAGGCCTGGATTCGCCAGCAATCTCAGGAACACATCAGCGCCTGGCTCGCCGATCCGCAGCATTATCTGAACATTGCCCTGTTGCAGGACAAACCGGTCGGCGTCGGCATGGCCACTGTCGATGGCGATGTCACGCTGTGTCATGTGCAGCCGGAGTGGTTTCGCCGTGGCGCCGGCCGAGCATTGATGGCGGATCTCGAAGGCTGGCTGCGGACCCGCGGCAGCGACCGCTCGATGCTCAGAAGTACCCGCACCGGAGAGGCTTTTTATCGGCGTCTGGGCTACCGCGAGTCGGCGCCGCCGTTCATCCGCCACGGCATGCGCAGCCTGCCGATGCACAAGTCGCTGCCGCTGTCGGCATGACAACTGGCTCAAGGGTGTAAATCCTCGAGCGGCTGGTGCGTTTCCAGAACAGGAAAACCTGCATGTGCGCCCCGCGACCGGAACGCGCACCTGTGCGGTGTGCAGTTTTGGTCACTATCCATAGCGTATTGAGGGGTCGAGAGATGTCAGTCGCCACCAGCCTTATCGAAGAGTCGTCGGCCCGGATCGCCTCCGCGCCGGCTGAAACGCTGTATCAGTTCAGTGAATCGCCGTTGCTGGCCCGTCAGAGCCAGCAGGAGTCCAATGCCCGCAGCTACCCGAGGCGCATTCCCCTGGCGCTCAAACGTGCCAAGGGTCTGTATGTCGAGGACGTTGAAGGGCGCACGTTCATCGATTGCCTCGCCGGTGCCGGCACACTGGCCTTGGGGCACAACCACCCGGTGGTGATCGAGGCGATCCAGCAGGTGCTGGCCGATGAGCTGCCGCTGCATACCCTGGACCTGACCACGCCGGTGAAGGATCAATTCGTTCAGGACCTGTTCGGCCTGTTGCCCCCAGCGCTGGCTTCCCAGGCGAAGATCCAGTTCTGCGGCCCGACCGGCACCGACGCCGTGGAAGCCGCGCTGAAACTGGTGCGCACCGCCACCGGGCGCAGCACCGTGCTGTCGTTCTCCGGCGGTTACCACGGCATGAGCCAGGGCGCGTTGAGCCTGATGGGCAGCCTGGGACCGAAAAAACCGTTGGGCGCGCTGCTCAGCAATGGCGTGCAATTCATGCCGTTCCCGTACGACTACCGTTGCCCGTTCGGCCTCGGCGGCGCGGCGGGCGTGAAGGCCAACCTGAGTTACCTGGAAAACCTGCTCAATGATCCCGAGGCCGGTGTGCAATTGCCGGCGGCGGTGATCGTCGAGGCGGTGCAGGGTGAGGGCGGTGTGATTCCGGCCGACATCGAGTGGCTGCGCGGTCTGCGCCGCATCACCGAAAAGGCCGGCGTTGCACTGATCGTCGACGAGATCCAGAGCGGTTTTGCCCGTACCGGCAAGATGTTTGCCTTCGAGCACGCCGACATCATCCCGGACGTGGTGGTGCTGTCCAAAGCCATCGGCGGCAGCCTGCCGCTGGCGGTGGTGGTCTATCGCGACTGGCTCGATACCTGGCAGCCCGGCGCCCACGCCGGTACCTTCCGTGGCAACCAGATGGCGATGGCCGCCGGTTGCGCGGTGATGCGTTACCTGGTCGAGCACAAGGTCTGCGATCACGCCGCCGCCATGGGCGAACGCCTGAGCGAGCATCTGCACATCCTGCAACGTGACTTCCCGCAACTGGGCGATATTCGCGGTCGAGGCCTGATGCTCGGCGTCGAGCTGGTTGATCCGGACGGTACGCCGGATGCATTGGGCCACCCACCGGTCTTCGCACGTCTGGCGCCGCTGGTACAGCGCGAGTGCCTCAAGCGCGGGCTGATCCTGGAATTGGGCGGCCGTCATGGTGCGGTGGTGCGTTTCCTGCCGCCGCTGGTGATCACCGCCGCTGAAATCGATCGCGTCGCCGAGATCTTCGGCCGTGCGCTGAGTGCGGCGACCGCGGCCCTGTAAATTTTTCGCCGCGCCGAACGTTCCTTCTACATACCCGGCTGCACCCGCCGTGCAGCCCACCCTTACAACGATGGAGACACAGCATGACGTCAGTATTCGACCGCGAGGACATCCTCTTTCAGGTCGTGGTCAACCACGAAGAACAGTACTCGATCTGGCCGGATTACAAGGCCATTCCGCAAGGCTGGCGCGCCGTGGGCAAGAGCGGCATGAAGAAAGAGTGCCTGGCCTACATCGAGGAAGTCTGGACCGACATGCGTCCACTGAGCCTGCGTCAGAAGATGGAAGCGCAAGCGACAGCACAGTAAGTCTTCAGCCAAAAAGAAACCCGCTGGACTGGAAACAGTCAGCGGGTTTTATCATGTCCAGAGGACTGGCTTACGTGCCGCTCAGGCCCTTGAGCAGCGCATCCACATTCCCTTCCAGTTCAGCCACCGGATCCACCGCATCGGTGCTCAGCACCAACAGATGACTGCCCGACTCGGCAATCGCCGCTTTCACCGCATCCGACGGCTGGCGATGGTGCAGCACCACTGCCACGTCGTTGTCCTTGAGCGTTGCCGTCAATTTTTTCAGGTCTTGCGGCGTCCATTCGGTGTCCGGTCGCGGATCCTGTCCGATCAGCTCCAGATTCAGGCTGCCGATCAGATAGCCGAAGTGATCGCTCAGGCTCATCACGCTCAAATTATCGGCACTGGCCAGACGTGCCTCGCTGTCGGCGCTGAGTTTCAACAGACGCTGTTTCAGCGCCGCCAGATTGGCTTCTATCTTCGGTTTGTCCTTCGGCGCCAGGCGCACCAGATCCGCGGCCATCACGTCCGCCATGCGCCCCATGTTGTTGCTCGCGAGCCACGGCTGGCTGTTCAGACCGTCGACCTTGAGCCCCGGTTGCACGGCAATGCCGGGCAGGGCACCGTCCACCGGGCGGGCGGCGTCGACTTCGACGATGCGGATGTTGCTGCGGCGGGCGATCGGGTACAGCGGATCATCGGCCCACAGCGAGCGCACGCCGATCACCGCATCGGCGCCGGTGGCCAGTTTGCTCAGCGCCGGGGCGCCGCGACCGGTGAAGTAGGCCGTCTGGCGACTGCCCGGCAGATTCGCCGGCGCTGCGCGTTCGAGGCTGATGTCGGTGCCTTTGAGCAGGACTTCGCCCAGGCCATAAGTGATGGGCAACGAGGCCAGCACCCGCAACGGTTTCTCGGCAGCCAGCAGAGGGCTCGAAAACGCGCCGCTGAGGGCGATGACCAAGGTCAGTTGTCGCAATGAAAAAGCCATTTATCCAAGGTTCCCTTTCAGACTGGGGACGATGCCCCGGGCAATCGCGGCGAGGGCGAAGGCGATACCGGCGACCAGAATGATCGCGGCGCCGGACGGAATCGGCAGATCGAACACAATGGGCGCGAGAATCCCGCACAGCGTGCTGACCGTGGCAATCAGCACCGAACACCAGAAAAAGCCCTTGAGCGACTGGCTGAGCAACCGGGCGGCGGCTGCCGGAATCACCAGCAGCGCGCCGACCAGAATCGCGCCAATGACTTTCACTGCCGCGACGGTGATCAGCGTCACCAGAATCACGAACAGGTAATCCAGGGTCTTCACCGCGACGCCACGCACCGCCGCCAGCTGCGGGTTGAAGCTGGCCAGCATGATCCGGTTGTACAGCGGCAGGGCCAGCGCCATCACCAGTGAGCCGACAATCGCCAGCACCAGCAGATCGTTGCCGTTCACGGTCAGTACCGAGCCGAACAACACGTTTTCCAGGATGTGCACGTTGATCTTGCCCGCCAGGATCAGCAGCAGGCTGGCACCCAGAGCGAGAGACACCGACAGGAACACGCCGATCAAAGTGTCGGGTGCCAGGCCGGTACGGTTGCGCAGGTAATTGAGCAGAATGCCGAACAGCAGGCAGTAACCAAACAGGCTGCCGTACGGGCCGGTGTAGGGTTCGCCGAGCAGAATACCGATGGCCACGCCGGTCAGCGCCGCATGCCCCACCGCCTCGGAGAAAAACGCGAAGCGCTTGACCACCACCAGCGTGCCGAGGCCACCCAGCACCGGGCCGATCAACAGGCCGGCGAGCAGCGCATTGACCACAAAGCCGTAGGCCAGGGCTTCCGGCAGGTAACCGGAAGAGGCCCAGCCTTGCACCATCAAACGAAAGGCTTCGTAACTCATCAGGCAGCGCTCCGTGGATGGGTGGAGAACAGGGTCAGCAGGCGTTCCGGGGTCAGGGCCTGTTGCGGCGTGGCGTCGAACAGCACCCGGCGGTTGAGGCCGGTGACGCGATTGGCCAGACGCCCGACCGCTTCCAGATCGTGCTCGATCCACAGCACGGTGATGCCCGCCGCACGCCAGTCGCCGAGCAAACGTTCGAACACCTGGATCCCGGCTTCGTCGAGGGCCGACATCGGTTCATCCAGCACCAGCAATTGCGGCGCAGGAATCAGGCCTTGGGCGAGCAGCACCCGCTGGCGTTCACCGCCGGACAGCGCGCCCATCCGGCGCTTGCGTTTATCCTGCATGCCGACCCGCTCCAGCGCATCGCCGATGGCGCCGGCGTAGCGTTTGCTCAGGCCGAGAAAGGCCGGGCGACGCTGACACATCGCAGCCATGAAGTCGTCGACGGTCATCGGCAGTCCCCGGTCGAACTCCAGCGCCTGCGGCACGTAGCCGATGGTGCCGGGCTCGCCGGGCCATTGCAGGCTGAGCCGGCCCTGATGGGGCATCTGTCCGAGCAGGGTCTTGATCAGCGAGCTCTTGCCGCCGCCGTTGGGGCCGACCAGCGCATGTACGTGGCCGGGCTGCACCTGGAAGGTCACCTTGTCCAGGATCGTGGTGCGACCCAGCGTCAGGCTGACCTCGGCAAATTCCAGGGTCGGGCCACTGCTGATGATTGAGAGGTTTTCCTGAGCCGTCATGCACCGGACTCCTGAATCGCCCGAACCACGGTGTTGAGGTTGCCGGTCATTTCCTTTTCATACTTGTCGGCGGTGTATTCGCCGTAGGAAATGTGCGACAGCGGGTACAGCTTCACACCGGATTCACGCTGGATGGTTTCGACGTAAGTGGAGGGGAAGTCCATCTCGGAGAAGATCACTTTCACGTCCAGTTCCCGCAATTGATCGATGGTTTTCTTCAACTGGCTTGGGCTTGGCTCGATGCCGTGGGCCGGCTCGACCACCGCCGTCACTTCCAGACCGAATTCGCGCAGCAGGTAGTCATAAGCGGCGTGCACCGTGGCCACTCGCAGTTCCGCGTTCGGCGCCTGGGTCAGTTTGGCCAGGGCGTCGGCGCGCATCTGCCGCAGGCGTTTGCCGTAGGCGCGGGCGTTCTGGGTGTAGGTCTTGGCGTTGTCCGGGTCGAGCTTGCCCAGTTCCCGGGCGATGTTGTTGACCTGGGCAATCGAGGCGCTGATCGACAGGAACGTGTGCGGGTTCACCACTTTGCCGGCACCGCGCGCGGCCACTCCGGTGGCGGCCAGCAGCGGTACGTTTTCGTTGGCTTCGATGGTCTTGATGTCCGGTGTTTCGCTGGCGGCGATCATGCGGTCGGCGAAGTCGTCATGGCCGACGCCGTTGAGCACGATCACGTCGAGCCCGCTGATGCGCTTGATGTCTTCGGCGCGAGGCTCGTAGGCGTGGGGGTTGAAACCGGCGGGAATCAGCGGCACGACCTCGGCCTTGTCGCCGACGATGTTCGCCACATAGCTGTAATAAGGGTGCAGGGTGATGCCGATGCGCAGGCGCTTGGCCGGATCGGCGCTGGCCAGCGGGCTCAGCAGGCAGGCGCACAGGCCGATCAGCAGCAGGCGCAGGAAGGGGCGGCGTTGAGATGAACTAGGCATGGGCAAGCGGTCTTCTCTCGAATGAAGGCGTGGGTTCAATGACGATGTTCGCGGGTCACCCCGGCATCGAATTGCGCGACGATCTGTTTCCATCCGGCAGCGGTCAGTGCCGCGTCGGACAGGTCTGACGGGGCTTGCAGATCGGCGGCGCGGTTGAGCCAGATGTCCGGCGCGGCGTCATTCGCAGCGTTCAGGCGCATCAGAAACGAGCCGGCCACGGCCGGTGCCTGGCTGTGGCCGAAGTAGGCGGCATTGGCCAGCAATTGCCAGACATGGCCGCCACGACTCACAGAGCTGGCGTCCTGGGCGAACGGTGCGAAACCTTCATTCGCCAGGTTCTGCGGGGTTGGCAGTGTTTGCTGTTCTTCACGCAACAGGTGGATTTCGTCGAGGGTTACCCGCAGGTCGGCGTAGATGCCTTGCTCGCTGGCGCCGAGGTCGCGACGGGCATCGAGCTGATGGCTGGAAACCGGCTCAGGCTCGTGGGAAACCCCGCGCCACGCCACCACGGAACCGGCGACTGTGAGGATCAGCAGGCACATCAGCAGCACATTGAGGGTTTCATGGCCGGCGCCGGCGGGGCGAACAACTTGAGTGGTCGGCGTGGTCATGGGGATTCGATATCCGCTTGGTCGATTTCGACCACATGGCCGGGGCCCGCGTCGAACAGCACGTAGAACTCGGCGCCGGGTTTCTTGAAGGTCAGGGTCGAATCGGCGCCGAGCTTGCCCGGCACCAGGATGGTTTCGTCGTAGCCGATCACATCGAGGGTCACCCCCGGCGCGCCGCTGCCGTCGGAGAAACCGCCGGTGCATTTGATCTGTTCGGCATCGATGGCCTTGCACTCACACATCGGGTTGTGGGCCAGGGCGCTGGTACTGAAAACGGCACACAGCGCCAGCCATGCGGCGCTCATGCCAAGACGGAAAGGACGGCTCATGGTTTGGCTCCTTGTTTGTTCAGCCAGGCAACGGTGGCGGGTGAGGCCTGGCTCAGCGAAATCGAGGCTTGATGCATGCTGCCGTCCCAGCCTTCCATGGTGATCCACAGTTCGGCGTCGGCTCTGGTTTTTTCCGGCACCGGCAACTGGATGCCCATGCGGTACGGCGTGCCGAAGAAGATTGAACCGGCGGCGCGCAGGCTGCGCGGCTTGCCGATGCGCAGGTAGGTGGCCTTGACCGGCTCGATACAGGCATCGCACAGGGCGGCATTGAAACCTTTCAGATAGCCTGCCGGGCCGTCGGAACGCGGCGCTTCGTCACGCAGTTCGGCCAGGCGCAGGCTCCACGGCCCGACCTGGATCTCGCCAATTTCGCGTTCGCCCAGGCCGCTGTCGCCACGGAACAACGCGGCGTCGGCAAAGTATTTGGGCATGAAGCCCAAGGGGATCAGCAGCAACAGCACATTGATGTGGAAGCGCCATTTGTGCCAGATCATGCTCAGCCGTGAAGGCTGAGCCACGCTAGTGGACTTGCTCACAGGTTGGCCTCCGACGTTTCACGGCGCAGGGCCGGTTGCGCCTGAACGCGCTGTTTCTTGTGCTCGCGCTTGAGGGCGTTGGCGGTGGCCAGCGCGGTGCGTTTGGTCCAGATCAGCAGGCCGCTGAGGACCATCATGCTCAGCAGCAGGCCGAAGAAGAACCAGATCAGCTTGATCCACAGGCCGCCGAAATCCCCGGTGTGCAGCGGGCGCATGGATTCGGTAACGAATTCCAGCGACGTGCGATCGGACAGCAGCCG
Source organism: Pseudomonas fluorescens (assembly GCF_012974785.1). Taxonomy (GTDB): domain Bacteria; phylum Pseudomonadota; class Gammaproteobacteria; order Pseudomonadales; family Pseudomonadaceae; genus Aquipseudomonas; species Aquipseudomonas fluorescens_BT. The sequence continues at coordinate 4,327,578 of NZ_CP027561.1, read as the reverse complement.
TGAAGCCGCCACGTCGCCGCTGTACGGGTTGAGCGTGGCGGTCTGGTACATCAGCGGATACCAGCCGCGGCCGCCGATATCCATATGCGCGTAGGCATTGCCCGGCAGGCTGATGAAGCTGGCTTCGAGGCCGGGGATTTTCGTCTGGGCGATTTCGATGGCGCGGTCGAGGCTGATCCGCGGCGGTGGTGAACCGTCGCTCGACAGCGGCACGGCTTCACGGGACATGGCCGGGATGATCGGCTCGCTGGAAATGGAGATCTGGTTGTCCGACAGCAGCGCCTGGATCAGGAACCAGGTACCGGTGATCGAAATCACCGCGATGAACCAGATCGACCAGATGCCGCTCAAGCGGTGAAAGTCGCCCCAGAAAATCCGTGCGCCGTGATTGAAGCGCAGGGTCGGGCGGAAAAAGCCTTTCCAGAAGCGCTTGTATACCACCAGCCCGGTCACCAGCGAAGCCAGCATCGGCAGGCCGAGGAAGGACACCAGATACCAGCCCCAGCTGAAACCGTTGGTGAACGGCACCAGCCACCAGCCGTGCAGCGCACGGGTGAAGGCCTTGAAGTTGAAGTTTGGTGCCGTGCCCTGGATCACGCCGGTGTACGGGTTGACGTAGACCGTCAGCGAGCGGCCGTCTGGGTAGCTGACGTCGACGTCGAGGGCAAAGTGCGATTCGTCCGGCCGGTTGATGCTCTGCACCAGGGTCTGCGGTTCGGCCTTTTTGATTTCGGCGAGGATCTGGTCATAGCTCAGGCGGGGCGCATCGTCCGAGGGTGCGCTGGCGCGCATTTGCGGGTTGGCCAGCCAGACGATTTCCTGGCTGACGACCGCCAGGGTGCCGGTGACGCAGACAATCAGGACAAAAAACCAGATCGGCAACGCGAGCCAGCTGTGTACCAGGAACCACAGTTTCGAGCGGGATTTCTTCGACATGATGACCGGTCTTGATTCGGTGAGAGGACTGGACGCTACGGGCTTCGCAGCGTGGGAGTCCCTGAAGGGCCGGTCGTGGCTTTTGCCTACGCGACCGGCCCGCATCTCTATAAGACGGATGACCGAAGCAAATCCCGATGAAAGATATGAAAGTAAATGTTTCGCGATCGCAATCTCACCACGCCGCCGGTCGGCGTTGTGGTGAGCGGGAGGAAGGGATGGCTCAGCGCAGGAACGCCAGCGCTTCGGCGAGCAACAGTTGCGGGACTTCTTCGGCGAGATAGTGGCCGGCTGGCAAAGACTTGCCGCGCACGTCGGTGGCCACCTGCTGCCATTCGCTGAGCGGGTCGAAGCAACGACCGACCGTACCTTCGGCACCCCACAGCACCAGCAGTGGCAAGCTCAGATAATGGCCGGCCTCGAGGTCGGCGCGGTCGTGTTCCAGATCGATGCCGGCACTGGCGCGGTAGTCCTCGCAGATGCCGCGTGCGCTGCCGGGCAGCTTGAGGCAGCGCAGGTATTCGCCGAAAGCCTCGTCGGTAAATGGCTTGAGCCCGGCGCTGCGACTGCCCATGACGCTGCGCAGATAGCCTTCAGGGTCGGCTTCGATCAGGGTTTCCGGCAGTGGTGCCGGGCGGATCAGGAAAAACCAGTGCCAATAGGCCCGTGCAAAAGCTTCGTTGGTCTGGCTGTACATCGCCAGCGTCGGCGCGATGTCCAGCAGGACCATGCGCTGCACGGCTTCGGGATGATCGAGGGCCAGGCGATGGGCAACCCGCGCACCACGATCATGGGCAAGGATCGAGAATTGCTCGAAGCCCAACGCGTTCATCAATTCCACGCCGTCGCGGGCCATCTCGCGCTTGGAATAATTGAGATGAGCTTCATCCGCCGGCGGACGACTGCTGTCGCCGTAACCACGCAGGTCGGCGGCGACCACAGTGAAGTGCTCGGCCAGTTGCTCGGCGACCTTGTGCCAGATGACGTGGGTCTGCGGGTGCCCGTGCAACAACAGCAGGCCAGGCCCGGTGCCTTTGATGCGGTAGGTGATGTCCACGCCATTGACGTGGCGCTGATCTTTGACGAATCCGGCAAACATCGGGGGAGATCCTTTATTCAGGCGGGTGGCCTGCATCGTGGAATTGCCGGGCGTTCATGACAAGACGTGAAGCGTGGTTCGACGGTTCATGAATCGTGTAGGCCCATCCCGCGCGCTGCGCGGGAATGGACTCTCGCCGTTGCTAACCCTGCTGAAACATTTCCTTTGCCCGTTGCTCGATCTGCTCCTGGGTCAGATCTTCCTTGCGGGTGGCCAGGAACCACAGATGCCCGTACGGATCTTTCAACGTACCGCTGCGATCCCCGTAGAACTGATCCTTGACCTGGGACACGGCCGTCGCCCCGGCATCCAGTGCGCGCTGGAACGACTTGTCGACATCGGTCACGTACAGATGCAAACCGACGGACACGGCGTTGTCCGGATTGCTCAATGGCCCTTGGTCACAGGGTGTGCCAAGCATAATGGCGCTGTCGCCGATGCGCAGTTCGCAATGGCCGACGCGACCGTCAGGCATGCTCAGGCGCATGACTTCGGTGGCACCGAATGCTTTTTTGTAGAAGTCGATGGCTTCGGCAGCTTTGTGAATGCCGAGATACGGGGTAATGCTGTGATACCCCTCGGGAATAGGTTGAACGCTCATGGCGTACTCCTTTTTTTGTCGCCCTGTTTTTATGGGTGGTTGAAGGTGTGGCTTCGCCGGGGTTACCGGTCGCTCAACTATAGGCGTGTGTCGCCGGCCCGACCGAGTACCCGACGAGCAGTGTTCAGCCATCGACAGTGAAGCCACAGAATGCGCGGGTTTTTATCGCCCATTCGTCAAACCGACCCTGGCCAGGGAAGGCGTGGATCTGGACATCAAGGTCTTCACCGACTTCATCCGAGAAGGGCAAGAGCCTGTACATCGAGTTTCTGGTCGCCCGTCCCGACCACATCAACGACCCGGGACATCGAGAAAGTGCGCCCCCGGTCCTTGCTCGCCCAGCACATCACCCTGATTGCGCAGCGGACAGGCTTGCATCGACAGACACCCACAACCGATGCAACCGGTCAGTCGATCCCGCAGCAGCGTCAACTGATTGATCCGTTCGTCCAGCTCCCGCCGCCACTGCTCCGACAGCACCTTCCAGTCCGACGCCGTCGGCGCGCGGTTGTCCGGTAGCTGTTTCAACGCCTCGCCGATTTCCGCCAGTGGAATCCCCAGCCGTTGCGCCACTTTGATCAGCGCCACTCGCCGCAGCACTTCCCGTGGATAACGCCGCTGGTTGCCGGCATTGCGCTGGCTCTTGATCAATCCCTTGGATTCATAAAAGTGCAGGGCGGTCACCGCCACGCCGCTGCGTGCCGCGACTTCGCCGACGCTGAGTTGTCTGTGCAGATTTTCCGCAGTGACCATTTGAAAATTGCTCCTTGACCTCAAGTTAACTCGAGGTTTTACCCTGCAGGCCTTCGAACCGCAAGATTCACCTGACAGAGTGGGGATCTCATGCAAGCACCCGCAAAAAACCGCAGCTTCACCCAATTGATCGAATTCGAAATCGAGCCCGGCCAGCAACTGGCGCTGGTCTCGGCGCTGGCGGTGCAGACCGAACGTCTGGCCCAGCGTTATGCCGGCTTCGTCAGCGCCAGTGTCCAGGCCAGTGACGACGGTCGGCGAGTCTTGAGCTTTCTGCAATGGCAATCCCGCGAGGCGGGGGAGGCAGCGTTCCAGAGTTTCGAAACCGGCGAGCAGGACTTCTGGCAACTGATCCGCACCCATCAGGCGCGCACCGTGACCTTCGGTTCATTCCAGGTGCTGAGCAGCATCGCCCGCAGTCACGACGACGGCTTGCACTGCCAACTGGTCGGCTAGATCGACAACTGGATCAAGCGCTCGCCTTGCAGGTTTTCCGTGGGCCGCCGCTTGTTCACCGCCAGTTCGCCGATCTTGATCAGCCGCGTGCGGGTCACGTTGCGGCTCAAGCCGAGCAGTGCGGCGGTGTGTACCTGGTTGTAGTGGCAGAAGCGATAGGCCGAACGCAGCAACGCGTCCTCGACCTTTTCATGCAGGGCGCCGGCCTGTTGTTCGAAGAGTTTCTGGAAGGCACGTTCGAGCAGCGCTTCCGGTGAGTCGTCGACACTGCCGTGCTGATCGTCCGGACGGTCAATGCGCAGGTTCGACAGGCGCAGATCATCGCGCTCGATCACGCCGTTGCGGCAAATCAGCAGCGTGTGGTGGATGACGTTTTCCAGTTCGCGGATGTTGCCCGGCCAACTGTAGCCGCGCAGCTTGTGTTCGGCGCCGGGGCTGATGGTGATGCGCCCGTAACCCAGACGCTGACTGTAGGCCTCGATGAAATGCCGGGTCAGCGGCAGGATGTCGCCGGGCCGTTCGCGCAACGGGCTCAGCTCCAGATTGACCACGTTCAGCCGGTAATACAGATCCTCGCGAAAATGCCCGGCGTTGATGGCTTTCTCCAGTTGCACGTTGGTCGCGGCGAGCACTCGGACATCGATGGGAATACTCTTGCGCGAACCGAGTCGCACCACTTCGCGTTCCTGCAACACCCGCAGCAATTTGACCTGGATGGCCATCGGCAGATCGCCGATTTCATCGAGGAACAATGTGCCGCCATCCGCCTCTTCAAACCACCCGGCCTTGGCGCTGAGAGCGCCGGTGAAGGCGCCTTTTTCATGGCCGAACAGTTCGGCTTCCACCAGCGATTCGGAAAACGCCCCGCAGTTCACCGCAATGAACGGCCGGTTGCGCCGGTTGCTGAGGTTATGGATGTGCCGTGCCACCAACTCCTTGCCGGTGCCGGTTTCGCCGATGATCAGCACGCTGGCTTCGCTCGGCGCGACTTGTTGCAGATGCGCGAGCAGGGCCTGGGATTTCGGGTCTTCGAAGACCTGAGCGGTGGCGCGAATCGAAGTGGCCAGGGCGGGTGAGGGCGGCAGGGTCAGCAGTTGCATGGGTCTCGCTCCACGAAAGGAAATCAGGAATAGAACGTCGGCACCGGCAGGGCCTGATTCAGCGCCCAGTCGCCCAGCTCATGGAGTTTGTAATCCAGAGGGTCGTGCAGGGTTTGCGTGCGCAGGTTGCGCCAGTGGCGGTCGAGGCGCAGCGATGCGTGGGTCGAACGGGCGCCGGTGACTTCGAACAACCGGCTGCAAATCTCCAGGCCCTGGCGGCTGGCGGCGACCTTGGCCGTGGCAATCGCCGTGGCCAGATGACCGCGTTCTTCGGCGCTGAGGTTCGGGCCTTTGGCCCAGGCCTCGTCGAGCAACGCAGCGGCGCGTTCCACCAGCAGGCGGATGCCCTCGAGGGCGACCCAGAACTCGCCGTAATGGGCCAGCACATAAGGATCTTCACGCACCTCGCGCACCGAGGATTTGTGCCAGACACGGGTTTCGCTGAGGGTGTATTGCCGCGCCTCTTCAAAGGCACCTTCGGCGATGCCGAGAAACATGTGGGTGAACGTCAGTTGCGCGATCAACGGGCGCAAACAGGCGAACGGTGTGCTTAACGGGCCCGGATCCAGCAGCAGTTCCGATTCCTCGACCCGCACCCGTTCGAACGTGGCGCTGCCGCTGTCGGTCTGGCGCTGGCCGATGTTGTTCCAGTCGTTGTGTAGAGTGATCCCGCTGCGGCCGCTGGGAATCGCCGCGATCAGCAGTTTGCCGCCGTTGCTTTCATCCACCGCCGAGGCGATCAGCATCTGTGAATCGCTGGCGCCGGAGCAGAAGCTTTTCTTGCCGGAAAACTCGCGCCAGCCACCCAGGTCCTTGACCACGGTGCGGGTGTCCAGCGGATTGAGGGCGTTGCCCCAGAACCAGTTCTGCCGCGCGGTCTGTTCGAACCACGGTTGCCATTGTTCCGGGCGCGAAAACAGGCGCACGGTGGCGAGCATCAAATGATGAAAGCCGAAGACGTGGGCGATCGAGCTGTCGACCTTGGCGAACTCGCGCACGACTTCCAGGGTTTCGCTCCAGCGCGCACCGAGACCGCCGTAACGGGTGGGAATGCTCAGGGCCAGCAGACCGCTGTCGCGCAGGGCGTCACGTTCGGCTTTCGGCGTGCCGCCGCGTTCGTCGCGTTCGACGGCGGTCAGGGCGAATCCGGCGGCCAGTTGGCGGGCGGTCTGCAACGGGGAGAGCAGGGTGCTTTGCGGTTTGGCAGTCACTCGGTCTTCCTCAGGCGTTGGCTTTGGCGGGCAGTACATCGTTGGCGATCATTTCGCCGAACGGCCCGGTGAGGTTGGTCACGCCGCGTCCGGCCAGGCTTGCATAGGGCTCGGGCAACAACGGGAAGACCAGTTCGGCAAAGCGGTAGGCCTCTTCCAGATGCGGGTAGCCGGAGAAAATGAAACTCTCGATGCCCAGGTCCGCGTATTCCTTGATCCGCGCCGCAACCTGCTGAGGGTCGCCGACCAGCGCGGTGCCGGCACCGCCGCGCACCAGGCCGACGCCGGCCCACAGGTTGGGGGCGATTTCCAGGTTGTCGCGGCGCCCGTCGTGCAGGGCGGCCATGCGCCGCTGGCCTTCGGAGTCGAAGCGCGAAAAGGATTTCTGCGCGGCCTCGATGGTTTCGTCGCTGATGTGCTCGATCAGTTTGTCGGCGGCTTTCCAGGCTTCTTCGGCGGTCTCGCGCACGATCACGTGCAGGCGGATGCCGAACTTCACCTTGCGCCCGTGGCGGGCAGCGCGTTCACGCACATCGGCGAGTTTTTCGGCCACGGCTGCCGGTGGTTCGCCCCAGGTCAGGTGCACGTCGACCTGCTCGGCGGCCAGATCATGGGCTGCGTCGGAGGAGCCGCCGAAATACAGCGGCGGATAGGGTTTCTGTACCGGCGGATACAAGGCTTTGGCGTTCTGCACCTTCAGGTGTTTGCCTTCGAAATCCACTGCTTCGCCTTGCAACACGCGGCGCCAGATCTTGAGGAACTCGTCGGTGACTTCGTAGCGTTCGCTGTGGCTGAGGAAACTGCCGTCGCCACGGTTTTCGTCCGGGTCACCGCCGGTCACGACGTTGATCAGCAAGCGGCCGTTGGACAGGCGATCCAGGGTGGCGGCCATGCGCGCCGAGACGGTCGGCGAAATGATTCCCGGACGGATCGCCACCAGATAACGCAGGCGTTCGGTCAGAGGCACCAGCGCCGAGGCGATCACCCACGAATCCTCGCAGGAACGCCCGGTGGGAATCAGCACGCCGTGGTAGCCGAGGCTGTCGGCGGCTTGCGCCACCTGCTTCAGGTAATTGAGGGTAACCGGGCGCGCGCCTTGGGTGGTGCCCAGATAGTGACCGTCGCCGTGGGTCGGCAGGAACCAGAAAACATCCATGAACAGCTCCTCAGGCGATTTTCAGCAAAGGTTTGATAGGTGTGCCGAACAGCGGCGCGGCGCGTTCGGCGGCCAGGCGAATGCGCGCCTTGAGCGGTTCGCTGGTGATCTGGTAGTCGGTGAAATCGGCTTCGGTGGCGTACACGCCGATCGGCAGGGTCACTGCCTGGAAGAAACTGAACAGCGGGCGCAATTGGTGATCGAGGACCAACGCATGGCGTTCGCTGCCACCGGTGGCGGCGAGCAGCACAGGGGTGTCGATCAGCGCATTGAGATCGATCAGGTCGAACAGGTGCTTGAGCAGGCCCGGATAGGAACCGCGATACACCGGCGCGGCGACGATCAACAGGTCAGCCTGTTCGATGGCTTGCAGCTCGGCTTCGATCTCGGCCGGCAGTTCCTGACGCGACAGTGCGGCGCCGAGAGGACGGGCGATGTCACCGAGTTCGATCAGGTGACTCTCGACCGGCAAGTGCCCGGACAATTCGGCCAGCAGGGCCTGGGTCAGCACCAGGGTGCGGGACGGACGCCAGGTTCCGCCGGACAGGGCGACGACTTTCAGTGGACGCGACATGGTCAGTTCCTTTTTCAACAGTTGCTCGGCGAGCAGTGAGTAGTCACCGGAGCAGAGCAAGCGCTGTACCAATTCCTTTGAGGCCCGTATTGCGGGGCTTTGAGCGTTGTCGGTGGCTGTACTTTTGTGATTTTCAGGCCGGTTTGTTGAACCGCTGTTGCCTGGGAAACAGTTGCTGGAGCAACAGTGCCGAACGCGATGAAGGATTTATAAGGGCTGACTGTTATTCCGCAAAAGACTGTTAATTGATATTGATAGAACGTTTGTGAATATTTGAACCTGACCTGTCGGAAACCTGATAGCCACTATTGAGAGCGTTGATTTCTGCCACGGCCAGCTCGGGCGTAGCCTTTGCTCATCGACCAACACCCGCCACGGCAGGACGCTCCCATGAATCGTTTACTGACTGTTTCCCTGATGCTCGCTGTCTCCGTTCTCGCCGGTTGTGCGAGCCACGTTTCCCCGGAACTGCGCCCTTACACGGCGGAAGAAACCCGCGAACTGGCGCTGGAAACCCTGAATCGCAGCGGCTTGTCGTTCGAGGAATACCACGCGAAGAAAGCCCAGCTGCTCGGCCAGCCACAGAAGCCTTTCGGGTTTGATAACAAGGGTGAAATGAGCGCAGAGCGGGCGGTACAGCTGCACGGTCGTCCTAGCTGATCCGTAACTGTACTGCTCGAAGTTTTACCCAACTGTCTGTGGGTTTGCGCGGCGCCGTGGGATAGGGTCAACACCTGAATGACCCTGACGGACTGCCTGCCATGACCCTTTCGCTCGACCTGCTGCTGGGCTTTGCCCTGTTTGCCCTTGTCACCTCGATCACACCGGGGCCGAACAACACCATGTTGCTGGCATCGGGCGTGAATTTCGGCTTTAACCGCACCATCCCCCATATGCTCGGCATTACCTGCGGCTTCTTCGTGCTGGTAGTGGCGGTGGGTTTTGGCCTGGGCGCAGTGTTCCAGACCTATCCGTTGCTCTATACGGTCCTGCGTTACGTCGGCGCGGCGTACTTGCTGTACCTGGCGTGGAAAATCGCGCATTCGGGCCCGGTCAGCGATAGCGAGCAGGGTGATGCGAAGCCGATCAGCTACTTCGGCGCGGCGGCTTTTCAGTGGGTCAATCCCAAGGCGTGGATCATGGCCATCGGTGCCATCAGCACCTACACGCCGATGCAGGGCTATTTCACCAACGTGATCGTGATTGCGGCGGTGTTCGCCATCATCAACCTGCCGAGCGTCGGCGTCTGGGCGGCGTGCGGGACTTTGCTGCGCAATGTGCTCAAGGAGCGCCGCTGGTTGCGGGTGTTCAACTGGGGCATGGCGGCGCTGCTGGTGATTTCGCTGTATCCGTTACTCCTTGAAAGCATTAGCTGACGCAGTGCTACAACCGCCGGCCCGATGCCTGTTAAAGTCGCGTTCAGGAGCGTTCCTACGCACTTTTAAATGAAGTTGTTCTTCTTTAACGGCATCCGATCAGGTATTGATGACGCTCTCGAACCCGGGCGCAGCTCACAAGGCTGCGCCGTGCCGTTTGTAGACACGAGCTTCCTGATCCCGGAACACGCTCTGCGAGTCTTTTTATGAACACACGTGCGCTGTATTTCGATTACGCCGCCACCACCCCGGTGGACGAGCGGGTCATCCAGGTGATGATCGAGTGTCTGGGTTTCAATGGTAACTTCGGCAACCCGGCTTCCAGTTCCCACGCCTTTGGCCAGCAGGCCCGGCAAACGGTCGAGCACGCTCGCCGGCAAGTCGCCGAACTGGTCGGTGCCCAGGCGCAGCAGATCGTCTGGACCTCCGGCGCCACCGAATCCAACAACCTCGCGCTTAAAGGTGTGGCCCAGGCCCGTGGAGTGTCCGGCGGGCACATCATCACCAGTCAGATCGAACACAAGGCCATCCTCGACACCGCCCGGCAATTGCAGGACGCCGGTGTCGCCGTGACCTATCTGGTACCGGACGCCGAAGGCCTGATCACCCCGCAAGCGGTCAGCGAAGCGATGCGTGATGACACCTTTCTGGTGTCGCTGATGCTGGTCAACAACGAACTCGGCACCGTCAACGACATCCCGGCCATCGGCGAAGTGGTGCGTGGGCGCGGGGCGTTGTTCCACGTCGATGCGGCCCAGGGTGCCGGCAAGGTCGCGATCGATCTGGCGCAGTGGCCGGTGGACCTGATGTCGTTCTCGGCGCACAAGCTTTACGGCCCCAAAGGCATTGGCGCGCTGTACGTCGGCCCGCGTGCGCAGCAGCGCTTGCAGGCGCAGATTCACGGCGGTGGCCACGAGGGCGGCTTGCGCTCCGGTACATTGGCGACTCACCAGATTGCTGCCATGGGCTCGGCCTTTGCCCTGGCCGCCGAAGCTTTCGATGACGAGAAGAAAATCATCGTCGCGTTGCGCGAGCGATTGCTCGAACAACTCTTGAGCCTGCCCGGCGTACGCCTCAACGGCAGCTCCACCCAACGTATTCCGCACACCTTGAGCCTGACTTTCAGCGAAGGCGAGTTCAACCCGGCGGCGCTGAGCCATTCGATCGCGTTTTCCGCGACCTCGGCCTGCAATTCCGCGAGCAACGCACCGTCCCATGTTTTGCTGGCATTGGGGTATGACGCGCATCTGGCGGGGCGCACGATTCGCCTGAGCCTCGGCCGTTTCACCACCGCCGAAGACATCGACAAGGCTGTAGAACTGATCAAGGCCGCCTGCGCCAGTGCTCCGGCATTCTGGGCGACAGGGCTTTAACGAGCCGGCTTCGAACGGCACCAAACAATAACGATGAAGTGATTGGCAGGAGACATGATGAGTACCCAGACCTTGACCGAAGGAACGGTTCCCCAGCGCCTCGCGCACACCCGTGAACTGATGCGTCGCGAGGGTATCCACGCATTGCTGGTACCGTCCGCCGACCCGCATCTGTCGGAATACCTGCCGGGTTACTGGCAGGGCCGGCAATGGCTGTCGGGTTTCCATGGCTCGGTCGGCACATTGATTGTCACCACCGATTTCGCCGGGGTCTGGGCCGACAGTCGCTACTGGGAACAGGCGAGCAAGGAACTCAAGGGCAGCGGCATCGAACTGGTGAAACTGCAACCAGGTCAGCCGAGCCCGCTGGACTGGCTGGCCGAGCAGACGCCGGAAGGTGGCGTGGTCGCGGTCGACGGCGCAGTGATGGCCGTCGCGTCAGCGCGTACGCTGGGCAGCAAGCTCGAAGCGCGGGGTGCCCGTCTGCGTACCGACATCGACTTGTTGAAAGAAGTCTGGAGCGACCGCCCGGCGCTGCCGAATGCGCCGATCTATCAGCACCTGCCACCGCAGGCGACTGTCAGCCGTGGCGAGAAACTCGCCAAACTGCGTGAAACCCTGCAGGAACGTGGTGCCGATTGGCACTTCATCGCAACTCTCGACGACATCGCCTGGCTGTTCAACCTGCGCGGCGGCGATGTGTCGTTCAACCCCGTATTCGTTTCCTTCGCGCTGATCAGTCAGCAACAAGCCACGCTGTTTGTGGCCTTGAGCAAGGTTGATGCTGAGCTGCGTGCCGTGCTGGAAAAAGACGGCGTGACCCTGCGTGACTACAGTGAAGTCGCTGACGCCTTGCGTGCGATTCCGAGTGGCGCGAGCCTGCTGGTGGATCCGGCACGGGTCACCAGTGGTTTGCTGGATAACCTCGACAGTGGCGTGAAACTGGTCGAAGGCCTGAACCCGACCACACTGGCCAAGTCGCAGAAGAGCCTGGCGGACGCCGGGCATATTCGTCAGGCAATGGAGCAGGATGGCGCGGCGCTGTGCGAGTTTTTCACCTGGCTGGAATCGGCCTGGGGTCGTGAACGCATTACAGAGCTGACCATTGACGAGAAGCTCACTGCTGCTCGTGAGCGTCGTCCGGATTACGTGTCGCTGAGTTTCAACACCATCGCTGCATTCAATGCCAACGGCGCGATGCCGCATTACCACGCCACCCCGGAAGAACACGCGGTGATCGAGGGTAATGGCTTGTTGCTGATCGACTCCGGTGGACAGTACCTGGGTGGTACTACCGATATCACGCGCATGGTGGCCGTCGGTACGCCGAGCGAAGAGCAGAAGCGTGACTGCACCCGAGTGTTGAAAGGCGTGATTGCCTTGTCCCGCGCACATTTCCCGAAAGGCATTCTGTCGCCGCTGCTGGACGCGATTGCCCGTGCGCCGATCTGGGCTGAGAACGTGGATTACGGCCATGGCACCGGACACGGCGTGGGTTACTTCCTCAACGTTCACGAAGGTCCGCAGGTGATCGCCTATCAGGCAGCGCCGGCGCCACAAACCGCCATGCAACCGGGGATGATCACCTCCATCGAACCGGGTACTTATCGTCCGGGCCGCTGGGGTGTGCGGATCGAGAACCTGGCGATGAACGTTGAAGCGGGAAGCAGCGAGTTCGGCCAATTCCTCAAGTTCGAAACCCTGACCCTGTGCCCGATCGACACCCGTTGCCTGGAGCCGTCGCTGCTGACGCAGGAAGAGAAGCAATGGTTCAATGCCTATCACGCCGAAGTGCGCGAGCGTCTGAGTCCGCTGCTTGATGGCGCGGCACTGGAATGGCTGAACACGCGTACTGCCGCTATTTAAACGGTTGAAGCTCGGGCGCTGCTGCCAGCGCCCGGGTCATGAAATCGACAAACGCGTTGACCCTGGCGGACTGGCGACGGTTCGCCGGGAACACGGCGTGAATCGGCAATGATCGGGTCTGGTAGTCCTGCAACAGGGCGACCACTCGCCCCGCCTTCAAATCCTCGCTGAACAGCCAGACCGGTGACAGCGAAATCCCCAGTCCTCCCAAAACCATTTCGCGGATCGCTTCGGAGTTGTTGCTCTGTGCATTGCCTTTGATGCGCACCTCGTGATGTTGGCCGGCCTTTTCGTAGGTCCACAGGTTTTGCGATTCGAGCAGGTTGAATTGCAGGCAGTTGTGCTGTGCAAGATCCTGCGGCGATTGTGGGTGACCGTGGCGTTGCAGGTAATCCGGCGTCGCCACCGTGAGCCGGTGGGTAGTGCCGATGCGTCGGGCGATCATGCCGCTGTCGTTCAATTCGCCGATGCGCAGGCTGACATCCAGGCCTTCGTTGACCAGATCCAGGTTTTGGTCGTTCAGCTGCAGGTTGATCTGAATCTGTGGGTATTGCTTGAGAAAGTCGGGCAGTCTTGGAGCGATCTGCAGGCGGCCGAAGCTGACTGATGAACCGATTCGTAACGCCCCGGCGACTGTTTCCCGCCCCGACTGGAAACTGTGTTCGGCAGCATCCACCGCAGCAAGGATTTTTCGGCACTCGTTGTAGTACCGCTGACCTTCATCGGTCAGCGACAGCCTGCGCGTACTGCGGGCAATCAGCTTGCCACCCAGCTGGATTTCAAGGGCGCGCAGGACTTTGCTGATGGTCGGCTGGGTGGTCTGCAGTTCCCGGGCAACGGCGGAGAAACTGCCGCGTTCGACCACCCGGACGAAGATCGCCATTGCGTTGAGTTTGTCCATGAAGCGCCTCATTCATGCTGTTTTGGCATGCTCACTATAGTCATTTGGTGTCTTATCGGCATGGGTCTGCTGCGGGAACATGGCTTCACTTTCTCCCACAGGAATGACCGAAATGACCGACTCACTGCATATGCGCGCGCTGATGGTAGACACCGCTGACGGTCCGCTACGCCTGGTTTCCCTTGAACGCCCGGTGGCGGGCGCCGGACAGGTATTGGTGCGGATCAAGGCCAGCGGTGTGAATCCACTGGATCTGAAAATCCGTGCGGGGCAGGCTGCTCATGCCCGACAGCCGTTGCCGGCGGTGTTGGGGCTGGATCTGGCGGGGGTGATCGAGATGGTGGGTGAGGGCGTGCAGGGCTGGGCGCCGGGCGATGAAGTTTATGCGTTGGCAACCGGCATTGGCGGCGTGCAGGGTTCGCTGGCCGAATTTGCGGTGGTTGATGCGCGGCTTCTGGCGCGTAAACCGGTCAACCTGAGCATGCGTGAGGCCGCAGGTTTACCGCTGGTGCTGATTACTGCCTGGGAAGGCCTGGTGGATCGGGCTCGGGTGAGTGCCGGGCAAAAAGTATTGATTCACGGCGGTGCGGGTGGCGTTGGGCATGTGGCGGTGCAAATTGCCCGCGCGTTCGGTGCCGAGGTTTTTGCGACGGGGTCTGCGGGGACGCGCGGAATTATTGAGGGTTATGGCGCGACGTTCATTGATTACCGTGAAATGTCGGTCGAGGACTATGTCAGCCAATACACGGCGGGGGAGGGGTTCGATATCGTTTATGACACGGTTGGCGGTGAAACGCTGGATGCGTCCTTCAAGGCTGCGCGGATCTATCACGGCCATGTCTTGAGTTGCTTGGGCTGGGGGCAGCATAGTCTGGCGCCGCTGTCCTTTCGGGGGGCGACCTACTCTGGCGTGTTTACCTTATTGCCGCTGCTGACTGGAAAGGGTGGCGAGCACCATGGCGAGATCCTGCGCCAGGTTGCCTTGTTGATCGAAGCTGGAGAGGTGAAGCCACTGCTCGATGCGCGTCGGTTCACGCTTGAGTCAGCTGGCGAGGCCCATGAGCTGCTTTCATCGAAAGCAGCCCGGGGACGTCTTGTAGTAGAGATCTAACGCAGGGCTTCTTCAACGAAGTCGAGCCGATCCTGACCGAAGAACAACTGGTTGCCGATGAACATGCTCGGCGCGCCGAAGACGCCACGCTTTACGGCCGTCTCGGTGTTGTCCTTGAGGGCGGCCTTGACCGCTTCATCATTGGTCAGTGCCTGTATCTGTTCAGGATTGAAGCCGTGTTCGGTCAGCACGGCTACGACTGTTGCCGGTTCGTCGAGGCTGCGTCCTTCAACCCACAGCGCTTTGAACAGGCAGTCGATGAACGCCAGGAAGCGCTCCGGGTGCCGTAATTGAATGCCGGTCACCGCTCGCATCAACATCAACGTATTGATCGGGAAGTGCGGGTTGAACTTCAGGGGGACGCCGTAACGTTTGGCGTAGCGGTCGAGATCCTGAAACATGTAACGGCCCTTGGCCGGGATCATCGCCGGTGAAGCATTTCCGGTGGCTTTGAACACGCCGCCCAGCAACATCGGGATATAGATCAACCGGCTACCGGTCTCGGCGCAGATTCTCGGCAGTTGGGTGTACGCCAGATAGGTGGCGGGGCTGCCGAGGTCGAAGTAGAACTCCACGGTTTTGCTCATGGTCGCTGCACTCGTTGTTGTTATTGGAAGGGATTACCAGCGTTCGTTCCAGGGGCGCAGATCCAGCTCGAAGGTCCAGGCGTCCCTTGGCTGGCTGTGCAGGTACCAATAGTTCTCGGCGATGTGCTCTGGATCGAGAATACCGTCCTGATCCCTGGTTGCGTATTTGTCGGGGAAGTTGCTGCGGATGAAGTCGGTGTCGATGGCACCGTCGACTACTATGTGGGCAACGTGAATGTTCATCGGGCCGAGTTCCCGGGCCATGCTTTGCGCCAGTGCGCGGATGCCGTGCTTGGCGCCGGCGAATGCGGCAAAACCGGAGGCTCCGCGCAGTCCGGCAGTGGCACCGGTGAACAGAATGGTGCCGCGCTGGCGGGTGACCATGCGCTTTGCCACCTCGCGAGCGTTGAGAAAACCCGAGAAGCAGGCCATTTCCCAGATCTTGAAATACTTGCGTGCGGTTTCTTCGAGAATGCTGCAAGGCACGTTGGCGCCGATGTTGAAAACGAATGCTTCGATCGGACCGAGGCGGGTTTCGATATCTTCGATCAGCGCAATCACGTCTTCTTCTTTGCGCGCGTCACAGGCAAATCCATGGGCTTGGCCGCCGTCCGCCTGAATCGCTTCCACCAACGGCTGCAGTTTTTCGGCGCTGCGCCGTGTGACGCAAGCGATGAAACCTTCTTTGGCAAACCGCTTGGCGATGGCACCGCCCGTGGCATCACCTGCACCGACAATCAATACGATCTTCTTGTTATTCATGGGTGGATCCCTTTGGTAAACGATCGTTAAGTGAACGAACGTTATGCTAGGATTCGGTCAGCGTCAAGACAGCTCACCCCCGAGGAAAAAACCATGCGTTACTCCGCCAGCCACAAATTGGAAACCCGAGAAAAACTGCTGCAAAGCAGCGCGCTGTCGGCGAAAAGCTCTGGTTTCTCGACGGTTGGGGTTGATGCTCTGATGAAGGCAATCGGATTGAGTGGAGCTGCGTTCTATAGTCACTTTTCATCGAAGAGTGAGTTGTTCGCGGCGATCGTTGAACGTGAGTTGAGTCAAAGTCTGGAGCGGCTGGGCGGGAAGGAAACGCAGGACAGGCAGCGCTTGCAGCGCTGTCTCAAGCAATATCTGAGCATGGCTCATGTCGAGCAGCCCGAGTCGGGCTGTGCGTTACCGGCATTGGGCGCCGAGATAGCCCGTTCGGATGAGTCGGTTCGTGAGCAGGCTGAACTGTGGATCTGCCGACTTCAGGAGAGCTGGGCACTGATACTGGAGAGCGACAGCCTGGCGTGGGCCATTCTGTCGCAATGTGTCGGGGCATTGGTGGTGGCGCGAATGCTTGCTACGCCCGAGATTCAGCGCAGGGTGCTGGACGCGAGCCATCAGGAAATTCAACGCCAGCTCGATGAGCAATGCGCCGAGTGAAATGGCGTCGGACTATTTACAGATGACGATCATGCTGCGGCTGGTATAACCGGCCGGATTCAATCCGAACGGATAATCACCCGGTTCTTCCACGGCGTCGCCAGACTTGGCGATGACTTTGTAACCCTTCGGTGCACAGGAATTGGCAGCGCTGGTATAGCACTTGTCCCAGGAAGACGAGAGACCAGAGCAGTTGATATGCAGCCCTTTCTTGCCGTGCTTCACCTGGGTTTTCGATGTCGCTGCACAGCCCGCAACTGCGAGTACGGCGATCAGTATCAAAATTCGTTTCATTACCATCCTTAATGGCAGCCTCGAGTCTGGCGCTCGGGTCTGCCCGTATTCGCTCGCGCTGTAGGCGTTCTGATGTCCCTATCCGAAAAAGTCCATGTCTGGCACTGAGTTACGAGGCTAAACATGGCCTAAATGAGCGCCAATTGCCAGACCTAAGTCAAATCCTGTCTCAATCTGCCGCAACCGCTGGCTTGGCGGCCGCGCCCATTGTCATGGTTGCACCCACGGAGGCCAGAATAATGCACAGGATTGCCATCCATTGCGCAAACGTCAGGTACTCCTGCAGGAACAGCAGACCCGACAAGGCGCCGAATGCGGGTTCGATACTCATCAGCGTGCCGAAGGTGCGGGCCGGCATACGGGTGAGGGCAACCATTTCCAGGGTGTAGGGCAGGGCGGTGGAAAGAATGGCCACGCCAATTGCGACGGGAATCAGCGATGGTGTCAGTAGCGCCGCACCCGCATGGACGATGCCGATGGGGGCGACAAACAGAGCCGCGATCATGACGCCCAGCGCCGCTGTAGTTACACCGTTGTCGGCACCGGCCTTCTGCCCGAACAGAATATACAGCGCCCAACAGGCACCAGCCCCAAGTGCATAGCCGGCACCAACAAGATCCAGACCGGTACTGGTCGCTCCTGTCGGTATCAGCAGAAGCAGTCCAACAGCGGCAAGGGCGATCCAGAGGAAGTCGATGGCACGACGGGAAGCATAAATGGCAACGGCCAGTGGGCCGGTGAACTCCAGAGCGACGGCAATCCCTAGCGGCACGGTACGCAGCGACATATAAAAGAGGAAGTTCATCCCGCCCAAGGCCATTCCGTAGACGATGACTGTTCGCAGTGACCTGCCGGTCAGCTTCGCTCTCCATGGGCGCAACAGCAACAGCATGATTACGCTGGCAAATATCAGACGCAATGTTGTCGTTCCTTGGGCGCCGACCACGGGAAACATGCTCTTGGCCAGCGATGCTCCGGATTGGATGGACGCCATGGCTATTAATAGCAGGCCAACCGGGAACAGGATTGAGGCCAGGCTGCGGGGTTGCTCATTCATTGCGCTGAGTCGTCCAAAAGAGTAGCGGAGGTGTGTTTTGTTTTTGATATTGGGCAATATATTGCGCACTGATTTCCTGCTCGTCTATATAGCAGGGGGCTTTTCGCATCGCTTGATAGAAAAACGAAATTAAGTGTTGACGGCAGATTCTGGAGGTCTATAATTCGCCCCACTTCCGGCGCAGTCGAAACGGAAAACTCCTTGAAATTCAATGAGTTGCACGGTTTTCGATAGCGGTTTGCTTCAGATCATCGAGGCCTGGAGGGAGTTGAAAATGCCGGTTTTTCTGGCGCTTTCAACGGTTCGATCTTCTCGGTCGAAAGCGGAGAAAAAGAGGTGTTGACAGCAGCGTGTAACGCTGTAGAATTCGCCTCCCGCTGACGAGAGATCGGAAGCGCAAGTGGTTGAAGTTGTTGAGGAAATCTTCGAAAACTTCTGAAAATAATCACTTGACAGTAAATGAGGCTGCTGTAGAATGCGCGCCTCGGTTGAGATGAAAGATCTTAACCAACCGCTCTTTAACAACTGAATCAAGCAATTCGTGTGGGTGCTTGTGGAGTCAGACTGATAGTCAACAAGATTATCAGCATCACAAGTTACTCCGCGAGAAATCAAAGATGTAACCAACGATTGCTGAGCCAAGTTTAGGGTTTCTTAAAAACCCAAAGATGTTTGAACTGAAGAGTTTGATCATGGCTCAGATTGAACGCTGGCGGCAGGCCTAACACATGCAAGTCGAGCGGATGAAGGGAGCTTGCTCCCGGATTCAGCGGCGGACGGGTGAGTAATGCCTAGGAATCTGCCTGGTAGTGGGGGACAACGTTTCGAAAGGAACGCTAATACCGCATACGTCCTACGGGAGAAAGCAGGGGACCTTCGGGCCTTGCGCTATCAGATGAGCCTAGGTCGGATTAGCTAGTTGGTGAGGTAATGGCTCACCAAGGCGACGATCCGTAACTGGTCTGAGAGGATGATCAGTCACACTGGAACTGAGACACGGTCCAGACTCCTACGGGAGGCAGCAGTGGGGAATATTGGACAATGGGCGAAAGCCTGATCCAGCCATGCCGCGTGTGTGAAGAAGGTCTTCGGATTGTAAAGCACTTTAAGTTGGGAGGAAGGGTTGTAGATTAATACTCTGCAATTTTGACGTTACCGACAGAATAAGCACCGGCTAACTCTGTGCCAGCAGCCGCGGTAATACAGAGGGTGCAAGCGTTAATCGGAATTACTGGGCGTAAAGCGCGCGTAGGTGGTTCGTTAAGTTGGATGTGAAATCCCCGGGCTCAACCTGGGAACTGCATCCAAAACTGGCGAGCTAGAGTATGGTAGAGGGTGGTGGAATTTCCTGTGTAGCGGTGAAATGCGTAGATATAGGAAGGAACACCAGTGGCGAAGGCGACCACCTGGACTGATACTGACACTGAGGTGCGAAAGCGTGGGGAGCAAACAGGATTAGATACCCTGGTAGTCCACGCCGTAAACGATGTCAACTAGCCGTTGGGAGCCTTGAGCTCTTAGTGGCGCAGCTAACGCATTAAGTTGACCGCCTGGGGAGTACGGCCGCAAGGTTAAAACTCAAATGAATTGACGGGGGCCCGCACAAGCGGTGGAGCATGTGGTTTAATTCGAAGCAACGCGAAGAACCTTACCAGGCCTTGACATCCAATGAACTTTCCAGAGATGGATTGGTGCCTTCGGGAACATTGAGACAGGTGCTGCATGGCTGTCGTCAGCTCGTGTCGTGAGATGTTGGGTTAAGTCCCGTAACGAGCGCAACCCTTGTCCTTAGTTACCAGCACGTAATGGTGGGCACTCTAAGGAGACTGCCGGTGACAAACCGGAGGAAGGTGGGGATGACGTCAAGTCATCATGGCCCTTACGGCCTGGGCTACACACGTGCTACAATGGTCGGTACAAAGGGTTGCCAAGCCGCGAGGTGGAGCTAATCCATAAAACCGATCGTAGTCCGGATCGCAGTCTGCAACTCGACTGCGTGAAGTCGGAATCGCTAGTAATCGCGAATCAGAATGTCGCGGTGAATACGTTCCCGGGCCTTGTACACACCGCCCGTCACACCATGGGAGTGGGTTGCACCAGAAGTAGCTAGTCTAACCTTCGGGAGGACGGTTACCACGGTGTGATTCATGACTGGGGTGAAGTCGTAACAAGGTAGCCGTAGGGGAACCTGCGGCTGGATCACCTCCTTAATCGACGACATCAGCTGCTCCATAAGTTCCCACACGAATTGCTTGATTCATTGAAGAAGACGATAGAAGCAGCCCGAAATTGGGTCTGTAGCTCAGTTGGTTAGAGCGCACCCCTGATAAGGGTGAGGTCGGCAGTTCGAATCTGCCCAGACCCACCAATTTTGTGTGGGAAACGCCTGTAGAAATACGGGGCCATAGCTCAGCTGGGAGAGCGCCTGCCTTGCACGCAGGAGGTCAGCGGTTCGATCCCGCTTGGCTCCACCACTACTGCTTCTGAAGTTTGAAAGCTTAGAAATGAGCATTCCATCAGTGTGATGATGAATGTTGATTTCTAGTCTTTGACTGGATCGTTCTTTAAAAATTTGGGTATGTGATAGAAAGATAGACTGAACGTTACTTTCACTGGTAACGGATCAGGCTAAGGTAAAATTTGTGAGTTCTCTTAATTGAGAAATTCGAATTTTCGGCGAATGTCGTCTTCACAGTATAACCAGATTGCTTGGGGTTATATGGTCAAGTGAAGAAGCGCATACGGTGGATGCCTTGGCAGTCAGAGGCGATGAAAGACGTGGTAGCCTGCGAAAAGCTTCGGGAGTCGGCAAACAGACTTTGATCCGGAGATGTCTGAATGGGGGAACCCAGCCATCACAAGATGGTTATCTTGTACTGAATACATAGGTGCAAGAGGCGAACCAGGGGAACTGAAACATCTAAGTACCCTGAGGAAAAGAAATCAACCGAGATTCCCTTAGTAGTGGCGAGCGAACGGGGACTAGCCCTTAAGTGGCTTTGAGATTAGCGGAACGCTCTGGAAAGTGCGGCCATAGTGGGTGATAGCCCTGTACGCGAAAATCTCTTGGTCATGAAATCGAGTAGGACGGAGCACGAGAAACTTTGTCTGAATATGGGGGACCATCCTCCAAGGCTAAATACTACTGACTGACCGATAGTGAACTAGTACCGTGAGGGAAAGGCGAAAAGAACCCGGAGAGGGAGTGAAATAGATCCTGAAACCGTATGCGTACAAGCAGTGGGAGCAGACTTTGTTCTGTGACTGCGTACCTTTTGTATAATGGGTCAGCGACTTATTTTCAGTGGCGAGCTTAACCGAATAGGGGAGGCGTAGCGAAAGCGAGTCTTAATAGGGCGTCTAGTCGCTGGGAATAGACCCGAAACCGGGCGATCTATCCATGGGCAGGTTGAAGGTTAGGTAACACTGACTGGAGGACCGAACCGACTACCGTTGAAAAGTTAGCGGATGACCTGTGGATCGGAGTGAAAGGCTAATCAAGCTCGGAGATAGCTGGTTCTCCTCGAAAGCTATTTAGGTAGCGCCTCATGTATCACTGTAGGGGGTAGAGCACTGTTTCGGCTAGGGGGTCATCCCGACTTACCAAACCGATGCAAACTCCGAATACCTACAAGTGCCGAGCATGGGAGACACACGGCGGGTGCTAACGTCCGTCGTGAAAAGGGAAACAACCCAGACCGTCAGCTAAGGTCCCAAAGTTATGGTTAAGTGGGAAACGATGTGGGAAGGCTTAGACAGCTAGGAGGTTGGCTTAGAAGCAGCCACCCTTTAAAGAAAGCGTAATAGCTCACTAGTCGAGTCGGCCTGCGCGGAAGATGTAACGGGGCTCAAACCATACACCGAAGCTACGGGTATCACGTAAGTGATGCGGTAGAGGAGCGTTCTGTAAGCCTGTGAAGGTGAGTTGAGAAGCTTGCTGGAGGTATCAGAAGTGCGAATGCTGACATGAGTAACGACAATGGGTGTGAAAAACACCCACGCCGAAAGACCAAGGTTTCCTGCGCAACGTTAATCGACGCAGGGTTAGTCGGTCCCTAAGGCGAGGCTGAAAAGCGTAGTCGATGGAAAACAGGTTAATATTCCTGTACTTCTGGTTATTGCGATGGAGGGACGGAGAAGGCTAGGCCAGCTTGGCGTTGGTTGTCCAAGTTTAAGGTGGTAGGCTGAGATCTTAGGTAAATCCGGGATCTTAAGGCCGAGAGCTGATGACGAGTGTTCTTTTAGAACACGAAGTGGTTGATGCCATGCTTCCAAGAAAAGCTTCTAAGCTTCAGATAACCAGGAACCGTACCCCAAACCGACACAGGTGGTTGGGTAGAGAATACCAAGGCGCTTGAGAGAACTCGGGTGAAGGAACTAGGCAAAATGGCACCGTAACTTCGGGAGAAGGTGCGCCGGTGAGGGTGAAGGACTTGCTCCGTAAGCTCATGCCGGTCGAAGATACCAGGCCGCTGCGACTGTTTATTAAAAACACAGCACTCTGCAAACACGAAAGTGGACGTATAGGGTGTGACGCCTGCCCGGTGCCGGAAGGTTAATTGATGGGGTTAGCTAACGCGAAGCTCTTGATCGAAGCCCCGGTAAACGGCGGCCGTAACTATAACGGTCCTAAGGTAGCGAAATTCCTTGTCGGGTAAGTTCCGACCTGCACGAATGGCGTAACGATGGCGGCGCTGTCTCCACCCGAGACTCAGTGAAATTGAAATCGCTGTGAAGATGCAGTGTATCCGCGGCTAGACGGAAAGACCCCGTGAACCTTTACTATAGCTTTGCACTGGACTTTGAATTTGCTTGTGTAGGATAGGTGGGAGGCTTTGAAGCGTGGACGCCAGTTCGCGTGGAGCCATCCTTGAAATACCACCCTGGCAACTTTGAGGTTCTAACTCAGGTCCGTTATCCGGATCGAGGACAGTGTATGGTGGGTAGTTTGACTGGGGCGGTCTCCTCCTAAAGAGTAACGGAGGAGTACGAAGGTGCGCTCAGACCGGTCGGAAATCGGTCGTAGAGTATAAAGGCAAAAGCGCGCTTGACTGCGAGACAGACACGTCGAGCAGGTACGAAAGTAGGTCTTAGTGATCCGGTGGTTCTGTATGGAAGGGCCATCGCTCAACGGATAAAAGGTACTCCGGGGATAACAGGCTGATACCGCCCAAGAGTTCATATCGACGGCGGTGTTTGGCACCTCGATGTCGGCTCATCACATCCTGGGGCTGAAGCCGGTCCCAAGGGTATGGCTGTTCGCCATTTAAAGTGGTACGCGAGCTGGGTTTAGAACGTCGTGAGACAGTTCGGTCCCTATCTGCCGTGGACGTTTGAGATTTGAGAGGGGCTGCTCCTAGTACGAGAGGACCGGAGTGGACGAACCTCTGGTGTTCCGGTTGTCACGCCAGTGGCATTGCCGGGTAGCTATGTTCGGAAAAGATAACCGCTGAAAGCATCTAAGCGGGAAACTTGCCTCAAGATGAGATCTCACTGGAACCTTGAGTTCCCTGAAGGGCCGTCGAAGACTACGACGTTGATAGGTTGGGTGTGTAAGCGCTGTGAGGCGTTGAGCTAACCAATACTAATTGCCCGTGAGGCTTGACCATATAACACCCAAGCAATTTGCGTCGGCTCTCTAAACCAGAGCAACCAGATTGCGGTGTGTGAAGACGAAACGAACCGAAAGTTCGACGATCACAAAGCACCGAAAACTATCCCATACCCAATTTGCTGAAGCGAGGCCGTCCGGTCACGAGTCAGTACCCGAATTTCTTGACGACCATAGAGCGTTGGAACCACCTGATCCCATCCCGAACTCAGAAGTGAAACGATGCATCGCCGATGGTAGTGTGGGGTTTCCCCATGTGAGAGTAGGTCATCGTCAAGATTAAATTCCGAAACCCCAATTGCGAAAGCAGTTGGGGTTTTGTTTTGCCCGCAGGAAAGTGCTCGATGCGAGGGGGCGAGTGTCGCGATGGTAACCATTGGGGAAATCCCTCTGAAATGGCCGGCCGGTTTTTGGTATGGTGCAGCTCGTTTTTTAACGGACTGATGTCACGCTCAAGGATCGGCGCTCATTTTTGTCAAAGAGTTGCTGCAGAAATGCCTGAACCCATACCCATCAAGGATCACGAAAAAGAGACGCGCCTGGTCAACAAGCGGTTGATCGCCTGTGCTTTGTTCGTCTTTGCGATCAGCTGTGCGCTGGTGGTTCGCCTGTACATCCTGCAAGTGGTGGAGTTCGACTACCACTCGACTATCTCTGAAAACAACCGCGTCCATGTCTTGCCGATCCCGCCCACGAGAGGGCTGATCTACGACCGCAACGGCGTGCTGCTGGCTGATAACCGCCCGAGCTACAACCTGACGATCACCCGCGAACGTGCTACCAACGTCAATGAGGAGCTGGACGAGGTCATCAGCCTCCTGCATCTGCCCGCAGAGGACCGCACGGTTTTCGACAAGGCGATGAAGCAGTCGCGCCATCCGTTTACGCCGGTAACGCTGTTCTATGAGCTGACGGAAGAACAGATCGCCGTACTCGCCGTCAACGAGTTCCGTTTGCCGGGCCTTGATGTCGAACCGCAGTTCATCCGCAACTATCCGCTTGGTGCGCACTTCGCACACTCCATCGGCTATGTCGGTCGCATCAACGAAAAAGAATCCAAGACGCTCGACTCCGTCGAGTACCGGGGCACGCAATCCATCGGCAAGACGGGCGTGGAGCGTTTCTACGAAGCGCAACTGCACGGCCATGTCGGTTACGAGGAAGTGGAGACCAATGCTCAGGGCCGCGTACTGCGCGTGCTGAAACACACCGATCCGATACCAGGCAAAAACATCGTCCTGAGCCTCGACGTCAAGCTCCAGGAAGCCGCCGAAGCCGCATTGGGCGACCGTCGCGGCTCAGTGGTTGCACTGGATCCTTCGACCGGTGAAGTGCTGGCCATGGTCAGCAATCCGAGCTTCGACCCCAACCTGTTTGTGACTGGTATCAGTTCCAAGGAATATTCCGCGCTGCGTGATTCCATCGACCGCCCGCTGTTCAACCGCGTATTGCGCGGCCTATACGCGCCCGGTTCGACGATCAAGCCGGAAGTGGCCATCGCTGGCCTCGACACCGGTGTGGTCACGCCACAAACCCGAGTCTTCGACCCCGGCTACTACCAACTGCCTGACTTCGACCACAAGTATCGCAACTGGAACCACAGCGGCGACGGCTGGGTGGACATGGACGCGGCGATCATGCGCTCCAACGACACCTACTTCTACGACCTGGCGCACAAGCTTGGCATCGATCGTCTGCACGATTACATGGCGATGTTCGGTCTTGGCGAGAAAGTCTCGCTCGACATGTTCGAAGAGTCTCCGGGCCTGATGCCGTCCCAGGCCTGGAAGCGCGCCACCCGGCGTCAGGCCTGGTTCCCCGGTGAGACGGTGATCCTCGGTATCGGTCAGGGCTACATGCAGGTCACGCCGCTGCAACTGGCTCAGGCCACTGCGCTGATTGCCAACAAGGGTGTCTGGAACCGTCCGCACCTGGCCAAGACCGTCGACGGTGTTGCCCCGGTGGACGAACACCCGATGCCGAATATCCTGCTCAAGGATCCGCGGGACTGGGATCAGGTCAACCACGGCATGCAGATGGTGATGCACGACGCCCGTGGTATCGCCCGTGCCGCTGCCGCCGGCGCGCAATACCGTATCGCCGGCAAGAGTGGTACGGCGCAGGTGGTGGCGATCAAGCAGGGTGAGCGCTACAACCGCGAGAAAACCCTCGAACGCCATCGTGACAACGCCTTGTTCGTCGGGTTTGCCCCGGCCGAGCATCCGAAGATCGCAATCTCTGTGATGATCGAGAACGGTGAAGCGGGTGGTCGAGTCGCAGGTCCGGTGGTTCGGCAGATCATGGACGCCTGGTTACTCGATCAGGACGGCCACCTCAAACCACAGTATGCCGCGCCAACCAAGCCGCCGGGCGATCCCCACGTGTAAGCCACAGCAGCTTCACAGCACAGGCTCACGCAAGCTGAGCATGTGCTGGAAGCTGTCGAGGAACACGGTTTCCGCCTGAGTCATCTTCTGTTCGCGATTCCACAACAACTGGATATCGAAATCCACCACCCCGTCCTCCGGCGGCAAGCGCCACAGCAGACCCTGCTCGACATCCCGTCTTACCAGGTGAGTCGGCAGACAGCCAATGCCGAACCCTGCACAGATCAGACGATAAATTTCCTCGAAGCTGGTGGAGGAGGCGACGATCTTTCCGGTAAAGCCCTGCTGGTCACGAAACAGGGTCAACGGCGAAAGATTGCCGCCAAGCTGATCGCTGGTGAAGCTGACAAAGTTCTCCGCGGCAAGCTGTTCCAGCGTCAGATTCTGCTGCCCGAACAGTCGATGCCGCTGCCCGCAAAAGTACGCATAGCGCTCACGAAACAATACCCGTTGCTCCAGCCTCGGCTGCGGTAGACGACACAATCCCACTCCCACAGTGGCGGTCTTTTGCAGCAATGAACTGATGATGTTCGAGCTGCCCATCACTTCGACTTCCAGCTCGATTTTTGGATGAGTCTCGTGGAAGTCCGCAAGAAACTCATCGTAATGCCGCGCCTGGACGCCACTGACAGTGAGGATGCGAATCTTGCCCACCACGTCGTCATGACGGTTCTCGACCACGGTGCTCAAACGGGAAATATCGCCGTAGATATCCGCCGCAATCCGCAGGACTTCTTCCCCGGTTTCCGTCAGATCAAAGCGCCGCCCGCTGCGGGCAATCAACACACAATCCAGTTGTTCCTCGAGACGTTTCAACGCCTGACTGACCGCCGACTGCGTGATGTGCAATCGCGCAGCAGCACGGCTCATGCTGCCTTCCTGCCCGATCACCAGATAAGTGCGCAGCAGGTTCCAGTCGAGACGGTCGTTGAGAAAACGCCGGCCGATCCAGGGATTCGCGGAGGAAGTCATGTAGTAGCCACGCTAATAGTAAAGATAAGTTTTTGAAAATTGACTAATCCTGTCATGGAAGCGATAAAGCCCACAAGCGCCACAGAGCGCGACCGTCAGCCGCCTCGACACCTGCCCAAAACTATAAATACACAGGGTTCTTGCATGCACACCACCGCTCAGCCGCGTCGCGCCGCGGCCGCTGCCTTCATTGGCACGACCATCGAGTTCTACGATTTCTACATCTACGCCACCGCCGCCGCGCTGGTGCTCGGGCAAGTGTTCTTTCCCAGCAGCGATCCGGTGACCAGCACACTCGCCGCGTTCGGCAGTTTCGCTGTCGGCTTCATCGCCCGCCCGATGGCCGGGATGGTGTTCGGTCATTTGGGCGATCGTCTCGGTCGCAAGAAAATGCTGCTGGTGACCATGGTGCTGATGGGCCTGGCCACGGCGGGTATTGGTCTATTGCCGAGCTACGCCAGCGTCGGCATCTGGGCGCCCATCGGGTTGATCGTGTTGCGCTTGATCCAGGGCATCTCCGTCGGTGGCGAGTGGGGCGGGGCGGTGTTGATGGCCAGCGAACACGCGCCGGTCAAGCGCAAAACCTTCTATGCCTCGTTTGCGCAACTTGGCAGTCCGGCGGGTTTGCTGCTGGCATTGATCGCGTTCCGTCTGGTCACTTCACTGTCGCCAGAAGACTTCCTCGCCTGGGGTTGGCGTCTGCCTTTTCTTGCCAGTGGCGTGCTGATGATGGTTGGGCTGATGATCCGTTCCGGTGTGCACGAATCGCCTGAGTTCGCCAAGGCCAGGGACAACCATGAAACCGCCAGATACCCGGTGAAAGACGTGATCCGTCAGTGCTGGCGGCAGATTCTGTTCGCGGCCGCCGCCGTCACTATCGGCTCGGCCGGATTCTTCTTCACCAACACTTTCATGATCACCTACGTCACCCAATATCAGGGCATTGCGCGGTCGACCATTCTCGACTGCCTGTTCCTGGTGACGGTCATTCAATTGCTCTCGCAACCGTTGTCGGCGCTGCTGGCCGAGCGCATTGGCGAAGGACGGTTCCTGATGCTGGTCGCCTTGCTGTGCATGGTCACGCCGTATCCGATGTTCCTGCTGGTCGGTACCCAGAACATCTTGTTGATGACACTTGGCATCGCCGTCGCGGTGGTGATTCTCTCGGCGCTGTACGCGGTAATCGCCGGGTACATGACCCAGGCCTTCCCGGTACACCTGCGCTATTCGGGTATTTCCATCGCCTACCAGTTGAGCTGCGCGCTGGCCGGCGGCACCACGCCGCTGATCGGCACGCTGCTGGCCAGCAAGTTTTCCGGGCAATGGCTGCCGCTGGCGGTGTTCTTCACGCTGCTGTCGGCCCTGTCGTTGATCGGTGTCTGCGGCCTCGCGCGTCTGCGGGCCAACCCGGTCGTCCTTCATACCAACAAAGAGGTGTATTCGTGAGTAAGCCCGCCCACATTGACCCGATCGAATGGCAAGCCCGTTGCGAGCTCGCCGCGCTGTATCGCTTGATCGCGCACTTTCGCATGACCGACCTGATCGACACCCACATCACCCTGCGAATTCCCGGGCCTGAGCATCATTTCCTGATCAACCGCTATGGCGTGATTTTCGACCGCATGCGCGCTTCCGATCTGGTGCGCATTGATCAGGACGGGCGCATCGTCGACCCTGAATACGCCGGGCATCGGGTCAATGCTGCCGGGTTCGTGATCCACTCGGCGGTCCACATGGCGCGCCCGGATCTGAACTGCGTGATCCACACCCACACCGCTGCCGGCATGGCCGTCGCCGCGCAGAAACAGGGCCTGCTGCCGATCAGTCAACACGCGCTGAAGTTCTATGGAAAACTCGCTTACCACACCTATGAAGGCATCGCGCTGTCGCTGGATGAGCGCGAGCGTTTAATCGCCGACCTTGGCCCGCACCGGGCGATGATCCTGCGCAATCACGGCTTGCTGGTTGGCGGTTCCGGCGTGGCCCAGGCATTCCAGGAAATCCACTTCCTGGAGCGCGCCTGCCAGGCGCAAGTGCAGGCGCTGGCAGGCGGTTGCGAGCTGCATTTCCCGTCGCCGGAAGTCTGCGCCCACACCGCCGAACAGTTCGACCGCGATGAACAGGACAACATCATCGACCTGGCCTGGGAGGCCGCACTGACCCTGATCGAATCCCAGCGCGAGTCTTATCTCTCATGAACACCGTTGCACTGATGTCCCGCGACATGCTGTTGCTCAAACAATTGCAGGAAGCGTTCGCCCGTTGTGCGCCGCAGCTCTCGGCGGTACTGGCCGACGATCCCCGGGCGGCGGATGCGCAGATCGCGGCGTGCTGGTTTCCGCTGCCGGGCAGCCTTGCCGCGTTGCCCAATCTGCAGGTGGTTCACTCGGTGGCCGCCGGGATCGATCATCTGGAACACGATCCTTCATGCCCGGATCTGCCGGTGTGCCGCGTGGTCGATCCCGGCCACCGTCAAGGCATGAACGAGTACGTGCGCTGGGCGGTGATTCACTTTCATCGCGGCTTCGATCAAGTGTTTGAGCAACAGCGCCAACAGCATTGGGAGCGGCCTCTGCAACGCCCTGCACATGAATTCAGGATCGGTGTGATGGGCCTCGGCTCGCTCGGCAGCGCGATTGCCCAGGACCTGGCCAGCGCCGGTTACGAGGTGCGGGGTTGGGCGCGCAGCAGCAAAGATCTGCCAGGTGTGCAGGCCTTCGCCGGCTCTGACGCCTTCGACCCCTTCCTCGACGGCGTGGAATTGCTGATCAATCTGTTGCCGCTGACTCACGAGACTCGTGGCATCCTCAATCGCCAGACCTTCGAACGTCTGGCCAACGGCGCGGCACTGGTCAACGTCGGTCGCGGCGGGCATCTGAATATCGAGGATCTGCAGCAGGCACTGGCCCGTGGAAAACTGCGCGGGGCACTGCTCGATGTTTTCGAACAGGAGCCGCTGCCCGCCAGCCATTCTCTGTGGAAAACCCCGGGCGTGACCATCACCCCACATATGGCTTCGGCGGCCTCCCACGATTGCATCGCCGAGCAGATCGCCGAGAACTTTCGCCGTCTGAATGCCGGTGAACCGCTGCTCAACAGCGCGGATCGACTGCTCGGTTACTGATCCGCCAGACAGGCCTGCAAACGTTCGATGAACAGCGTCTCGGCGCGGCTCATGCGCTGGTCGCGGTTCCACAACAGATGAATGTCGACATCGGCAATTCCTTCGTGGGGCGGCAGGCGCCAGAGCAATCCGGCCTCGACGTCCGCCGCCACAACGTGTTCCGGCAAACAACCAATTCCAAATCCGGCGATCACCAGGCGGCGCACTTCTTCCAGGCTCGGCGATGACGCAACGATGCGTCCGCTGAAACCCTGTTGATCGCGAAAAATCGTCAGTGGCGAGAGCATCCCGCCAATCTGGTCGCTGGTGAAACTGACGAAGTTTTCCCGCTGCAAATCGCCTTCGCCGATGTCCTGCCGGCCGAACAGCGCGTGGTGTTTGCCACAGAAGAACGCATAGCGTTGACGCAGGAACAGACGCTGTTCCAGACGCGGTTGCGGGCGGCGATTGAGACTCAGACCGAGGGTCGCGGTTTTCTCCTGAAGGGCGCTGACGATGTCCGAACTGCGCATCACATCGACCTCCAGATCAACCCTTGGATATTGGCGATGGAAGTCTGCAAGGAAGTCATCGAAACGCTCGGAAAAGATCCGGCTGATGATCAGCAACCTGACCTTGCCGATCACTTCGTCGGCCGGTTGTTCCAGCAGACTGCTGACCTGGGACATCTGCCCATAGATCTCGCCGGCCAGTTCGAAGATCTGCTCGCCAACTTCGGTGAGGGCAAAGCGCGGGCCGCGTCGGGCGATCAACTGGCGGCCCAGTTGTTCTTCAAGACGCTTGAGCGCCTGGCTCACCGCCGGTTGCGTCAGGTGCAGACGCGCGGCGGCGCGGCTGATGCTCAGCTCCTGGCCGATTACCCGGAAGGTGCGCAACAGGTTCCAGTCGAGGCGGTCGTTGAGCAGGCGTTGCACATCGCGTTCGGCCATGGCGGCTCTCGATTATAAGGTGAAGTAATACTCGGAATAATAAATAGAAAATTGACTGATCATAGCCCCGGAACGATAAATCACCCCACGACAGGCGCCGCCAGAGCGCCTCGGATTTACGTTTTCCTCCTGCCAGAAAAACAATCAAAGGAGCCCGACCCCATGAAGCCCCACGCTTCGAACCAGCCGCGCCGTGCGGCGGCCGCAGCCTTCATCGGCACGATGATCGAGTGGTACGACTTTTACATCTACGCCACCGCCGCCGCGCTGGTGTTCGGCGCGCTGTTCTTTCCCTCCGACGATCCGTTGTTCAGCACCATGGCCGCGTTCGGCACCTTCGCCGTGGGCTTCTTTGCCCGGCCATTGGGCGGGATCATCTTCGGCCACATCGGCGATCGTATCGGCCGCAAGAAATCGCTGGTCATCACGCTGTTGATGATGGGCGTGGTCACGGTGTGCATCGGTCTGTTGCCAACCTACGCGCAGATCGGCGTGGCGGCACCGGTGCTGCTGATTGTGCTGCGCATCGTCCAGGGCATCGCCGTCGGTGGCGAGTGGGGCGGGGCGGTGTTGATGGCCGGTGAGCATGCGCCGAAGGGCCAGCGCAATTTCTTCGCTTCGTTCGCGCAACTGGGCAGCCCGGCGGGTTTGATCCTGTCGCTGTTGGCCTTCAGCGCGGTGACCCGTCTGCCGGAAGAAGATTTGATGAGCTGGGGCTGGCGCCTGCCGTTCCTCGCCAGTGCGCTGTTGCTGCTGGTGGGCCTGGCGATTCGCTTGGGCGTGAACGAGTCGCCGGAATTCCTCGCCAGCCGCGAGCAGGCCAGCAAGCAAATCAAGAAAGAGCAGGCGCCGGTAATGGAGGTTCTGCGCACCGCGTGGCGGCCGCTGTTGCTGTGCATCGGCGCCAACACCCTGGGCATCGCCGGGGTGTATTTCACCAACACCTTCATGATCGCCTACACCACTCAGCAACTGGCGCTGCCGCGTTCGCTGATTCTCGAATGCCTGTTCTTCGTCGCGATCATCCAGTTCTGCATTCAGCCGCTGGCTGCGTGGACGGCACAGAAGATCGGCGCGACGCGTTTCCTGTGCCTGGTGTCGCTGCTGGCGATGGCCTCACCGTATCCGATGTTCGTGCTGGTGAGTTCGGCCCAGGCGCCGCTGATCATCCTCGGCATCGCGCTGGCGGTGGTGTGCATGGCCTCGTTCTACGCGGTGATTGCCGGCTACGTCAGCGGCATGTTCGAGACCCGCGTGCGCTACACCGCGATCTCCCTGACCTATCAGATCTGCGGCGCGGTGGCCGGTGGGCTGACGCCGCTGATCGGCACGATGCTCGCACACAAGTTCACCGGGCAGTGGTGGCCGATGGCGGTTTTCTACAGCCTGATCGCCGGCATTTCGCTGGTTTGCGTGCTGTCCCTCGCCCGTCGTCATGCCAGCGCCCATCGTGCGGAAATGGCCAATGCCTAACCCGGAATGTCAGGAGAACCTCATGTTGAAAATCAATGGCCAGCGCCTGTGGGCGAGCCTGATGGCCATGGCCGAAATCGGTGCGACAGCCCGAGGCGGCAGCTGCCGTCTGGCTTTGAGCGACGAAGACAAGGCCGGTCGCGAACTGTTTGCGCACTGGTGCCGCGAAGCCGGCATGACCCTGAGCGTGGACGCCATCGGCAACCTGTTCGCCCGTCGCGCCGGCACCGATCCGGACGCTGCGCCGGTGATGATGGGCAGCCACCTCGACACCCAGCCCGAGGGCGGGCGATTCGATGGTGTCTACGGTGTGCTCGCCGGACTGGAAGTGGTGCGTTGCCTCAATGACCAGAACATCCAGACCCGCAAACCGCTGGAGGTGGCGGTGTGGACCAACGAAGAAGGTGCGCGCTTCACCCCGGCCATGTTCGGTTCGGCGGTGTTCACCGGGATCATGGAACTGAACGCCGCGCTGGCGGTGCGCGATATCGATGGCGTGAGCGTTGCCGAGGCTTTGCAGCGTACCGGTTACGCCGGTGAACGTCCGTTGGGCGGTGCGGTGGATGCGTATTTTGAGGCGCATATCGAGCAAGGCCCGATCCTCGAAGACAACGCCAAAAGCATCGGCGTAGTCACGGGCGGTCAGGCGATCCGCTGGCTCGATGTGCGCGTGGAAGGCATGGCCGCCCACGCCGGCACCACGCCGATGCCGCTGCGCAAAGACGCCTTGTACGGCGTGGCGCGGATGATTCAGGCGATTGAAGGTCTGGCCGCAGATTTTGCCCCCGAAGGCCTGACCACGGTTGGCGAATTGAACATCAACAAGTCCTCGCGCAACACCATTCCGGGGCTGGTGAATTTCACCGTCGATCTGCGTCATCACCGCGACGACGCCATTGCCGCCATGGAGCAACAAGTCCGCGCCCGGTTGCAGGCGATTGCCGATGGGCGAGGCCTGAACCTGACGATCACTCCGCACTGGATCAGCCCGGCCACACCGTTCGACGCCGAATGCGTGGCGGCGGTGCAAGAGGCGGTGGATGCGCTGGGCTACGCTCAGCAGTCGATTGTCAGCGGCGCCGGGCATGACGCGATCCACTTGGCGCGTTACTGCCCGACGGCGATGGTGTTCATTCCGTGCGTTGGCGGCCTGAGCCACAACGAAGCCGAAGACGTGCTGCCCGAAGATGTGAAGCAGGGCACCGATGTATTGCTTAACGCCGTGCTGGCTCGCGCCGGTCGAATCGAACAGGGAGCCTGAACCATGCGCAGTTTTTTCCACCCCGAACAGTTGCTCCACCATCCACGCAGCTATTACTCGCGCGGGCAGATGCGTACGCCGCAGGAAGTCCCCGAGCGTGCGCAGCGTCTGGTGCAGGCCGCCCACGGTTTGGGCTTCAGTGTCGAGCAACCCGTCGATGCCGGCCTCGCGCCGTTGCTGGCGGTACACGGTGCGCCGTATCTGACGTTCCTTCAGGAAGCCCACGCGCGCTGGAAGGAAATCCCCGAAGACTGGGGCGACGAGGTGATGTCGAACATTTTCGTCCGCGAGCCCAACGCCTTGCGCGGCATTCTTGCCCAGGCGGCGCGCTATCTGGCGGACGGCAGTTGCCCGGTCGGCGAGCAGACCTGGCGCTCGGCCTACTGGTCGGCGCAAAGCGCAGTGGCCGGGGCTCAGGCGCTGATCGATGGCGAGCCGGCCGCCTACGCCTTGTGCCGTCCGCCGGGGCATCACGCCCGGGCCGAGGCGGCAGGCGGTTTCTGCTACGTGAACAACGCAGCGGTGGCGGCGCAGGTATTGCGCGACAAGTTTGAAAAAGTCGCCGTGCTCGACACCGACATGCACCACGGGCAGGGCATCCAGGAAATTTTCTACGACCGCGATGATGTGCTCTACGTCTCGGTGCATGGCGATCCGACCAACTTCTATCCGGGCGTCGCCGGGTTCGC
The DNA here is from genome assembly GCF_012974785.1 of Pseudomonas fluorescens. Classification (GTDB taxonomy): domain Bacteria; phylum Pseudomonadota; class Gammaproteobacteria; order Pseudomonadales; family Pseudomonadaceae; genus Aquipseudomonas; species Aquipseudomonas fluorescens_BT. The sequence goes on along the minus strand of NZ_CP027561.1, from coordinate 4,293,256 downwards.
CGACGAACGCGGCAGCGGCGCGGGGGAGGGCTTCAACCTCAACCTGCCGATGGCCCATGGTTCAAGCGAAGCGGATTTCCTCGGGCAACTGGACGTCGCATTGAACGCGGTGCGCGAATTCGGCGCCGAGGTGCTGGTGCTGTCGCTGGGGTTCGACATTTACGAGCTGGACCCGCAAAGCAAAGTCGCCGTGACCCGTGAAGGCTTTGCGGTTTTGGGCGAACGGATCCGTCGCCTGGGCCTGCCATGCCTGATCGTGCAGGAGGGCGGTTATCACCTGGAAAGTCTCGAAGACAACGCCCGGGCATTTTTCGTGAATGCCGAGGTGTGGCAGCGCTGAGGCAATCCACCTGCCGAAGCGCCCTGTGGTGCTTGCCATCGCCCTGACGTTAACGTAAACATTGGCGTCAGGGCGCTGAAGTAAAGAAGCGCAAAGCGGACCGCTCCGGAGCGCTTGATGACTCTTATAAAAACAACCGATCCCAAGTCTCACCACGAAGCCCGGCTGGCCAGGGAAAAACTCCATCTCGAAGGGCAAGTCCCGGATGGCGTGTTGCGTGCCGAGATCGATGCTTCGTGGCGGCGCAGCCTGAGCCACGGCGTGCATTTCAATGGCAAACATGAGCTGACGCTGGAGTCGAGCGCGAGTCTCGAGGTGTTGCTGGCGAGCAACCGCCTGCTGATCGATGCGGCGATACCGACCATCGATTACCTGGCCGAACGTCAGGGCAAGGAAGGCCTGATCATCCTCGCCAATTCCGACGCCACTATCCTCGCCGTCGAAGGGCGTGCCGACCGGCTCAAGGGCAGCGGCCTGCAGGACATTACCCTCGGTGCCTGCTGGAGCGAAGCCGCCCGTGGCACCAACGCCCTCGGCACGGCGCTGGTGGAAGCGCGGCCGACCCTGATCGATTGCGGCGAACACTACCTCGACCGCCTCACCGATTTTTCCTGCACCTCGGTGCCGATTCATTGCCCGCAGGGCGAAATTCTCGGCGTCCTCGACCTGACCCGCGAAGGCCCGCTCGGCCGCGTCCACGACAGCACCGCGCTGCTGAGCATGGCGGTCAGCCAGATCGAGAGCCGGGTGTTCAACAACAGTTTTCCCGATCAGATTGTCCTCGCCTTCCACAGTCGCCGGCAGTATCTGGAATCACCGTGGCAAGGCTTGTTGGCGGTCAGTCTCGGCGGGCAAATTCTGGCGGTCAGCGCCCAGGCCTGTCAGTTGCTGCGGGCCGAGCGTTCGGCATTGGTCGGCAAGCGCTGTGAGGAATTCCTCGGGGTCGATGGCGTGCAGTTGCTGACCCGTCTGCAACAGGGTGGCGTCGGCAGTGTGCAAACCGCCAAGGGCGAGTTTTTCTACAAGACCCTGCGAGCCCCGGCGCGCTCGGTCAACCTCGGCGGCCCGCCGCGCAGCGTGGCGAAAACCGCCAAGGCGCAACCGGATCTGGAAGCACTGGCCGGCAACAACGCCCGCTACGCCCGAGCCCTGCGCATGGCCCGCCAAGGCCTGGCCAATGAACTGCCGGTGCTGCTGCTCGGCGAAACCGGCACCGGTAAAGAAGTGATCGCCCGCGCTCTGCACCTGGCCGGCAGTCGCAGCGACAAACCGTTTGTGGCCGTGAACTGTGCAGCGATTCCCGAAGGCCTGATCGAGTCGGAGCTGTTCGGCTACCGTGAAGGCGCGTTCACCGGATCGCGTCGGGGCGGCATGATCGGGCGGCTGCAGCAGGCCCATGGCGGCACGTTGTTCCTTGATGAAATCGGCGACATGCCGCTGGCCCTGCAGGCGCGTTTGCTTCGCGTTTTGCAGGATCGCAAGGTTGCGCCGCTGGGGGCGGGGGAAGAGCAAGACATCGACGTCGCGCTGATCTGCGCCACCCACCGCGATCTCAAGCGTCAGGTCGAGGACAAGCAATTTCGCGAAGACCTGTTCTACCGGGTCAACGGCATCAGCGTGATGCTCCCGGCCCTTCGCGAGCGCGAGGACTTCAGCGCGCTGGTCGCTCGGCTGCTGGGCAAACTCGACGCCCCGAACGCCGTGCTGCACGACGACCTCAATCGCCTGCTCGCGGGTTACCACTGGCCGGGCAACATCCGCCAACTGGAAATGGTCCTGCGCACCGCGCTGGCCATGCGCGAGCCCGGTGAAACCGTGCTGACCCTCGATCACCTGCCCGACAGCATGCTTGACGAACTCTCCGCCACCGAGAAACCCCAGACCGGCAGCATTCGCGAGCACGAACTGGAGATGATCCGCCAGTCCCTCGACACCCATCAGGGCAACGTCTCGGCCGCCGCCGACGCCCTTGGCATCAGTCGTGCGACCCTGTACCGCAAACTCAAACAGTTGCGCTCGTGATGCAGCGCCTGTTCGTGCGGCTGATCGACAGCCAGAACCCCGCCGCGCTGCAAGCGGCGCTGCGCTGGTTGTACGGTTTCGTGCGGCCGCAGCGGCTGGCGATTGCCGGCCTGCTTGGTCTGTCGGTGTGCGCGTCGCTGCTGGTGCTGGTGCAGCCGTGGCTGGTCAAACTGCTGATCGACGACGGGTTGCTGGCGCGCAATTTCCCGATGCTGGTGCTGATCGCGGTGCTGATGATCATCGCCGGGCTGCTCGGCACCGCATTGTCGGGGATCAACCGCTATCTGCACACGCGGCTGTCCGGGCGGATTCTGTTTGCCCTGCGCGACGACCTTTATCGGCATTTGCAGAAACTGTCGCCAAGCTTCTATGGGCAGCGGCGGATCGGCGATCTGATGTCGCGGCTCGACGGCGATGTGGCCGAGATTCAGCGCTTCGCCGTGGACTCGTTGTTCTCGGCGGTATCGAGCGTGATCGGCCTGGTGGTTGCGATTGCGATGTTGTTCACCTTGTCGTGGAAACTGTCGTTGCTGGCGCTGGTGCTGATCCCGCTCGACGTGCTGTGGCTGCGCTGGATGCGGCGTAAGGTCGAGCGCGATGTGCGACAGTTGCGCGAGCGTTCGGCGGACATGTCGTCGTTCATGGTCGAGACCCTGCCGGTGATGAAGTTCATCCAGTCCGCCGGCCAGCAGCAGCGTGAAGCGCGGCGTCTGGAAAGCCTCGGGCAGGGTTACATGAACCAGTTGCTGCGACTGCAGGTCACCGAATTTTTCACCCAGGCCGTGCCGGGCACGTTGACCTCGCTGTCCCGCGCCTGCGCGTTTCTGATTGGCGGTTATTGGGTGGTGCAGGGCACCTGGCAACTCGGCGCCCTGATCGCGTTTTCCACCTACCTGGGGATGGCGGTCGGGCCTGTGCAGAGCCTGTTGGGTTTGTACGTGGCGATCCAGCGCATGACCGTCAGCCTAGGTCGGGTCATGGAGTTGCGCGGCGAAGAACCCACGGTGTTTTCACCGGCCACGCCGAAACCGTTTCCGACTTCGGGCGAGCTGCGTTTCGACGCGGTGCATTTCAGCCATCCGGGCCGCCCAAGTACGTTGAGCGGCATCGAGGCGACGATTCCCCACGGTTTGAAAGTCGCCTTGAGCGGCGGCTCCGGCGTCGGCAAATCGACGCTGATCGATCTGCTGCAACGGCATCACGATCCGCAGTCCGGGCGGGTGCTGCTTGGCGAAGTGGATTTGCGCGAACTGGAACTGTTCGAACTGCGTCGACGCATCGCCGTGGTCAGTCAGGACATCGTGCTGTTTCGCGGCAGCCTCGCCGACAACCTGGCTTACGCGGTGCCGGACGCCAGCCGCGAAGCTATCGCCGAAGTCGCACGGCTGGCGCAACTCGACAGCCTGATCACGTCGTTGCCCGAAGGCCTCGACAGCCCGTTGGGAGAGCGCGGTCAGCAATTGTCCGGCGGGCAGAAACAGCGCATCGCGATTGCCCGGGCGCTGTTGCAGGACCCGCTGATTCTGGTGCTCGACGAAGCCACCTCGGCAGTGGACGAGGCGACCGAACGCGAAGTGATCGAAGCCATCGACCGCTTGTTTGCCGGGCGCACACGGATCCTCATCAGCCACCGGCCGTCGACCCTGGCCGATGCCGATCTGCGTTTCGAGTTGCTCGACGGTGTGCTCATTTCGAAAACGGTGCTGCATGAAGCCTGAATTGCGTATCGGCGTGGTCGACAGCGGACACTCGGCGGCGCAACGGGTGCAGGTGATTGCCGGGCGACGGTTCTCGTTGCTGGAGGACGGCTTGGCCGAATCGGATTTGCGCGACGATCCGCTCGGGCATGGCAGTGCGGTGATCGAAGCGATCAGCCGACGGGCACCGGCCGCTCGGATTTGCGTGGCTCAGGTGTTCGATCAGCGCGGCGTCACCAGCGCCTTACAGATTTCTGCGGCCATTGACTGGCTGGTGGCGCAGGACGTGCGGCTGATCAATCTGAGTCTGGGCCTGCATCAGGATCGCAGTCTGTTGCGCGAAGCCTGCGTAGCGGCGGTAGCCCGTGGGGTTCTGTTGTGTGCGTCGAGTCCGGCGCAAGGTGCGGCGGTGTTTCCGGCCAGTTATCCGCAGGTGCTGCGGGTGACCGGCGATGCGCGTTGTACCGATGAACAGTGGTCATGGCTCGACAGTGCGCAGGCGGATTTTGCCGCGTGTGTTCGCGGTACTTATCCGGGGCAGTCCGGGGCCAGTCTGGGGTGTGCCGCGTTGAGCGGGCATATCGCCGGCTATCTGCTGGCGCATCCACAGGCGAGCAACGCTGAAGTGCTCGATTGGCTGAAACAGCACGCTCGTTATCGCGGCCCTGAACGGCGTTTCGGCCCATGACGTCGATCCTTATTCTCGGTGCCGGACCGGCTGGCGCGGCGGTGGCATTGGGATTGCGACGACTGGGTCACGCCGTGACGCTGGTCAGCGAGTGGCGCCGGTTTGCGGCGCTCGAAGGCGTGTCGCAACGGGTGCTGGAGGCGCTGCGAAGTGCCGGGTTGAATCATGCTTTGGCGAATGCCACGTTGCCGTCCCAAAGGCAGGTTGCGTGGAACGGTCAGCAGCATGCGCAGAACATCGAGTTCCTGCTGGATCGTCCCACTTTTGATCGCGGCTTGCGCGAAGATCTGCGGTTGGCCGGGGTCGAGGTGATTGAAGGGCGAGTCCTGAATGTTCACTCCTCAGCGGACGGTCATCGGGTGGAACTCGACGGCGGCCAGAGGCTGACGGCGGATTTTCTGGTGGAAGCCCGTGGGCGGCAAGCACCGGCGTCCGGCAGAGGTCTGCGCGGGCCGGAGGCGGTCAGCCTGCTCAATCGCTGGCAAGGCACGCCGGGCGTGACTGCCAGCGCCGTGGAGAGTCTTGAAGACGGTTGGGCGTGGATGGCTCGACGGGACGATGGCCAATGTTATTGGCAATGGACGGTGGACGTGGCCAGCGCCCAATTACCGGGCAAGGCGCAGTTGCTCGATTACTGCCGTGCGCGGCGTCAGGCCTCGGATTTTGCTCAAGCGTTTTTTGCCGGTGGACAGGAGTCGGAGTTGCAACTGCACGCTCGCAGCAGCACCGCGATTCTTGCGCCACAGGTCTGCGGTGATAACTGGATTCGCGTGGGCGATGCGGCGATGGCGGTGGACCCGCTGTCGGGCAACGGGATTTTTCAGTCGTTGTCCTCGGCGTTACAGGCGCCGCTGGTGATCAACACGCTGTTGCGCAAACCCGAGCGGGCGGCGCTGGCGCAACGGTTTCACCAGCAGCGTGTGGAGCAGTTGTTCCTGCGCTTTGCGCGGATCGGCCGGGACTTTTATGCCGATGAACAGCGCTGGCTCGATCAGCCGTTCTGGCAGGCACGACGACAATGGCCGGACGCGGAAGTGGCCCATGCGTCAGCGGATTTTGCCGCGCTGCGCATCGAGCGGATGCCGGTGCTGCGTGATGGTTTTGTCGATGAAGCCGAGGTGGTGATCACGGCGGATCAGCCGCTGGGGATCTGGCATGTGCAAGGTATAGAGCTGGCGCCGCTGGTGCGGCGGTTAAGCGATGAGCCGGCGGATCAGGTGTTGGCGGGGTTGACGCTTGAGCAGGGGCGAGCCGTTCGCGGGTGGCTGTTGGCCCAGGGTTTCAAACCCTGAGCCGTGAGCCCAGTCATTACAACTTGATCAACACCGACTTCAACTCGGTGTAATGCTCGATCGCCGCATACCCCATCTCGCGCCCGACGCCGGACATCTTGTAGCCGCCAAACGGCAGCGCCGGGTCCAGCGCACTGTGGCAGTTGACCCACACCGACCCTGACTTGATCCGCGGAATCATCCGGTGCACCGCCGCCAGGTCGTTCGACCAGATGCTCGCGCCCAAACCGTAAGGGCTTTCATTGGCCATGCGCAGCGCATCGGCCTCGTCATCGAACGGAATCGCCACCAGCACCGGCCCGAAGATTTCTTCCTGCACCAGCGCATGCTGTTGATCGACATCGACAATCACCGTCGGCTTGACGAAGAACCCCGGCCCGAACTGCTCGCCACCGCAGGCGATGGTCGCGCCGCTTTCCCGGCCCATTTCGATGTAGTTGTAGACCCGCTCCTGCTGACGCGCGGAAATCAGTGGGCCCATCTCCACGCTCGGGTCGAGACCGTTGCCGAGTTTCATGGCGTTGGCGATGTCGCTGATATCCGCCACCACATTGTCGAAATGCTTGCGCTGCACGTACAGGCGCGAGCCGGCGCAGCAGACCTGGCCCTGATTGAAGAAAATCGCACTGGCCGCACCTGCTGCAGCGGTTTTCAGGTCGGCGTCGGCCATGACGATGGTCGGTGATTTGCCGCCCAGTTCCAGGGTGACCCGGGTCATCGAGTCCATGGCGATCTTGCCGATCTGCTTGCCGACGGCGGTGGAGCCGGTGAAGGTCAGCTTGTCGACCAGCGGGTTGTGAGTCAGGGCGGAACCGGCCGTGATGCCGGTGCCGGTAACCACGTTGAACACGCCTTCCGGGTAACCCGCTTCCAGCACCAGCTCCGCCAGTTTCAGCGCGGTCAGCGGGGTTTCGTCGGCCGGTTTGAGCACCACGGTGCAACCGGTGGCCAGCGCCGGGCCGAGTTTCCAGCAGGCCAGCAGCAGGGGGAAGTTCCAGGCGACGATGGCGCCAACCACGCCCACGGCTTCGCGGCGGATGAAACTGTGGAACTGATCGCCGGGCATCAGCGGCAACGAAACGTCGACACTGGAACCTTCGATCTTGGTCGCCCAGCCAGCCATGTAACGCAGAAAGTCGATCGCCAGTTGTACATCCATCACCTGCGCCACTGCGGCGCTCTTGCCGTTGTTCAGGCATTCCAGTTGCGCCAGCAGCTCGGCGTCGCGCTGCATCAGGTCGGCGAGTTTCCACAACAGGTTCTGTCGTTCGCGCGGACGGGTACGACTCCAGGCGGAGTCATCGAAAGCCTGACGAGCGGCGAGCACTGCACGGTCGACATCTTCCGGGGTGGCGCGAGGCACCACACACAGCACCTCGCCAGTGGCCGGGTTGTGCAGCGGCATGGTCTGGCCGTCGGCGGCTTCGATCCAGTCGCCGCCGATCAGCATGCGCGGCGGGCGCTGGATGAAGGCCGAGGTGGCAGGGAGCAGATAGGGCAGGGGCATGGTGAAAACCTCTTGTTGTTCGTAGACGTGAAGAGGGCTTCGCAATGGCTGTGCCAAAGGCGTGAAGTGGCCGTGCAGGTCCCGTCGCGCCGGGTTTGCGACGGTGCAGCGATAACGCGGCGGGAAGGTTTTATTCTCAAAAAGCGACAACCGGTGAGACGTCGTGCCACCGGTCGGCGGCTCCGCCACTTGCGCTCGTTGCGGATAAACTTTCCCGTTGGGAGGATGCAGGCATTCAGGTCTGGAACACTCGACCGGGAGGTAGCGACGATGCTTTCAACCCTGGAAATCCAAAACATCATCGAACACAGCTTTCAACCGCTGGTCTGCACCTGCAGCGTGGCAGCGGATCAGTCGCTGACGATCCGTGTCTGCGATTGCATGACCGGCAGGGTCGAACTGCTGGCCAGCCATGTGCCGCTGTGGACGCTGGACAGCACCCATGCGCTGGCCACGCTGATTGCCGACATGCGTCTGGAAATCGAGACGCACAAGAGCCGGCAACCCCTGTAGCACATCTGATCCATCCCGCCCGCGAGCGACGGGCGGGATGGTCCGAAAACTTCAGCAGGCGACCTTGCGGGATATTTCCTGAAAAGTGTGGCTGTCGGCGGCAATCAGCATCCGGCGCTGATCCTTGAGGGTGGCCAGGAACGTCACTTCGGTCTCGTGACCGGCCAGCATGAATCCGGCAATGGCGCCGATGGGCCCCAGCAGCATCGCACCGGCCACGCCATAGCCGATGGCATCCTTGAAGTTATTGATCGACTCTTCGTTGGCCACTTCCAGTGTCTTGATCGATGACAGCGGGAGGGTAAGACCCGGCCAGGGGTGCAACGATGTTCTCAGCGTAAAGTTGCCGTCCCTGTACTCTCCGTCACCTTGCAGAAAGTCTCCCGCCAGGACTGTGATGTTGGCCATTACAGATCTCCTTTTCGGCATTCGGTGAACAACCATTTCGCGCCTGTATCCGGGTGTCGTCAATCGTCGGGCGATGAGTTGCGATGTGGCACAACGCCGCTGCTGTCGCCCGTGACTATGCTTGTCTCACACTGCAACACCTGTCGCGAAATTGGACGCCGGGCCACACCCCGGACGCTGGCAAAACGCAGTGATCTTCACGTAACTGCTTGATTGAACAGCTTATCGGCAAGCTGGCACGCTCCGTGTATTGCTCATGGCAGACGTTTCGCTTGCCTCCGTTCGTGCATCACCCCGAACGGCTGAAACCCTAAAAACGATAAGCCACAAAAATAAGAAAGCACCGTGCGAGGTTCGACGTTGATGAAGAGAAAACTCCGATCAGGCATGAGCGCCAGCCTGCTGGCCGTGGCTGCATGCGTAGCCCTGCATTCGCCCCACAGCCTGGCAGCCCGCGACGCCCAGACCATCCTCAAGGAAACCTGCCAGGGCTGTCACATCCCTGAGGCCGGCGACCGGTTGAGCCGCATCAGCCACCAGCGCAAGACCCCCGAAGGCTGGCTGATGAGCATCGCCCGGATGCAGACCATGCACGGTTTGCAGATCAGCGATGAAGACCGCCGCACGCTGGTCAAATACCTGGCCGACACCCAGGGCCTGGCGCCCAGCGAAACCGATGGCGTGCGTTATGCGCTGGAACGGCGGCTGAACACCGTCGAGCAGTTCGATGAGAAAACCAGCCAGATGTGCGGCCGCTGCCACTCCGGTGCACGGGTCGCCCTGCAGCGGCGTCCGGCCCAGGAATGGGAGCGTCTGGTGAATTTCCACCTCGGCCAATGGCCGTCGCTGGAGTATCAGGCGCTGGCCCGCGACCGTGACTGGTTCGATATCGCCCGCAAGGAAATGGTCCCGCTGCTGGCCAAGCGTTACCCGCTGGACAACCCGGCGTGGCAGGCCTGGCTGAAAACCGCGCCGAAAGCCCAAGCACTGGTCGGCGACTGGAGCTTCAGCGGTCACCTGCCGGGCAAGGGTGAACTGGCCGGCACCATGAGTGTCACCGCCGATGGCAGTGACACCTTCAAAGTCGTCGTCAAAGGTCAGTACGCCGATGGCAGCCCGTTCAACGGCGACGGCAGCGCAATTCTTTACAGCGGTTACGAGTGGCGCGGCAACGTGACCGTCGATGGCGTGACCATGCGTCAGGTGTTCGCCGCACAAGGCAACGCTATGCAGGGCCGGATGTTCGAGGCCGAGCACGATGAGCGCGGTTTGGACTTTGTCGCCGCCAAACAGGGTTCGCAGCGCTTGCTGGCGGTGCAGCCGGGTTACGTGAAGGCCGGCAGCGAAACCGAAGTGACCCTGATCGGCAGCGGTCTGAGCGGCAAGCCGAACTTCGGCAAAGGCGTAGACGTGGTCGAAGTGGTCGAGCAGAGCGCCGACCGGATCAAGGTCAAAGTCAAAGCCGCATCCGATGCCCAGCCGGGTCTGCGCACCGTCAGCGTTGGCAGCCTGAAAGGCCCTGGCCTGTCGGTGTACAGCAAGATTGCCTCGGTCAAAGTGGTGCCGGAGTTCTCGGTGGCACGGATCGGTGAGGGTGGCGGTTCGACGCCGAAAGTCCAGGGCCGTTTCGACGCCGAAGCCTGGGGCAAGGGCGCCGACGGCAAGCCGTATCGCATCGGCGTGTTCCCGGCGCAATGGAAAATCGAAGCGTTCGACGAGCGCGCCAAAGAGGACGAGGACGTCAAGTTCGCCGGCACCATGCAGGCCGACGCAGGCGTGTTCACCCCGGGTGATGCCGGGCCGAATCCGGCACGCAAGATGTCCACCAACAACGCCGGCAACCTCAAGGTGATCGCCGCCGTCGACGACGCCGGGAAATCCCTGACCGGCGAAGGCCACCTGATCGTCACCGTGCAACGCTGGAACAATCCACCCATTCCCTGATGTTGAAACGTGAGTTGTCCTGGGCCACCGCGATTCAGACACTTTTCGGAATGACCGCAAGTCCCCCAAGCGGGGCTTGCACAGGAGGTTTGCAATGGGCGCTATCTTGAATCTGGTCGAACGCAACCTGCACGAAGTGCACGTCGACGCCGACCGCATGCTGTTCCACATCCCCAGCAGTTCGCTGTTCGCCAGTGATGAACTGACCGGCACCATCATCGATGCGTTGCGCGGCCCCGGTTGCTCTTCGGAAGACCTGATCCAGCGCCTCGGTGCGCGGTTCAACGGCGAGGAAATCAACGAGACCCTGCGCGAGCTGATCTCGCTGGAACTGGTCAGCGATGGCTCGCCGCTGACCCCGGACATCGCGGTCAAACGCGTCGAGCGCACCGCGATCAACACCGTGGTGCTCAACGTCAACACCGGCTGCAACCTGAGCTGCACCTACTGCTACAAGGAAGACCTCGACAAGCCGTCCGCCGGCAAGAAAATGGACGTTGAAACCGCCATCGCCTCAGTGGAAATGCTACTGCGTGAATCCCCCGATGAAGAGCGCTTCACCGTGGTGTTTTTCGGCGGCGAACCGCTGAGCAATCGCAAGCTGATCGAGTACATGGTCGATTACTGCGAGAAGCGTTTTGCCGAGGCCGGCAAGTTCGTCGAATTCGTGATGACCACCAACGCCACGCTGCTCACCGAAGAAACCGTGGACTACCTGAATGCCCACCGCTTCGGGCTGTCAGTGAGCATCGACGGACCGAAAACCGTGCACGACCGCAACCGCATCACCGTGGGCGGGCAGGGCACCTATGACGTGGTGCGGCGCAAGGCCGAAATGCTGCTGTCGCGCTACAACAGCCGCCCGGTCGGCGCGCGGGTGACCCTGACTACCGGCGTCACCGACGTCGAAACCATCTGGGATCACCTGTTCAACGAACTGGGTTTTGCCGAGGTCGGATTTGCTCCGGTGACCTCCGGCGACATCAGCAGTTTCAACCTGACCAACGCTGAGTTGATCGAAGTCTTCGCCAGCATGAAACGCCTCGGTCGGCGTTATCTGGAGGCTGCGCTGGAGCACCGCAATATCGGTTTCTCCAACCTGCATCAGTTGATCACCGACATCCACGAAGGCCACAAAAAGGCCCTGCCCTGCGGTGCCGGGCTGAAGATGCTGGCGGTCGATCACAAGGGCGAACTGAACCTGTGCCATCGCTTCACCGGCTCGTCGCTGCCGACCTTCGGCAACGTCCACAGTGGCGTTAAACAGGTTGAGTTGAACGACTTTCTGTCCCAGCGTCTGGATCGCACCAACACCGGTTGCCATGACTGTCAGATCCGTAACCTGTGCTCCGGCGGCTGCTACCACGAGAGCTACGCCCGCTACGGCGATCCGGCCCACCCGACCTATCACTACTGCGAACTGATGCGTGACTGGGTCGACTTCGGCATCGAGGTCTACACCCGGATCATGGCCAACAACCCTGCGTTCATCAGCAGCTACATCACTCCGCGCAAGGCTCACTGATATGAAACATCTCAAGGCAATCAATAACAAAGCGTTGAAGCTGGATCAGGCCGCGATTGATAACCGCATCGAAGAAGTGGTGGCGATGAGCTCGGTCGCGGGCTGCGCCTCGACCACCGACCCGGGTTGGGAAATCGATGCGTTCGGCGGGGTGTCGTCGCTGTGCCAGCCGATGGAAGCCGACCTGTATGGCTGCTCCGACCCATGCTGGTGGCCGGCCCAGGTGCCGGACATGATGAGCACTTACCCGGACTGGAACAAGGATGCCCAGGCGTCCAATGACAACTGGCGCAACCTCGGCACTGTCTTCCCGAAAGACAAGTGATCCACAAGAAGAAGGATTCCAGCATGCACAACATCAAAGCCTGCGGCCTTGCCGCACTCGCGGTTCTGAGCGCCTGTTCGCTCTCGGTTCTGGCCGATGAAAACACCGCGCTGCAAGACGGTCACGAGTACATGTTGACCACCAACTACCCGAACAACCTGCACGTCATCGACCTGGCGACCGACAGTTTGTACAAGACCTGCAAGATGCCCGATGCCTTTGGCCCAGGCACCGTGCAGCTGTCGCCGGATCGCAAGACCGCGTACGTGCTGAACAACCATTACGCCGATGTTTACGGTGTCGAGCTGGACAGCTGCAAGCAGGTATTCCACGCCAGCATCACCCAGCAGCCGGGCGAGAAGGCGCGGTCGATGTTCGCCTTCACCGTCAGCCATGACGGCAAGGAGCTGTACACCATCGCCAACCCGACCCAGATGCTCAACGACCGCTACGAGGTCAAACAACCGCGTCTGGACGTGTACGCCACCGATGCCGGGATGGACGCCAAACCGATACGCAGCTTTCCGGCGCCACGGCAGTTGACGATCATGCAGAGCGGCGATGACGGCACACTCTATGTGGCTGGCGCCGATGTGTACAAGGTCGATGTGAAGAGCGGCAAGTTCGACGTGCTGATCCCCAGCCGTCACTGGAAACGCCCGAACTACAGCGCGCCGGACGTGCTTTACGTGTGGAACCAGCAGACGTATCGGCATGACTTTTCGCTGCTGTACACGGCGGCGAAGTTCAAGGACAAGAAGCAGGATCCGGCCACCGCTGAATACCTGTACGGCTTGTTCAGCGTCGATCTGAAAACCGGCAAGACCGAAACCACCGATTTTGGTCCGCTGACCGAGATCTACTTCAGCGGCATGCGCTCACCGAAGGATCCGAATCTGATGTTCGGTGTGCTCAATCGTCTGGCCAAATACGACATCAAGCAGAAAAAGCTGATCCAGGCGGCGACACTGGACCATTCCTACTACTGCATTTCGTTCAACAAGGACGGCAGCAAGATCTACCTGGCCGGGACGTTCAACGACGTGGCGATTTTTGATGCCGAAACCATGAAGCAGACCGGCAGCATCAAGTTGCCGGGTGGGGATATGGCGATTACCACGGCGCAGATCTTCGTCCGTTGATTGGCGGCGTCAGGGATGACGCCATCGCGAGCAGGCTCGCTCCCACAGGGGATTGGTGAACGACATAAAACCAATGTGGGAGCTAGCCTGCTAGCGATAGGGGCTTGGAGGACACAGCCAAACTCAGGCCCCGGGTACCGGGCAGCTCATGTCACCTTCCTCACATTTCAAATACTGCTTGAGCGCCTCGGTTCGCGTCTTGGTCACCGATGCGATGCAATTGTTGTAGATCAACGGATAAACACTCCCGCCTGCCACGCCGGATGCCGAAAACTTGCACTCGGCATCGCGAAACCCGATCCGCGCCCGTTGCGCGCTCACCAGCAGTTTCTTGCCTTCAGGGTTGTCCTTCAACCGAGCGGTAATCTGCTGATAAACCGTGTTCAACTCCTTGTCCGCCGCCTTGTTTTCCTGCGCGGCGCACTGATTCATCGTCGCCTGATCGCTGGCATTGGCGCAGTCCACGGCGGCGTGGGCAGTGGAGGTCAAAAACAATGGCGCCAGGGCCAGGAGCAGGCGTGGGTACATGGGGGTTCTCGCTGTAGTCATTGAAGATGCCGAGCAGTTTAGCGATTTCGTGGCGTTAACAAGGCTCGCGGTGCCTTGATGCGTTCAGCAACCGTTCTGCAGTTGCTGCAATTTCTTCTCCGTCATGCAGCTTCTCCAGCCACCCGGACGGGATTCCCTGGACGCCGTAATGGGCGCCGGCCAACTGGCCGACGATAGCGGCCGTGGTGTCCGCGTCATCGCCCAGATTTGCCGCTTGCAGAACGGCTGCGGCGAAGCTGTCGGTGTGCTGGAAGCACCATAATGCTGCTTCCAGGGATTCGATGCAGTAGCCACTGCCGCGAATGTCGCGTTCTGTCTTGTGCAGGTACTCGCCCCGGGCAATCGCCGCCACCCTGGTCTCGCTGAAGGCTGTTGGCGGCAGGGTGCGCAGTTGCGCTTTCGATGCGCCTTCCAGGGCTTTGCCGAGCAGTTCGGCGAGCAGTTGGCAGCACTCGATGGCCTCGGGCGCCGCGTGCGTAGTGCGTGAACTGTCGGCGGCGAATCGCCTGGTTTTCCGGGCATCGGGGAAATAAAACAGCACCACGGGCACCAGACGCATCAATGAGCCATTGCCGGCACTGTAGGGATCGGTGGAACCGGCAAACGGCTCTCCGGAGTGTTGATAGCGATCCAGCGCCTGACTCACGGTCATGCCGATATCGAAACATTCGCCGGTCGAACTCAGATAACCCCACTGCCACCAGTTCAGATAGCGGCCCATCTGGTCAGCAGCATCGAAGCCGTTTTTGTTCAGCAGACTTTCCGCCAGGCACAACGCCATCGAGGTGTCGTCGGTCCATTGACCGGGCTTCAGGCGAAACGGCCCGCCACCGACCATGTCGGTCAGGGGCGGGAAGCTGCCGCGAGGCTGGAATTCGACGGCGGTTCCCACTGCATCGCCGCAGGCCATACCGAGGAGGGCGCCGTGGTAACGTTCGGGGAGGGAGGGCTGCATGATGACGTCCTTGTGTCGTTCGGTTCGCTGCAAACGTTATCAGTTTCGCCGCGCTGATCCGCTCGTATTCTGATGAACCGGCACCCCAAAATACTGCCGGATATTTCCATCAGCCCTGACGACTGCACTGGATTGATACAACTTCGCATTGGACATGTGGTCATACAAGCCTACTGTTCAAAACAGGAGGTGACGTATGAAACCAGTACCCAACAGCTTTGAACGTAAAATCATGCTCCGGTCGCCGCGCTCCCATGTCTGGCGCGCGCTGGTCGATGCCGAGGCGTTTGGCCAGTGGTTTGGCGTGGCCCTGGAGGGGCGGCGGTTTATCGCCGGCGAGTGGACCCAGGGGCAGGTCACGTACCCCGGTTATGAACATGTGCTCTGGAACGTGCTGGTGGAGCGGGTCGAGCCCCAGCAGTTGTTTTCCTTCCGCTGGCATCCCTATGCCGTGAACCCGAAAATCGACTACTCCCAAGAACCGACCACACTGGTCAAATTCGAGCTGCAGGACTATGAAAACGGCACGCTGCTGAAGGTTTCCGAGTCAGGTTTCGCGCATATTCCCGATGTCCGTCAGAAAGAGGCGTACTACATGGACAGCCGTGGCTGGGAAGAACAATTGAGCCGACTCGAACACTTTCTCGCCGAGACCGACCGGGCACGCGAGCGTGAAGGTGGCTGACCGCGACTGGTTTGATCCGTGGTTGAAGCGTTGGGCACTGGTGCCCGACGGTGTTCCGATCATCACGCCGGGCAGCAGGCTGTTGCCGGTGCGTCAGGGTGATTTACCGGTGATGCTGAAAGTCGCGGTGGACGATGAGGAAAGTACGGCAACCTGCTGATGACCTGGTGGGACGGTGAGGCTACCCGGATCATGTGCCGAGCCTTGGGCCGGCTGCACGCACCGCGACCGACGCCGCCACCGCCGGACAGCTGAAAGTCGCGGATCTGGCGGCTTCTGCACTCAACGCCCGACACGCCTAAGGGTTTTCGGAAGGGGCGCTATAGCGAATGTCTTACACGCGCTGGTAGCTTTATCGACTATTGCCAATTGGATCCACAGCGTAATCTAGCCTCATCAACTGAAGCACAGGGAGTGTTTCAGGATCATGGATGATCGACCATATGCAAGGATCGCTGCCGACAGGGAGTCGATAATGGTCTTGGGAAAAACCCGCTTCGGCGGGTTTTTTTTCGCGTGTGGAAAAGTGCCGTGCCCAAACAGAAACACCGCCGATCTGGCGGTGTTTCTGCATCTGCCGATATTACGAGGCGATCAACTGCCGCAGCACGTAATGCAGGATCCCACCGGACTTGAAGTACTCCACCTCGTTCAGGGTGTCGATGCGGCACAGCACTTCGATTTTCTCCTGATGCCCGTTTTCGCGGGTGATGACCAGGGTCAGGTTCATCCGTGGCGTCAGCTCGACACCGCTCAGACCCTGAATATCCAGGGTTTCCTTGCCGGTGAGGTTCAGGCTCTTGCGATTCTGATCGAGCTTGAACTGTAACGGCAGCACGCCCATGCCCACCAGGTTGGAACGGTGGATCCGCTCGAAGCTTTCGGCGATCACCGCTTTCACGCCCAGCAGGTTGGTGCCCTTGGCCGCCCAGTCGCGGCTGGAGCCGGTGCCGTATTCTTGCCCGGCAATGACCACCAGCGGGGTGCCCGAGGCCTGATAACGCATGGCCGCGTCGTAGATCGCCAGTTTTTCGCCGGTCGGAATGTAGATCGTGTTGCCACCTTCTTCGCCGCCGAGCATTTCGTTGCGGATACGGATGTTGGCGAAGGTGCCGCGCATCATCACTTCGTGGTTGCCCCGGCGTGAACCGTAGGAGTTGAAGTCCCTTGGTTCGACACCTTGCTCGCGCAAGTACCGCCCGGCCGGGCTGTCGGCCTTGATGTTGCCGGCGGGGGAGATGTGGTCAGTGGTCACCGAATCGCCCAACAGTGCCAGCACCCGCGCGCCTTCCACATCGGCGATCACCGGCAAAGGCCCGGCAATGTCGTCGAAGAACGGCGGGTGCTGGATGTAAGTCGAATCCGCCTGCCAGACGTAGGTTGCGGCTTGTGGCACTTCGATGGCTTGCCACTGCTCGTCACCGGCAAACACTTCGGCATATTCCTTGTGGAACATCGCTGTGTTGACCTGATTCACCGCGTCGGCGATTTCCTTGCTGCTCGGCCAGATGTCACGCAGGTAAACCGGATTGCCCTGCTGGTCATTGCCCAGCGGTTCGCTGCTGATGTCGGTGCGCACACTGCCCGCCAGGGCGTAAGCGACCACCAGCGGCGGCGAGGCCAACCAGTTGGTTTTTACCAGCGGATGCACCCGGCCTTCGAAATTGCGGTTGCCGGACAGCACCGACGCCACGGTCAGATCGGCTTTCTGGATGGCTTTTTCGATCGGTTCCGGCAGCGGTCCGGAGTTGCCGATGCAGGTGGTGCAACCATAACCGACCAGTGAAAACCCGAGCTGATCGAGGTACTGCGTCAACCCGGCGGCTTTGTAGTAATCGGTGACAACCTTCGAACCCGGTGCCAATGAACTCTTCACCCACGGCTTGCGTGTCAGGCCTTTCTCCACGGCTTTTTTCGCCAGCAGACCGGCAGCCATCATCACGCTCGGGTTGGAGGTATTGGTGCAGGACGTGATCGCGGCAATCACCACCGCACCGTTTTTCAGGCGATAGGTGTGGCCATCATCCTCGTAATCGGTTTCACCGACCAGATCGGCATTGCCCACCGCGACACCGCCACCGCCCTCGCTTTCCAGGCGTCCTTCTTCCTTGCTGGTGGGTTTGAATTGCAAATCGAGGAAGTCACTGAACGCCTGGCCGACATTCGGCAGCGAGACGCGATCCTGCGGGCGTTTCGGCCCGGCGAGGCTGGCTTCGACGCTGCCCATGTCCAGCGCCAGGCTGTCGGTGAACACCGGTTCCTGACCGGGCAGGCGCCACAGGCCCTGAGCTTTGGTGTACGCCTCGACCAGTTTCACCACTTCCGGCGGACGGCCGGACAGGCGCAGGTAGTCCAGCGTCACGTCATCCACCGGGAAGAAGCCGCAAGTCGCGCCATATTCTGGGGCCATGTTGGCGATGGTCGCGCGGTCGGCCAGCGGCAGGTCGGCGAGGCCGTCGCCGTAGAACTCGACGAATTTGCCGACCACGCCTTTCTTGCGCAGCATCTGTGTCACCGTCAGCACCAGGTCGGTGGCGGTAATGCCTTCCTTGAGCTTGCCGGTGAGTTTGAAACCGATCACCTCGGGAATCAGCATCGACACCGGTTGCCCGAGCATCGCCGCTTCCGCCTCGATCCCGCCGACACCCCAGCCGAGTACGCCCAGACCGTTGATCATGGTGGTGTGAGAGTCGGTGCCGACCAGCGTGTCGGGGAAGGCATAAGTGCGGCCGTCTTCGTCCTTGGTCCACACGGTGCGCCCGAGGTATTCGAGGTTGACCTGGTGGCAGATCCCGGTGCCCGGCGGCACCACGCTGAAGTTGTCGAAGGCGCTCTGGCCCCAGCGCAGGAAGGCGTAGCGTTCGCCGTTGCGCTGCATTTCGATGTCGACGTTCTGTTCGAAAGCGCTGGCGCTGGCGAATTTATCGACCATCACCGAGTGGTCGATCACCAGATCTACCGGTGACAGCGGGTTGATTCGCTGCGGATCACCGCCGGCCTTGGCCATGGCGGCGCGCATCGCGGCCAGATCGACGACGGCGGGGACGCCGGTAAAATCCTGCATCAGCACCCGGGCAGGGCGATACTGGATTTCCCGGTCGGAGCGACGCTCCTTGAGCCACGCGGCAAGCGCCTTGAGGTCGGCGCCGGTGACGGTTTTTTCATCTTCCCAGCGCAGCAGGTTTTCCAGCAGGACTTTCAGCGACATGGGCAGCCTGTCGAGATCGCCCAAGGTCTTGGCGGCATCCGGCAGGCTGAAATAGTGGTAAGTCTTGTCATCGACTTTCAGGGTTTTCAGAGAATTCAGACTATCGAGGGACGGCATTACGATCACTCCTTTGAGTCCGCACGGCTACGGACTGAGGGGACGGGCAGAGCTATCAACGTAGCCCTGTTTTCAGTAGCTGGCTAATAACTGGACTCTATGGGCAAGTCCAAGGTTCCGACATGGGCTATCATGCGCCGGTTTTCGTGACAGGCTTTGCTTTTACGCAAGCCTGGACATCGCGCAGGGGATGAATGACCGCCCCCGCCCAGGAGTAAGAATGAACACCCTATTCATGCATTGCCGGCCGGGCTTCGAAGGCGAAGTCTGCTCGGAGATTTCCGATCTCGCCGCCCGACTGAACGTGGCCGGCTACGCCAAGGCCAAACCGGCGACCGCTTGCGCCGAGTTCGTCTGCACCGAAGAAGACGGCGCCGAGCGCCTGATGCGCGGTCAGCGTTTCGCCGAGCTGATCTTCCCGCGCCAGTGGGCTCGCGGGTTTTTCATCGATCTGCCGGAAAACGACCGCATCAGCGTGATCCTCGCGCACATGGCCGAATTCCCGGTGTGCGGCAGTCTGTGGCTGGAAGTCGTCGACACCAACGACGGCAAGGAACTGTCGAATTTCTGCAAGAAGTTCGAAGGCCCGCTGCGCAAGGCCCTGACCGGCGCCGGCAAACTGGTGGACGACGCCAGCAAGCCGCGTTTGCTGCTGACCTTCAAGAGCGGTCGTGAAGTGTTTCTCGGTCTGGCCGATGCCGGTAACTCGGCGATGTGGCCGATGGGCATTCCCCGTTTGAAGTTTCCGCGTGAGGCGCCGAGCCGTTCCACGTTGAAACTGGAAGAGGCCTGGCACCACTTCATCCCCCGCGATCAGTGGGAAGATCGCCTGCACAGCGACATGACGGGCGTCGACCTAGGCGCGGCGCCGGGGGGCTGGACCTGGCAACTGGTCAATCGCGGCATGCTGGTGACGGCCATCGACAACGGCCCGATGGCCGAAAGCCTGATGGACACCGGTCTGGTGCAGCACTTGATGGCTGACGGTTTCACATTCAAACCGAAGCAACCGGTGGACTGGATGGTCTGCGACATCGTCGAAAAACCGGCACGCAATGCGGCGATGCTCGAAGAATGGATCGGCGAGGGCCATTGCCGGGAAGCGGTGGTCAACCTGAAGTTGCCGATGAAACAGCGTTACGCCGAAGTGAAGCGTCTGCTGGAGCGCATTGCCGATGGTTTCAAGGCCCGCGGGATCAAGGTCGATATCGGCTGCAAGCAGCTGTACCACGACCGCGAGGAAGTGACCTGCCATTTGCGCCGCCATGACGTGAAGAAAGCCAAAGCCCGCTGAGCGCGCGACAGGTGACCGAACACCCGGCATTGGGCGACAATGCCGGCCAGTTTCAGGAGTGAATCATGAGTGAAATGATCAATACGCCGGTCGACGGCACCCTCGACGCTACGGGCCTAAACTGCCCGGAGCCGGTGATGATGCTGCACCAGCACATCCGTGACCTGGTGCCCGGCGGCCTGCTGAAGGTGATCGCCACCGACCCGTCGACCCGCCGCGACATCCCCAAGTTCTGCGTGTTTCTTGACCATGAACTGGTAGGTCAGCACGAAGAGGCCGGGACCTATCTGTACTGGATCCGCAAGAAGTCCGGTTGATCGAAAGGCAAAAAAAAGACCTGCAAATGCAGGTCTTTTTTTATGGCCGGTCAGCCCATCGAGCGGCTGATGCGAATGCGTTTGCGCGCACTGCGCGTCAGGCGGATCGACAGCATCAGCGCCGCGCAGCTGAGTCCGACGATCAGGCCTTCCCACAAACCGCTCGGGCCGCGAGGTTCGCCGAACCAGTCGGTCAGGCCGAGGGCGTAACCCACCGGCAGGCCGATGCCCCAATAGGCGAACAAGGTCAGGATCATCGTCACCCGCGTGTCCTGATAACCGCGCAGGGCGCCAGCGGCGGTGACCTGGATCGCATCGGAGAACTGGAACAGCGCCGAATACACGATCAGCATCGCCGCGATGTGAATCACCATCGGATCAGAGGTATAGATCGCCGCGATGTGCTCGCGCATCAGCAACATCATGCTCGCCGACAGGCAGGCGTAGGCCAGCGCGGTGCCCATGCCGACACCCGCGGCGAAACGCGCTTCGCGGGGTTCTTCACGGCCCAGAGCCTGGCCGACACGCACGGTCACGGCCATGCCCAGCGAGTACGGAATCATGAACACCAGCGAGCTGACGTTCAGCGCGATCTGGTGTCCGGCCACTACCGTGGCGCCAAGGCTGCCGATCAGCAGCGCGATCACCGCGAAGATGCTCGACTCGGCAAACACCGCGATGCCGATCGGCAGACCGATGGCCAGCAAACGCTTGATCACCGCCCATTGCGGCCAGTCGAAACGGCTGAACAGTTCGCTCGACTTGTAGGCCGGGGCCCAGCGCTCGTAACCAGCCAGGCCTAGTGCCATTACCCACATCACGATCGCCGTGGCCCAGCCGCAACCGACGCCGCCCATGGCCGGCACGCCGAAGTGGCCATAAATGAACACGTAGTTCAGTGGAATGTTCAGCGCCAGACCGCACAGGCCCAGCACCATCGCCGGGCGGGTGCGACCGAGGCCGTCACTGGTGCAGCGCAGCACATGGTAGAAGGCCACGGCCGGCAGACCGCTGGCGATGCCGTGCAGGTATTGCATGCATGGGCCGATCAGTTCCGGATCGACTTTCATCAGGTGCAGAACCGGTTCGGCGCAGAACAGCAGGGTGGTCGCCATCAGTCCGACCACCAGAGCCAGCCACAAGGCCTGACGCACGATCGGGCCGATCTCGCTGTGAGTACCCGCGCCGAAGCGCTGGGCGACTTTCGGCGTGGTGGCCAGCAGGGTGCCGGTCATCAGCAGAAACACCGGCACCCAGATCGAGTTGCCCAGCGCCACGGCCGCCAGATCCTTGGGCCCTACGCGCCCGGCCATCACCGCATCGACGAAGCCCATGGCGGTGGTTGCCAGTTGCGCGATCATGATCGGCAGGGCCAGACCGAGCAGATTCTTCAGCTCCAGGCGAACCCGGGCAGGGCGGTTAAGGGAAACGGCGTCAGGGCGTTCGGTTACGGAGTTCACAGGCAAAGCGTCCACAGGGGGTTGATGCGCAAGGCCGGGCATTCTACGCCGCTGACACAATGGTCAGGAAAATTCCTCTGTTGCGGATTTGTAAACAACAGCCTGCTGGCTCATCGCAGTCCCAGCGCCTACACTGCCGATCCGCCCAAGGAGCCCCGCCATGCTGATTGTTGCCGACGAAAATATCCCGTTGCTCGATGCCTTTTTTGCCGGTTTTGGAGAAATCCGCCGGGTGCCGGGCCGTTCCATTGACCGGGCCACGGTCGAACAGGCCGACGTGCTGCTGGTGCGCTCAGTGACTAACGTCAACCGTGCGTTGCTGGAAGGCAGCAAGGTGCGTTTTGTCGGCACCTGCACCATCGGCACCGATCATCTGGACCTCGATTATTTCAACGAGGCTGGCATCACCTGGTCCAGCGCGCCCGGCTGCAACGCCCGGGGCGTGGTGGATTACGTGCTGGGCAGCCTGATGACGCTCGCCGAAATCGAAGGCGTCGACCTGACGCAGCGCACCTATGGCGTGATCGGCGCCGGTGAAGTCGGCGGTCGCCTGATCAAGGTACTCAAGGGGCTGGGCTGGCAGGTGAAAGTCTGCGATCCGCCGCGTCAGGCGGCCGAGGGCGGCGACTATGTCAGCCTGGAACAGATCATCGAGCAATGCGACGTGATCAGCTTGCACACGCCGCTGACCCGCAGCGGTGAAGGTGCGACCTGGCACTTGTTTGACGAGCCACGTTTGCAACAACTCAAACCCGGTACCTGGCTGATCAACGCCGCCCGTGGCCCGGTGGTGGATAACGTCGCATTACGCAAAGTGCTGCTGGAGCGAGAAGACCTGCAAGCGGTGCTTGACGTCTGGGAAGCCGAGCCGCAAGTCGATGTGGCGCTGGCCGAACTCTGTGTGCTGGCCACTCCGCACATCGCCGGTTACAGCCTCGATGGCAAACAGCGCGGCACGGCGCAGATCTATCAGGCTTACTGCGAATTCATCGGTCAGCCGGCCAGCATTCAGCTCGGCGATCTGTTGCCGGCACCGTGGTTGTCGGAAGTTTCCCTGCATGCCGACAGCGATCCGGCCTGGGCGCTGGCGATGTTGTGCCGAGGCGTGTACGACCCGCGCCGGGACGATGCGGATTTTCGCAGCACCCTGTTGGGCAGCGTCGGCGAGCAACGCGCGGCGTTCGATGTGTTGCGCAAGCAGTATCCGGTGCGTCGCGAAATCGAAGGGTTGAAAGTAAGAATTGAGGGGGATTCACCAGCCCTGCGGCAGATCGTGTCGGCATTGGGGGCGGTGGCCGTTTAAACACCGGACAGAAAAAAACCGGCCTGCAAGGGCCGGGTCAGGAAGACGGTGGCTATATCACTTTTGTTCGGCAGGCTTGACCAATCGCTTCTCCAGTTCGCGGCAGGCGTTCTGGATCATGTCTTCAGTGATTGGCACTTCGCGCCCATCCTTATCGATAATCGAGCAACCCAGAGGTTGGCCGGGCTTGGTGCGGATCACTTGAATCTTGTCGTCGCTGCTGTGTTGCAAGGACATGGCCTGTCTCCTCATCAGGTTGTGTAAGCACAATAAAACCGTCAGGTGACCAGGCTGTGACAACTCCCTTCGATCTTTCCGGAACGGTATCTCCACTCAAGCAGAAATGACCGTTCGTCTCAACCCGGGCATTAGACCGATAGCATCTAGGAGGTAGTCTGGCCGGTCATAATTAACCTGACTCATTGTGATTTGCAGAGTTCCACCCCATTTGACTCTGTAGGCTGGCCCTATCCATCAGCACACGACGTGAACCTGAATGATCCCGATGCTTTCCTCGCGCCACCGCCGGGCCCTGCGCCTGACCAGTCATTTTCTTGCGCCCTATCGCTGGCAGGCCTTCGGTGCGCTACTCGCATTGATCGTCACGGCCGGTATTACGCTGTCGATGGGGCAGGGCATCAAGCTGCTGGTCGATCAGGGCTTCATGACCCAGTCGCCGCACCTGCTCAATCAGTCCATTGGCCTGTTCATGCTCCTGGTGCTGGGGCTCGCGGTCGGCACCTTTGCCCGGTTTTATCTGGTGTCATGGATTGGCGAACGGGTGGTGGCGGACATTCGTCGGCAGGTGTTCAACCATCTGGTTTACCTGCATCCCGGGTTTTATGAGGACAACCGCAGTTCGGAAATCCAGTCGCGCCTGACCGCTGACACGACATTGCTGCAATCGGTGATCGGCTCGTCGCTGTCGTTGTTCCTGCGCAATTTACTGATGGTCATTGGCGGTGTCGTGTTGCTGTTCATCACCAATGCCAAGCTCACCAGCATCGTGGTGATTGCGCTGCCGCTGGTGATTGCGCCGATCCTGATTTTCGGGCGACGGGTACGTAATCTCTCGCGATTGAGCCAGGACCGGATCGCCGACATTGGCAGTTACGTGTCGGAAACCCTCGGCCAGATCAAGACTGTTCAGGCCTACAACCATCAGGTGCAGGACGAACAGCGTTTCGCCTCCACTGTCGAGCAGGCATTCGAAACGGCGCGCAAACGGATTTTCCAGCGGGCCTGGCTTATTACGCTGGTGATTGTGCTGGTGCTCGGCGCCGTGGCGGTGATGTTGTGGGTCGGTGGCATGGACGTGATCGCCGGGCGAATATCTGCCGGTGAACTGGCGGCGTTCGTGTTCTACAGCCTGATCGTCGGCAGTGCGTTCGGCACGTTGAGCGAAGTGATCGGCGAATTGCAGCGCGCAGCGGGCGCCGCCGAGCGCATCGCCGAATTGTTGCGTTCGCAGAACATTATCCAACCGCCCAAAGATGGACTTGTGACCTTGCCGGAGCGGATCAAGGGCGAACTGGCGTTGCAGGACGTGCGCTTTTCCTACCCTTCGCGTCCCGAAAGCTATGCCGTTGACGGCTTGAGTCTGACGGTCAATGCGGGCGAAACCCTCGCGCTGGTCGGGCCGTCCGGTGCGGGCAAGTCCACGGTGTATGACTTGCTGTTGCGCTTTTATGATCCCCGCGAAGGGCAAATCCTGATCGATGGTGTGCCGTTGAAGAGTCTTGATCCGCTGGACCTGCGCCGCTGTTTTGCACTGGTTTCGCAGACCCCGGCGCTGTTCTTCGGCAGTGTCGAAGAAAACATTCGCTACGGTTGCCCGACCGCCACGCCGGAGCAAGTCCGGGAAGCCGCGAAAATCGCCCACGCCCACGACTTCATCGAGCAAATGCCCGACGGCTACCAGACCCACCTGGGCGACGGCGGCCTCGGCCTGTCAGGCGGGCAACGCCAGCGTCTGGCCATTGCCCGGGCGTTGCTGGTCGACGCGCCGATCCTGCTGCTCGACGAAGCCACCAGCGCCCTTGACGCACAGAGCGAACATCTGATCCAGCAAGCGTTGCCGAGCCTGATGCAAAACCGCACCACGCTGGTCATCGCCCACCGGTTGGCGACGGTGAAAAACGCCGACCGGATCGCGGTGATGGATCAGGGCAAACTGGTGGCGATTGGCACGCATCAGGAGCTGATCGCCAGCAATCCGCTGTATGCGCGGTTGGCGGCGTTGCAGTTCAGTGATGGACATCAGGCTTCGACCGAGCCAGTAACCGACTGAGTAACCGACCCTGTAGCCGACCCGGTCGAGCGCCATAAAAAATGCCCGCATCGATCGATGCGGGCATTTTTGTTTACGCTGATCTTTCAGCCAGGCGCTGAACGATCACTGATCGTCAAAGTACCGCTCATGCCAATCCACCAGCGGTTGCGGCGAGTTGAGTTTCTGGCCGTAGATCACCGAGTAGGACAGCACGTTCTGCACGTACTGGCGGGTTTCGTCGAACGGGATGCTTTCCACCCACACGTCGAAGCTCAGGTGGTCGGCGCCACGCAGCCACTGGCGCACGCGGCCGGGGCCGGCGTTGTAGGCGGCGGAGGCAAGTACGCGGTTGCCGTTGAACTGGCTGTGCACCTGACTCAGGTAGGCGGCGCCGAGCTGGATGTTCTTGTCCGGATCGAGCACCTGCTGTGGCGAAGCCATCGGAATGCTGAACTTGCGCGCGGTTTCCTTGGCGGTGCCGGGCATCAGTTGCATCAGGCCGCTGGCGCCGACGCCGGAGCGGGCGTCGTCCATGAAGGCGCTTTCCTGACGGGTGATGGCGAACACCCAGCTCGAGTGCAGGCCACGGACCTTGGCTTCACGCACGAGGGTGTCGCGGTGGGCCATCGGGAAGCGGATGTCCAGGTCGTCCCAGTATTGCGCCTGGCTGATGGTGCGGATCGCCGGGAAGTACCACTTCAGGTCATAAGCCAGTTTGGCCTGGGCGACCATTTCGTCGCGATTGAAGTGACGGCTGACGTGATACCACTCGCGACGGCCGTCGACGATCTGCCCGCGGGCATGGAATTCCAGTGCACGGCGAACACCGGGGGTGTTGCGCACCTTGTTGATGATGGCCTGGCTGAGCACCAGCGGTTTGTTGACCAGCGAATAGGGCTGCTGCGAACGGTCGGCGGCGAGGAAACCGTAGAAGTCCCGCTCCCGCGCCAGACCTTTGTACAGCGTTTGTGCTTCGGGGTTCTGCGGTTGCGCCAGTTCCAGGCTGCGGGCCTGCCAGTAGCGCCAGCGGTTGGTGGTCGCCAGATCCTGCGGCAGGCGACGGGTCAACTGATAGGCATCGTCCCAGCGTGCCAGACGCAGCAGCAGACGCAGGCGCCATTCGGACACGGTGTTATCGCGCAGTTCCGGGTCATATTTGGTCATCACGTCCAGGGCGCGGCTGTCGAAGCGACGGGCCAGGGTCAGACCGATTTCACGGGCGATGGCGACTTTTTCATCCCGGGAGAAATGCATGCTGCTGGCGTAGCCATCGAGCAGATCCATGGCCTTGTCCGGATCCTGACGGGCCAGGCGGCGCAGGCCGAGGCTGACGATGTCCGACATCGGTTCGTCGGCCGGGGTGAAGCGCGACGGCTGGTTGAGCAGTTCAGGTTTTTGCGCCACATCCACCAACAGGCGCCCGCGAGGGGCAAGGGTGGTCAGGCCATTGACCAGGCTGTTGGCCAGCGGATAGTTGCGTGTCTGTGCGGCGAGTTTGGTGCGCTCCCAGCGTTTTTGCTCGGTCAGTTGACCGTCGGCGGCCCAGATCCCGAACAGCGCATCACACGCGGCAGGCTGCGATTTGCCGGTCAGCCACAGTTTGTCGGCGTTGGCGTAGCCCTCGGCCTTGTGGCCGCTGCTGATCTGGTACTGCGCGTTCAGACAGTCCAGTTCGGTGAAGTTGAGCTTCGGGTCGTAATACTTGACGAACGTCGCCCAGTCGCCACGATCGGCCAGCCAGCGCAGCCAGCGCAACTTCATCCAGTTGGCCTGAGGCAGATCACCGTGTTCGGCGAGGAACTTTTCGATTTCCGCGTTGCTGGCAGTCTTGAGGCGGGCGGTCAGCTCGTCGTAGGCCAGGTACGGCTCAAGCGGGTAGTCGGCGAGGGCCTGGCTGTAACGGAAGTACGGGCCGGTGTCGCCCTTGGCCAGGGCGCGCTTGGCCTCATCGTAATACTGACGCTGGGTGGACAGGTCCACCGCCTGGGCGGATTGAGCAGCAGCGGCGGTGAGTAGCAAACAGGACAAAACACTGAGAAGGCGACTGCGCATGAGACATCCGGGCAGAGAAATCATGACAAGTGCCAGCGTGGGCGGCACTGAATTGTCTGTAGCTTAGCCTTTTGCCAGCAGACGGCGAAAGCTTTGCCGGCCTTGCGGCACAAGATCGCAACAAATGTTGTGCAGAGTACGTCAGCGGTGAAATTGCCGGCCTGTTCGGCCCTCGATTCAGGTAGAATGCGCGCCCGGTTTTTGGAGAAGCTCATGACCCTGCTCAAATTCAGCGATGTGTCCCTTGCATTCGGCGCGATGCCGTTGTTGGACAAGGTGTCCTGGCAGATCGCCCGTGGTGAGCGGGTGTGCATCATCGGTCGCAACGGCACTGGCAAGTCCAGCATGATGAAACTGGTCAAGGGCGACCAGAAGCCTGATGACGGCTCGGTGTGGCGTGCCCCCGGTCTGAAAATCGGTGAATTGCCGCAGGAATTGCCGGTGGCCGACGAGCGGACGGTGTTCGACGTGGTCGCCGAAGGCCTCGACGGTGTGGGCGCCTTGCTCGCCGAATACCATCACCTGAGCCAGAACATCGTCACCGACGCCGACCTGGAAAAGCTGATGCACGTCCAGCACGACCTTGAAGCCCGTGACGGCTGGCGCTTGCAGACTCTGGTCGACAGCACCTTGAGCCGCCTGCAACTGCCGGCCGACAAGACCCTCGCCGAGTTGTCCGGCGGCTGGCGTCGTCGTGTGCTGCTGGCGCAGGCGCTGGTATCCGAGCCGGATCTGCTGCTGCTCGACGAGCCAACCAACCACCTGGACATTGGTGCAATTGCCTGGCTTGAAGAAGCCTTGAAGGATTTCCAGGGCGCCGTGTTGTTCATCACGCACGACCGTTCCTTCCTGCAAAACCTCGCCACCCGCATCCTCGAACTGGATCGCGGCGGCCTGATCGACTGGAACGGCGACTACGCCAGTTTCCTGGTTCACAAGGAAGCCGCACTGGCTGCCGAAGAAACGGCCAACGCGCTGTTCGACAAGCGTCTGGCGCAGGAAGAGGTGTGGATCCGTCAGGGCATCAAGGCCCGGCGTACCCGTAACGAAGGCCGGGTTCGCGCACTGAAAGCGTTGCGCGTCGAGCGTAGCGAGCGTCGTGAGCGTACCGGCAAAGCCAACATCCAGCTGGAAACTGCCGAGAAGTCTGGCAAGCAGGTGATGGTGCTGGATAACGTGAGCTTCGCGCATCCGGGCGGCCCGTTCCTGATTCGCGATTTCTCGATGGTGCTGCAGCGCGGCGACCGGATCGGCCTGCTTGGTGCCAACGGCACCGGCAAAACCACCCTGCTGAAACTGATGCTCAGCGGCCTGCAACCGACCAGCGGCAAAGTGGAAGAGGGCACCCGGATCGATGTGGCCTACTTCGATCAGCTGCGTCATCAACTGGATCTGGAAAAGACCGTGATCGACAACGTCGCCGAGGGGCGCGACTTCATCGACATCGACGGCCAGAGCCGCCACGTGCTCAGCTACCTCGGCGACTTCCTGTTCAGCCCGCAGCGTGCCCGCACACCGGTGAAAGCGTTGTCCGGTGGTGAGCGCGCACGTCTGCTGCTGGCCAAACTGTTCAGCAAGCCTGCGAACCTGCTGGTGCTCGACGAACCGACCAACGATCTGGACGTGGAAACCCTCGAGCTGCTCGAAGAAGTGTTGCTGACTTTCAACGGCACCGTACTGATGGTCAGCCACGACCGGGCATTCCTCGACAACGTGGTCACCAGCACTCTGGTCTTCGAAGGTGAAGGCAAGGTTCGCGAGTACGTTGGCGGCTATCAGGACTGGATCCGCCAGGGCGGTTCGCCGCGTCTGTTGGGCGTGACCGAAAGCAAATCCGGCAAGGCCGACCTGAATTCGGCGGTGGTCACTGCCGAACCGGCTCCGGTTGCCGCACCAGTCGCGGCGGCCCCGGCGGCGAAGAAAAAGCTGAGCTACAAGCTTCAGCGCGAGCTGGAAGCGCTGCCGGGCGACATCGATGCCAAGGAACAGCAGATCGCTGCTGTCGAGGCTGAAATGGCTGAGGCTGGTTTCTATCAGCGTCCGCCGGCCGAGACGGCCAAGGTGATTGCTTCACTGGAGCAATTGCAGGCTGAGCTGGATGCGCTGGTGGAGCGTTGGGCCGAGCTGGACGCCTGATTGTTTCAAGGCATGAAAAAGCCCGGCATCCAGTAATGGGTGCCGGGCTTTTCAGCTTTTCACAAGCGAGTGGGATCAGCGTTTGACCAGGTGCACCGCCAGCACATCGCAAGGCGCGCCGTGCAGGACATCGTTGGCGGTCGAGCCCAATAGCAGCGCCAAACCGTGTCGGCCATGGCTGCCGACCACGATCAGGTCGCACTGCTGTTCCTTGGCGAAATGGTGGATTTCCTGACGGGGCTGGCCGTAGGTCAGGTGGCAGTTGGCGCCTTCGAGTTCGGTGTACTTGTGCTTCAGGCGTTCCAGACGTTCCTTGGCCTGATCGAACTGCTGTTGTTGCAGTTGTGACAGATCCATCGGCACGTCACCGCCGAAGGCCATGGCCATCGGTTCGACGATATGCACCAGCGACAGCTTGGCGCCATTGCTCACCGACAGCTCTCGGGCGCGGTGGATCACAGGGTCGCACTCTTCGGTCAGATCTACGGCGACCAGGATATGGTGGTAGGGCATGAGGTGCTCCTCGTGAGGGATCAATATTGGTAAGTATGGCTGGTTTCAAGCGCATTGGTTCCAGCGTCACGCAATGGGCTCATTCAAAATCGGCGCATTTAAAAACGGGAGTAGAGATATGACGGTCTGGCTGGTGGTGTCAATCCTGCTGGTGGTGTTGAGTCCGCTGGCATGGTTGCGTCCGTCCCGCGCACAGAGTGGCCGGATAGCCTTGCGCACGGAGGCCCGGCGCATCGGGCTGGCCATGCAGCTGGCGCCTCAGGAGTGGCCGCACTGGTTGAGCCAGGAGCCGCCAAACCCGTGTGCGCAATACCACCGGCCGCGACGCAGCAGGCAGCCAGCGTGCTGGACGTATTGGCAGAAATCCCCGGGTGTGTGGGTCAATCAGTGGCAGGAAGCCTGTGACGATCCGCTTTTGCTGAATCATTTCGAAAAATTGCCGGGCAACGTGTTCAAGGTTGAGGCCGACAAACAGATGATTGCGCTCTATTGGGGCGAGAAGGGTGACGCTTCGGTTCTGCTGGAAATTGATGCAACGCTGAAAGCGCTGGCATGATTCGCTGAAGTTTCGCGCTGCAACGGTGCGAAACGTCTGGCAGACGAGCAATAAAAAGCCCGACATGATTCATCGGGCGGGGTTGGCCAGGCAGGCCGGAAATTCTTTTCAGTGCTGATTCCGAGTGATCCGGTCAGCAGACGTGCGTCTGTTTTCCTTCGTAGTCCCGCCAGCGTAGCCTGTTAAACAAGGCTTGCAGCGAATTAGGGCGACTTTTCTAACTATTAATCTTATGAATGCCCTGACATGCAGGCATGTGTGGCCGGGCTGCGTCTTACAGAAATGACCGCAAAGTCGCATTTCAACCCGTATTTAGGGCGATTGACAATTGTCGGAAATTCCGTGAAGGTGGCGTACCCAAATCAAACGGGCGTATGAATTGAGCGTTTGTATTGCAGACTGCTCCTACAGAATCCCGACTATCGCGTTGGCGGGTGTGCCGGGTGGATTGGTGTCAGCATTGACGAAAAAGCGTCCTGCCGAGCCATTCGCCTGCGTCCGACGTGTACTGTTCAGCTTCCATATCGTGGAGATCAGTTGATGATTTACGAAGGTAAAGCCATCACGGTTAAAGCTCTTGAAAGTGGCATCGTCGAATTGAAATTCGACCTCAAGGGTGAGTCCGTCAACAAGTTCAACCGTCTTACCCTGAACGAACTGCGTCAGGCCGTAGACACCATCAAGGCAGATGCTTCGATCAAGGGCGTGATCGTCAGCAGTGGCAAGGACGTGTTCATCGTCGGCGCCGACATCACCGAATTTGTCGACAACTTCAAGCTGCCGGATGCCGAGCTGGTTGCAGGCAATCTCGAAGCCAACAAGATCTTCAGCGATTTCGAAGACCTCAACGTTCCGACCGTGGCCGCGATCAACGGCATCGCCCTGGGTGGCGGTCTGGAAATGTGCCTGGCAGCGGACTACCGCGTCATGTCCACCAAGGCCAAGATCGGTCTGCCGGAAGTCAAGCTGGGCATCTACCCGGGCTTCGGCGGTACCGTGCGTCTGCCGCGCCTGATCGGTGCCGACAACGCCATCGAGTGGATTGCCGCCGGCAAGGAAAACCGTCCTGAAGACGCGCTCAAAGTCGGCGCCGTCGATGCGGTGGTTGCTCCCGAGAAGCTGCAGGATGCTGCCCTTGAACTGATCAAGCGCGCCATCTCCGGCGAGTTTGACTACAAGGCCAAGCGTCAGCCGAAGCTGGAAAAGCTCAAGCTGAACGCCATTGAACAAATGATGGCTTTCGAAACCGCCAAGGGTTTTGTGGCTGGCCAGGCCGGCCCGAACTACCCGGCCCCGGTTGAAGCGATCAAGACTATCCAGAAAGCCGCGAACTTCGGTCGCGACAAGGCGCTGGAAGTCGAAGCCGCAGGTTTCGTGAAACTGGCCAAGACCTCTGCCGCGCAGAGCTTGATCGGTCTGTTCCTGAACGATCAGGAACTGAAGAAAAAGGCCAAGGCCTACGACGAAATCGCCAAGGACGTGAAGCAGGCTGCCGTACTGGGCGCCGGCATCATGGGTGGCGGTATCGCCTATCAGTCGGCTTCCAAAGGCACGCCGATCCTGATGAAGGACATCAACGAGCACGGCATCGAGCAAGGTCTGGCTGAAGCCGCCAAGCTGCTGGTCGGTCGCGTTGATAAAGGCCGCATGACCGCTGCGAAAATGGCTGAAGTGCTCAACGGCATTCGTCCTACGCTGTCCTACGGCGATTTCGGTCACGTCGACCTGGTCGTGGAAGCCGTGGTCGAGAACCCGAAGGTCAAGCAAGCCGTTCTGGCGGAAGTCGAAGACAAGGTCAAAGAGGACACCATCCTCGCGTCCAACACCTCGACCATTTCCATCAGCCTGCTGGCCAAGGCTCTCAAACGTCCGGAAAACTTCGTCGGCATGCACTTCTTCAACCCGGTGCACATGATGCCGCTGGTGGAAGTGATTCGTGGCGAGAAATCCAGCGAACAGGCGATTGCCACCACCGTTGCCTACGCCAAGAAAATGGGCAAGAACCCGATCGTCGTCAACGACTGCCCGGGCTTCCTGGTCAACCGCGTACTGTTCCCGTACTTCGGCGGTTTCGCCAAGCTGGTCAGCGCCGGTGTGGACTTCGTCCGTATCGACAAGATCATGGAAAAATTCGGCTGGCCGATGGGCCCGGCGTACCTGATGGACGTGGTCGGCATCGACACCGGCCACCACGGTCGTGACGTGATGGCTGAAGGCTTCCCGGACCGCATGAAGGACGACCGTCGTTCGGCCATCGACGTGCTTTACGAAGCCAAGCGTCTGGGGCAGAAGAACGGCAAGGGCTTCTACGCCTACGAGGCCGACAAGAAAGGCAAGCAGAAGAAGGTTGCTGATCCGTCGGTACTGGAAGTGCTCAAGCCGATCGTCTACGAGCAGCGTGAAGTCACTGACGAAGACATCATCAACTGGATGATGATCCCGCTGTGCCTGGAAACCGTGCGTTGCCTGGAAGACGGCATCGTCGAAACTGCTGCCGAAGCCGACATGGGTCTGGTCTACGGTATTGGTTTCCCTCCATTCCGTGGCGGTGCGCTGCGCTACATCGATTCGATCGGTGTTGCCGAGTTCGTTGCCCTGGCCGACCAGTACGCTGATTTGGGCGCGCTGTACCACCCGACCGCGAAGCTGCGCGAAATGGCCAAGAACGGCCAGAGCTTCTTCGGTTAAGCGCCCCCAACTAGAGTGAGAGTGAACTTATGAGCTTGAATCCTAGAGACGTCGTGATTGTCGACTTCGGTCGTACTCCGATGGGCCGCTCCAAGGGCGGCATGCACCGCAACACCCGCGCCGAAGACATGTCGGCGCACCTGATCAGCAAACTGCTGGAACGCAACACCAAGGTCGATCCTGCCGAAGTCGAGGACGTGATCTGGGGCTGCGTCAACCAGACCCTGGAGCAGGGCTGGAACATCGCGCGGATGGCGTCGCTGATGACCCAGATCCCGCACACCTCGGCCGGCCAGACCGTCAGCCGTCTGTGTGGCTCGTCGATGAGCGCCCTGCACACCGCTGCGCAAGCGATTATGACCGGTAACGGTGACGTATTCGTGGTTGGTGGCGTCGAGCATATGGGCCACGTGAGCATGATGCACGGTGTCGATCCGAACCCGCACATGTCCCTGTACGCGGCGAAAGCCTCGGGCATGATGGGCCTGACCGCTGAAATGCTGGGCAAAATGCACGGCATCACTCGCGAACAGCAGGACGCCTTTGGCGTGCGTTCCCACCAGTTGGCCCACAAGGCGACTGTGGAAG
This sequence comes from Pseudomonas fluorescens, assembly GCF_012974785.1. GTDB lineage: Bacteria > Pseudomonadota > Gammaproteobacteria > Pseudomonadales > Pseudomonadaceae > Aquipseudomonas > Aquipseudomonas fluorescens_BT. The sequence goes on along the minus strand of NZ_CP027561.1, from coordinate 4,259,160 downwards.
GCAAGTTCAAGGACGAAATCATCCCGATGCAGGGTTACGACGAGAACGGTTTCCTGAAAACCTTCGACTACGACGAAACCATTCGTCCGGAAACCACCCTGGAAAGTCTGGCGGCTCTGAAGCCGGCGTTCAATCCAAAGGGCGGTACCGTGACTGCCGGTACTTCGTCGCAGATCACCGATGGTGCTTCGTGCATGATCGTGATGTCGGCGCAGCGTGCGCAGGACCTGGGCATCCAGCCAATGGCGGTGATTCGTTCGATGGCGGTGGCGGGTGTGGATCCGGCGATCATGGGTTATGGTCCGGTACCGGCGACTCAGAAAGCACTCAAGCGTGCGGGCCTGGGTATCAACGATATCGACTTCTTCGAGCTCAACGAAGCGTTCGCCGCACAGGCCCTACCAGTGCTGAAAGACCTGAAAGTGCTCGACAAGATGAATGAGAAGGTTAACCTGCACGGCGGCGCGATCGCCCTGGGTCACCCGTTCGGTTGCTCCGGTGCCCGTATTTCCGGCACTTTGCTGAACGTGATGAAGCAGAATGGCGGTACCTTCGGGGTGGCCACCATGTGCATTGGCCTCGGCCAAGGCATCTCCACCGTCTTCGAACGCGTTTAAGCGTCTCGTCGATGGAAGCCGGGGCCAAGTGCCCCGGTTTTTGTTTTTGCGGATTTATTTTTGTTTTTATTTTGAAAAAATTTGAGTGAGGGCCGAAGCATGCCGATACAACCTGGGCTCTACCAACATTACAAAGGTCCGCAGTACCGCGTATTCAGTGTCGCGCGGCATTCCGAGACCGAAGAAGAAGTGGTCTTTTACCAAGCCCTGTATGGCGATTACGGCTTCTGGGTACGTCCCTTGAGCATGTTCCTGGAGTCCGTCGAGGTTGACGGCGAGCAGGTCCCACGCTTTGCTTTGGTGCAAGCCGAACCGAGCCTTTTTTCGAAGCCGTAAGGCGAGTGCGCGCAAAACCCTGCGCTTGACCTCACCTTGTAGCCACTATATATAGCGGTGCCGCGTCAGGCGCCAACCGCCTTTCACTTCTAGAATTCAGGAATTTTCTGATCCATGGGCAAATCGCTGGTCATTGTGGAATCCCCGGCTAAGGCCAAGACCATCAACAAGTATCTGGGCAACCAATACGTGGTGAAGTCGAGTATCGGCCATATCCGAGACCTGCCCACCAGCGGTTCGGCTAGCGCCAGCAAGGAGCCAGCCGCCAAGCGCGGCAAGGCAGCTGCAGGCGAAGCGCCAGCGCTGTCGCCGAAAGAGAAGGCGCGCAAGCAGCTGGTCTCGCGCATGGGTGTCGATCCCGATCATGGCTGGAAAGCCAAGTACGAGATCCTCCCGGGCAAGGAAAAGGTCATCGAAGAGCTGCGCCGGCTCGCCAAGGATGCTGACACCATCTATCTCGCAACCGACTTGGATCGCGAGGGGGAAGCCATTGCCTGGCACCTGCGCGAAGCCATCGGCGGTGACGACAGCCGCTACAAGCGTGTGGTGTTCAACGAAATCACCAAGAAGGCGATCCAGGAAGCCTTCTCGGAGCCGGGCGAACTCGACATCGATCGAGTGAACGCGCAGCAGGCCCGTCGTTTCCTCGATCGCGTCGTCGGCTACATGGTCTCGCCGCTGCTGTGGGCGAAGATCGCTCGCGGTTTGTCCGCCGGTCGCGTGCAATCGGTGGCCGTGAAGCTGGTGGTCGAGCGTGAGCGTGAAATTCGCGCGTTCATCCCGGAAGAATACTGGGAAGTGCATGCCGATCTCGGCACTGCAAAAGGCTCGACCGTGCGTTTCGAAGTGGCGCGTGAAAAGGGCGAAGCTTTCAAGCCCCTCAACGAAGCTCAGGCCATGGCGGCGCTGGAGAAGCTGAAGTCCTCCAGCTACAGCATCGTCAAGCGTGAAGACAAGCCGACCAGCAGCAAGCCGTCGGCACCGTTCATCACCTCCACGCTGCAACAGGCCGCGAGCAACCGCCTCGGCTTCGGCGTGAAGAAAACCATGATGATGGCCCAGCGTCTGTACGAAGCCGGCTACATCACTTATATGCGTACCGACTCGACCAACCTCTCGGCGGATGCCGTGACGATGGCGCGTACCTACATCGAAGACGAATTCGGCAAGAAGTACCTGCCGGAAACGCCGAACGTCTACAGCAGCAAGGAAGGCGCACAAGAGGCTCACGAAGCGATTCGTCCTTCCGACGCCAACACCACGCCAAGCAAGCTGGCTGGCATGGAGCGTGACGCTGAGCGCCTCTACGAGCTGATCTGGCGCCAGTTTCTGGCTTGCCAGATGCTGCCGGCCCAATATCTGTCGACCACCGTCAGCGTGGCCGCTGGCGACTTCGAGCTGCGTGCCAAGGGCCGTATCCTGAAGTTTGACGGCTACACCCGTGTCCTGCCGCAAATCACCAAGCCGGGCGACGACGATGTCCTGCCCGACATGGCTCAGGGCGACGTGATGAAGCTGATCAAGCTTGATCCGACCCAGCATTTCACCAAGCCGCCGGCCCGTTACTCGGAAGCCAGCCTGGTGAAGGAAATGGAAAAGCGCGGCATCGGCCGTCCTTCGACCTACGCGGCAATCATCTCGACCATTCAGGATCGCGGTTATGTGACCCTGCATAACCGTCGTTTCTATTCGGAAAAAATGGGCGACATCGTCACCGAGCGTCTGTCCGAGAGCTTCTCGAACCTCATGGACTACGGCTTTACCGCCGGCATGGAAGAGAACCTCGATGACGTGGCTCAGGGCGAGCGCGACTGGAAAAACGTGCTGGACGAGTTCTACGGCGACTTCAAGAAAAAACTCGAAGTGGCGGAGAATCCGGAAGCCGGCATGCGTGCCAACCAGCCGGTGATGACCGATATTCCGTGCACCACCTGCGGCCGCCCGATGCAGATCCGTACTGCGTCGACTGGCGTGTTCCTCGGCTGCTCGGGCTACAGCCTGCCGCCGAAAGAACGCTGCAAGGCCACCGTCAACCTGGTGCCGGGTGATGAAATCGCGGCGGACGACGAGGGCGAATCGGAATCCCTGGTACTGCGCGGCAAGCACCGCTGCCCGATCTGCAGCACGGCGATGGACGCCTACCTGCTCGACGAAAAGCGCAAGCTGCACATCTGCGGTAACAACCCGGATTGCGCCGGCTACGAGATCGAAGAAGGCAGCTACCGCATCAAGGGCTACGAAGGTCCGAGCCTGGAATGCGATAAGTGCGGCAGCGAGATGCAGCTCAAGACCGGCCGTTTCGGCAAGTTCTTCGGTTGCACCAACCCGACGTGCAAGAACACCCGCAAGCTGCTGAAGAGCGGGGACGCGGCGCCGCCGAAGATGGATCCGGTGAAGATGCCTGAGCTGAAATGCGAAAAGGTCAATGACACCTACATCCTGCGCGACGGTGCTTCCGGCCTGTTCCTGGCGGCAAGCCAATTCCCGAAAAACCGCGAGACCCGTGCTCCGCTGGTGATCGAGATTCTGCCGCACAAGGATGAGATCGATCCGAAGTACCACTTCCTGTGCGAAGCGCCGCAGAAGGATCCGGATGGCCTGCCAGCCGTGATCCGCTATAGCCGCAAGACCAAGGAGCAATACGTTCAGACCGAAGTCGACGGCAAGCCGACTGGCTGGAAGGCGTTCTATGACGGTGGCAAGTGGACGGTCGAAGACAAGCGTCCGGCGAAAGCCAAGGCTTGAGCTGGTGCTGATCTGAGGTTGCCCTGATAAGGTGGCTTCAACACAAAAGGCCGCATGACAACCTTCTGGTTTTCATGTGGCCTTTTTGTTTAAAGCTTGCGGTCGGATTGGTTGATCCATGACACTGTCCGACCTGTATGAAGAAATTGTTTCGCTGCGGAGAGTGCCGATATGGCCCACGAGCTCTATACCCGTACCAATCAGAAGATCTATTTCGCGGGTCTGTCGCTGGAAGCGCTGGCCAGGGCTGAAGAGGGGCGGGCGATGAATTCGCTGGCATTGATTCAGGCCGGGCGTGAATCGGCGCTGTTTCATCTCTACGGCGCATTGCTGGGGCTGTGTCACGAAATTGCAGGGTTCTATCGGCTGCCACAGGCTAACGCGCCCCGGGCGGAAACGCTGTTGACCCCTGAAGTGATCGAGTCGATTGCGATCCCCGAGTTGGCCGAGATGGTCGAGTTGGCGGGTAATCCGCAAACCTGGCTGGCTAAATTGCTGTCTGCGCATTCCGCGTTGTTTCAGCCACCACGAGTGCCACACAAGCCAAAAGGTGATGTGACCCAGCCACTGATTCAGGCGGTCAATCTGGATGAAGAGCAGGCGCCCGAAGAGTTGAGTCGTGAAGAGCTGGAGCGCTGGCGGCAGAACCTGAAGGGTCTGGCTATCCGTTTCCGTGAAGGCTTGAACGAGTGCTGATGGCGTCTTGGCTGGCAGCGGCGAGATGCATGCTGCTGGTCAAGATCCTGAGCGAATCCCGAATGATCTCTATATAATCCCTGCCTTTCGTGGAGAACAGACCTTTATGCCAACATCCTTTCTAGAAATTGTCGAGCTACCAGACGGCCGGATCGAACTGCGCAGGGCTGAGGACGAGGGTTCTCTGGTGACTCTGGATTTCTCCGAGGATGCCAAGGCGTTTCTGCAGGGCCAGCATGTTGAAATTGCCAAAGCGATGCTGAGCGTCGGCGTGCAGATGGCCGGTCGAATGGTTGAAGGCGAGTTTGACAAGGAAGAGGGGCCACGGGTTCTTCATTGAGCACCGCCCGTCGAGTATTGCTTCGGTCGGCTTCTCTATCCCTTGAGAAGCCCCGCGCTTCAGACAGTGCGTATCAAGTCAGCCCAATCTAATATTCAGACTTTGAGCGTCCCCGGTGCGGGCGGCGCTGATCAGTTGTTGGCGTGAACCTGAATTGAGCGGGTTCAACCATGTCACCACCGTATGGCTACGACCCAGGCGCAAGGCTTCGCAAGCCAGTTGCTGAGCGCTCTGTGCGCCGCGCGGTTGCAACAACAGGATGCGTTCACGATTCAATCCGGCATCCCGCAACCAGGTTTGGGTCAGGCTCGCAGGTGGCGCAATCAGGGTCAGCCATCGTGCGTCCTGATCATCACTCAATTCACGAAGAATGGGTGCCAGCAGGTTCAGGCAGTTCCCGGCTGCGCCGCGCAGTGACAGCTCGCTGAACGCTTCGGGTTCGGTATTCCACGGACGCTCGACAACATCCTTGAGGATGGGGGCGAGAGGTTGCGCGAGAAACGCTTCGAACAACGGCAGTTGTGTTTGCTGGGGTGCGTGTGGGAACTGCATAAAGCCTCCTTTAGCGGCGGATGACGCCGACACTCAAGCCTTCGATCACCAGTTCCTGATCTTTCAGGTTGACTTCGATGGGGGCAAACTCGGGGTTCTCTGCGATCAACCAGACCTTGCTGCCATCGCGCTTGAAGCGTTTGACCGTCACTTCATCGCCAATCCGGGCGACTACGATCTGGCCGTTACGTGCTTCCCGGGTCGTGTGAACTGCCAGAAGATCACCGTCGAAAATACCGATGTCCTTCATGCTCATCCCGTGGACCCGCAACAGGTAATCTGCGCGAGGGTGGAAGAAGGCCGGGTTGATGTTGCAGGACTCTTCGATGTGCTGCTGGGCGAGAATCGGCGCACCGGCGGCCACTCGACCGATAATCGGGAGGGTCGATTCGTCGACTTTGGCTTCAAAGCCGGGGATTCGAATGCCGCGAGAGGCCCCTGGGGTCATTTCGATCGCGCCTTTGCGAGCGAGCGCCTTGAGATGCTCTTCGGCAGCGTTGGGCGATTTGAAACCCAGTTCCTGAGCGATTTCCGCACGGGTCGGCGGGTAGCCGTTGTCTTCGAGGCAGCGTTTGATGAAGGCCAGAATCTCGGCTTGGCGTGGCGTCAGCTTAAGCATATTGATCGCTCTGTCTTTTTATACAGTGACTGGGATTATATACAGTGAAGTGATCTTGGCAATGATCGTTTTTTGCCAGGCCGCCGGACGGTCAGTGACGGCATCGATTAATGTGGCGTCCTTGTTGTGGTTAAATATCTGACCGACCATTCCCAAAACGAACCGGCAGGCTTGACAAGGCATAGGCTGAAACGTATGTTTCAAACAAGTGTTTGTCAGGCGGAGTAGCCATGGCCCAGTCGGAAACCGTTGAACGCATTCTTGATGCTGCAGAACAGCTGTTCGCGGAAAAAGGTTTCGCTGAAACCTCATTGCGTCTGATCACCAGCAAGGCCGGGGTCAACCTCGCAGCGGTGAATTATCACTTCGGCTCGAAGAAGGCGCTGATCCAGGCGGTGTTCTCGCGCTTCCTCGGCCCATTCTGCATCAGCCTCGACAAAGAGCTGGAGCGCCGCCAGGCCAAACCAGAAAACAAGCCTTCGCTCGAAGAACTGCTGGAAATCCTCGTCGAACAAGCTCTTGTCGTGCAGCCTCGCAGTGGTAACGACTTGTCGATTTTCATGCGCCTGCTGGGGCTGGCCTTCAGTCAGAGCCAGGGCCACCTGCGTCGTTACCTGGAAGACATGTACGGCAAGGTATTCCGCCGCTACATGTTGCTGGTTAACGAAGCCGCACCGCGCATTCCCCCCATCGAACTGTTCTGGCGCGTGCACTTCATGCTCGGCGCTGCGGCGTTCAGCATGTCGGGCATCAAGGCCTTGCGTGCGATTGCCGAGACCGACTTCGGCGTCAACACCTCCATCGAGCAGGTGATGCGTCTGATGGTGCCGTTCCTGGCGGCCGGCATGCGTGCCGAAACCGGTGTCACCGATACCGCGATGGCGACGGCACAACTGCGGCCGCGCAGCAAATCAGCGCCGGCACCGGCCAAGGTTTAACGGTCCATGGGTGGGCGCGGCTGCGGACATCCGCTAAGCTAGCCGCCCATGCCGACTCTCGTTCTGAACCCGTTTCTCATTGAAATCACCAACCTGCCGGGCAATGCCCCTGGTGGTGGTTTCGTGGGCGACGGGTTTTTCGTTTTCAAGGAATTTCTATGACTGCTGGCCTGCAAGGCTCGTTGATGGTGGACGTCGCCGGTACCTGGCTGACGGCCGAAGATCGCCAATTGTTGCGTCAGCCCGAAGTGGGTGGCCTGATCATTTTTGCCCGCAATATCGAGCATCCGCGCCAGGTTCGCGAGCTGAGTGCTGCGATCCGGGCCATCCGTCCGGATCTGCTGCTGGCGGTGGACCAGGAGGGCGGTCGTGTCCAGCGCCTGCGTCAGGGCTTTGTACGCCTGCCAGCCATGCGCGCCATCGCTGACAATCCGAACGCCGAATATCTGGCCGAGCAATGCGGCTGGATAATGGCCACTGAAGTACTGGCGGTCGGTCTCGACCTGAGCTTTGCCCCTGTGCTGGATCTGGATTACCAGCGTAGCGCCGTGGTCGGGACCCGTTCGTTCGAAGGCGATCCGGAGCGTGCCGCATTGCTGGCCGGCGCTTTCATCAAAGGCATGAACAGCGCCGGTATGGCTGCCACTGGCAAGCATTTCCCCGGCCACGGCTGGGCGGAAGCCGACTCTCACGTTGCAATCCCCAACGACGAGCGCAGCCTCGAAGAGATCCGCGCCAACGATCTCGTGCCATTCGCCAGACTGAGCAAACAATTGGCTGCCGTGATGCCCGCCCACGTGATTTATCCGCAAGTCGATGCGCAGCCCGCCGGTTTTTCACGGCGCTGGTTGCAGGATATCCTGCGCGGCGAGTTGCAGTTCGATGGCGTGATTTTCAGTGACGACCTCTCCATGGCTGGCGCGCACGTGGTCGGCGATGCGGCGAGCCGTATCGAGGCGGCACTCAGCGCCGGTTGCGACATGGGCCTGGTGTGCAACGACCGTGCAGCCGCCGAGCTGGCCCTGAGCGCCGCCCAGCGCATGAAGGTCAAGCCGTCGCCGCGCATCGCACGCATGCGCGGTCAGGCGTTCGCCAACACCGAATACCGTCAGGATCCGCGCTGGCTGACCGCTGTCGGCGCGCTCAAAGACGCTCAACTGATCGATTAAGGATTTTTCGCTATGACGGTTTACGCAATCATCGGTGGCACCGGCCTGACCCAGCTGGAAGGCCTGAGCATTCGTCAGTCGCTGGCGGTGGATACGCCTTATGGTGCGCCTTCGGCTGAAGTCCAGATTGGTGAATATGCCGGCAAGGAAGTGCTGTTCCTCGCTCGTCACGGCCACCCGCATCGTTTTCCGCCACACAAGGTCAACTATCGCGCCAATCTGTGGGCGTTGCAGCAGGCCGGGGCAGAAGCAATCATCGCGGTCAACGCCGTGGGCGGGATCCATCCGGCAATGGGCACCGGACATTTCTGCGTGCCGCATCAGATCGTGGACTACACCAGTGGGCGCGAACACACCTATTTCGCCGATGATCTGGAACATGTCACACATATCGACTTCAGCTTTCCCTACAGCGAGCCGCTGCGTCAGCAACTGATTGCAGCGTTGGCTGCCGAAGGTTGCGAATACAGCGATCAAGGCGTTTACGCCTGTACCCAGGGGCCGCGACTGGAAACCGTGGCCGAGATCGTACGTCTGGAGCGAGACGGTTGCGACATCGTCGGCATGACCGGCATGCCGGAAGCGGCGCTGGCTCGTGAGCTGGGTCTGGATTACGCCTGTCTGTCGCTGGTGGTGAACCCGGCGGCGGGCAAGACCACGGAAGTGATCACCATGGCTGAGATTGAGCAGGCGTTGCACGATGGCATGGGCAAGGTGAAATCGACACTGGCGCGCGTACTCAAGGGTTGATTCGGGCTCTGCAATGACTTGAATGAACAGGCGCTGAGAATCTCAGCGCTTTTCAAACTTGTCCGGCAGCGGCGCAAACAGCGCCTCGATATCATCGCTCTGCAACTTCCAGTCCCCGGCCTTGCGCCCATCCAGCACGCCGGCCGCCAGGTCGGATTTCTCCCGCTGCAAGTGCTGAATCTTTTCCTCGACTGTGCCTCGGGCAATCATCTTGTAGACGAACACCGGTTTTTCCTGGCCAATACGATACGCACGGTCGGTAGCCTGATTCTCGGTCGCCGGGTTCCACCACGGATCGTAGTGAATCACCGTGTCCGCTTCCGTCAGGTTCAGACCCACACCACCAGCCTTCAGGCTGATGAGAAAGATCTGACGCTTGCCGCTCTGGAATTCCTTCACCGGGGTACGTCGATCACGGGTCTGCCCCGTCAGCAATGCATAGGCGACATTGCGTTTTTTCAGCTCGTCCTCTATCAGTGACAACATCGAGGTGAACTGCGAAAACAGCAGAATCCGCCGTCCTTCCTCGAACAGCTCTTCGAGCATTTCCATCAGGCTGTCGAGTTTGCCCGAGGTGCTGCCGCGGGCCGGCAGTGTGGCGTCGTTGACCAGGCGCAGGTCGCAGCAGACCTGGCGCAGTTTAAGTAGCGCTTCAAGAATGATGATCTGGCTGCGTGCCACGCCTTTGCGGGTGATCTCGTCGCGCACCTTCTTGTCCATGGCCAGACGCATGGTTTCGTACACGTCACGCTGCGCTTCATTGAGCTCGACCCAGTGGATGATCTCGGTTTTCGGCGGCAGCTCGGTGGCGACCTGTTCCTTGGTGCGGCGCAGCAGGAACGGTTTGATCCGACCGTTGAGGTGCTGAAGTCTGACTTCGCTGGCGCGCTTTTCGATCGGCACGCGGTAATCGGCGTTGAAGCTTTTGACGTCGCCGAGCCAGCCGGGCAGCAGAAAGTGGAACAGCGACCACAGCTCACCCAGGTGGTTTTCCAGAGGGGTGCCGCTCAGGCACAGACGCTGGCGTGCATTGAGTTCGCGGGCAGCCTGAGCGGCTTTGCTGTTCGGGTTCTTGATGTATTGCGCCTCATCCAGCACCAATACATGCAGTGGCTGCTGCGCCAGACGCTCGACATCCTTGGGCAGCAGCGCATAAGTCGTGAGGATCAGGTCGTAATCGGCCAGATGCTCGAAATGCTTTTTGCGGCTGGCACCGTACAGGGCAACCACTTTGAGTTGCGGCGTGAAGTGCGCTGCCTCGTCCAGCCAGTTGGGAATCAGGCTGGTGGGCATCACCACCATGCAGGGGCGATCCAGGCGTCCGGCGTTTTTTTCGCTGAGAATGTGCGCCAGTGTCTGTAGGGTTTTGCCCAGTCCCATGTCGTCCGCGAGAATCCCGCCCACCTCAAGCTGTCGCAGCGACTGCATCCAGCTCAACCCTTCGAGCTGGTAGGGACGCAGTGTCGCGTTCAGTCCTTCCGGTGCTTCGGCGCTGTAATCGCGGATATCACGCAAGCGTTGGGCGAAACTGCGGATCTGCTCCCCGCCTTCCCAAAGCAGGGGAATGCCCTCCAGCGAATTGAGGCGGGTGGCGTCAGCCTTGCTCAGGCGTAGGGTGGTTTCACCCGGCTCTTGCAAATAAAACTCGCCCAGCGTTGCCAGTACCGGTTTCAACCGGCCAAGGGGCAGGGCGACTTGCAGCGGGCCATGCTCGCTGTTGCGCTGCGGGATGTTCACCAGAATCAGCTCATCGTCCCGTCGCCGGGCAAGGCGTTCGGGGTTGAGGATTTCCGTGTGCGAGCGCATCAGATTGAGCAGGATCGGCAGCAGACTCAGGCGTTCGCCGTTGACGATGATGCCCAGTTCCAGGTCAAACCAGTCCCGTTCCGGGGTCTGCTCGACCGTGGCATACCAGTCATCGACGGCCGTCAGATCGAAGCCGAACTCATCGTCGACCAGCAGTTCCCAGCCCTGGGTTCGCAGCTTAGGCAGATCGTTCAGGGTGAAGGTCAGCCACGCACTGTCGTTGACCATTTCATAGAGTTCGCCGGCGCTTTCCGGCAGCGCCTTGCTCTGTCTTGTGGCAATGCGAAAACCGAGAATCCGCAGTTGTTCGCGGTAGCTTTGCTCGACGTCCGGATGACGTTTGACCCGCAGGGTCTGGGTTTCCTGGCGTATCAGGATGTCACTGTTTTTTTGCCCGCTGACGTATTCGTCCAGATAACTGAAGGACAGCGCCGCACGATGCTGGATGTAGCGCTGCATCTTGCCGTTGCGCGGTTCGAACGCGCTGAATTCGACGCTGGCCAGCCACAGGCGTGGCACCGGTTGCACATTGTCCACCAGTACTTGCGGCGGCGCCTTGGGGCTGCGGTTTTCGAGGACGGCCTGGAGCTTTTCCAGCAGTTCGGCGTCTTTGGCGGCGGCGGGGTATTCCAGGGTTTCCTGCACTTGCAGCAATACCGCTGCGCAATGTTTGCAGTTGCTGTGAACCGGGCAGGTGCAGGTGGCATCGACCATCAGCAGGGTGCCCTTGGCTGACTCGCGCAAATGGATCGTCTGGCGATAGATGTTGCCGCCCGAGCCTTCGCAGCTGGCGGTAATGGTCGCATCGCCGACCTGCACGATCCGCACCCGGTTTTCCAGAGCGTAGCGGCGGCCACGCTCCAGGCTTTGTTCCTTGAACCGGCTGACCCAGGAGGAGGCCAGCGGTTTACTCAGAGGCGGGGACATAAGGACTTCGATCAGTCCGGAATGGATTCAGGCGCTTCCCGAGGCGCAGGCGCCGTCAGTGAAGTGATCTTGATCAGCAGGGCCAGGTGGCCGTTGTCCAGGTAGTTGAGCTGGCCATTTTTGGTGTGGCTGTCCTGCTTCAGGCGTTCGCTGGCGCTGACCATGCCATTGGCGTCGATCTGGTTGACCCAGAAATCGGCGTTTACATCGGTGAAACGCCCGAGTTTCATTTCAAGCGTGCCCTCGATGGGGAACTGGCCGAACTGTTCCTTGCCGTCGCTGATCGCGACTTTCGTCGGCACCTCGCCAAGGGTCTGTTGCCAGGCCTTGTGCATCAGCACGCTGTATTCGCCGCTGGCAGTGAGTTTGCTGGCGACTTCGCCCAGTGCCGGTGTGCGCTGGCTGGCATCGTCCAGACGCTGGGCACCGGCGGCCCAATCTTCCGGCGCGGCGCGGCTGACGATCGCCGGAACAGCGTTCTGGCGTACCAGAATCATTTCAACCTGATACAGGTCATCGGCAAACGCCGAGGGTGCCGCCATCGTTATCAAGAACGGGGTCAGCAGCAAGGTCAGAGAGCGAAACAGGCGCATGCGGCGTCCTTCAAGCAGTTTTCGGGAGGAGGCGCTCGAACAGCGCTTCCACAGTATTAAAGCGCTCTTCCGGGCGCTCCATCGGCACCTGGAACTTGAACATCGTGGCGCCTTCGAATTTGTAGCGTTTTGGCTGACTCTGGATCAGTTTGATCAGGGTCATCGGGTCGACTGGCGTCTGCGCGGCGAACTCGATGCGTCCACCCTGCGGGCCGCCGTCGACCTTTTTGATGCCGAGCTGCTCGGCCTGCAATTTCAACGCAGTGATGCGCACCAGATTCTTGGTCGGTTCCGGCAGCAGGCCGAAGCGGTCGATCATCTCCACTTGCAGATCCTTCAGGCCTTCCTCGTCGGTGGCCGAAGCGATGCGCTTGTACAGGATCAGGCGTGCGTGCACATCCGGCAGGTAATCTTCCGGAATCAGCGCCGGCACCCGCAGGTTGACTTCCGAGCCGCCGCCGAGCGGCTGATCGAGGTTCGGCTGTTCGCCCTTGCGGATCGATTTCACCGCGCGCTCAAGCATTTCCATGTACAGCGTGAAACCGACCGCCTGGATCTGCCCGCTCTGGCCGTCGCCCAGCAGTTCGCCGGCGCCACGGATTTCCAGGTCGTTGGTGGCCAGCACGAAGCCCGCCCCCAGATCCTGAGTGTTGGCAATCGCCTCCAGACGTTTTTCCGCATCGCCGGTAATCTGTTGGCGTGGCGGTGTCAGCAGGTAGGCGTAGGCCTGGTGGTGACTGCGGCCAACACGGCCGCGCAACTGGTGCAATTGCGCCAGGCCGAACTTGTCGGCGCGCTCGATGATGATGGTATTGGCGCTCGGCACGTCGATGCCGGTCTCGATGATGGTCGAAGCGATCAGCACGTTGAAGCGCTTGTGGTAGAAGTCGCTCATCACCTGTTCGAGTTCGCGTTCGCGCATCTGCCCGTGGCCGATGCCGATCCGCGCTTCCGGCACCAGTTCGGCCAGTTCGGCGGCGCATTTCTCGATGGTCTTCACGTCGTTGTGCAGGTAGTAAACCTGACCGCCGCGCAGCAGTTCACGCAGCAAGGCTTCCTTGACCGTGCTCTTGTTCTGTTCCATGACGAAGGTGCGCACCGACAGGCGTCGCGCCGGCGGCGTGGCGATGATTGACAGGTCGCGCATGCCCGACACCGCCATGTTCAGCGTGCGCGGAATCGGCGTGGCGGTCAGCGTAAGAATGTCGACTTCGCTGCGCAGGGCCTTGAGCTGTTCCTTCTGACGGACACCGAAACGGTGCTCTTCGTCGATGATTACCAGCCCGAGGTTTTTGATCTTGACGTCGTCCTGCAGCAGCTTGTGGGTGCCGATGACGATGTCGATATTGCCTTCGGCCAGTTGGGCCACCGCTGCGTTCACTTCCTTGGCCGACTTGAAGCGGCTCATCACTTCCACGGTCACCGGCCAGTCGGCGAAACGATCGCGGAAGCTGTTGTAGTGCTGCTGGGCGAGCAGGGTGGTCGGTACCAGAATCGCCACTTGTTTGCCGCCATGCACCGCGATAAACGCGGCGCGCATGGCCACTTCGGTCTTGCCGAAACCGACGTCGCCACAGACCAGTCGATCCATCGGCTTCGGCGCAAGCATGTCTTCGCGCACGGCTTCGATGGTGGATTGCTGGTCCGGGGTTTCTTCGAACGGGAAGCCGGCACTGAAGGTTGCGTAATCGGCCTTCGGATCGGCAAACGCATAACCTTCGCGAGCCGCGCGGCGGGCATAGATGTCGAGCAATTCGGCAGCAACGTCGCGCACCTGTTCGGCAGCCTTGCGCTTGGCTTTCTGCCAGGTCTCGGAGCCGAGGCGATGCAGCGGGGCCAGTGCGTCGTCGCTGCCGGTGTAGCGGGCGATCAGATGCAGGTTGGCCACGGGTACGTAGAGCTTGGCGTTCTCGGCGTATTCCAGGGTCAGGAATTCGGCAGCCTGGCTGTCGATTTCCAGAATCGTCAGACCGAGATAGCGGCCGACACCGTGATCGATGTGCACCACCGGCGCGCCTTCGCGCAGCTCGGTGAGGTTCTTGATCACTGCATCGTTGTTGGCGTCGGCGCGTTTTTCGCGGCGGCGACGCTGCATCACGCGCTGGCCGAACAGTGGACTTTCCGCAACCAGTGCCAGCGCCGGGTCGTCCAGCATCAGGCCTTCGTCGAGCGGAGCGATGGTGATCGCCAGGCGATCCTTGCTCGCGACGAAGTCCGGCCAGCTGTCGACGGTTTTCGGTCGCAGCTTCAGACGGTCCAGCAGTTCCAGCAGCACTTCGCGGCGGCCTGCCGATTCGGCGGTGAACAACACGCGCCCCGGGAATTCGTCGAGGAAGGCGGACAGCGCGGCCAGCGGTTGCGTGGCCTTGGCTTCAATCGCCAGATTCGGCAATGCCTGCGCCGGGAAGCGCTCGCGGCCGACGCCGGTCTCCACGTCCTGCTGGCTGGCAACCACGCGCGGCCAGTTCTTCAGGCGGGCGAAGCAGTCTTCGACCGGCAGGAACAGTTCGGCGGGCGGCAATAAAGGACGCGATGGATCGACGCGGCGCTCTTCATAGCGATTGCGTACGTCGTTCCAGAAGTTTTCCGCCGCTTGCTCGATACCCGGCAGCGAGAACACCTGAGTGTCCTGGGGCAGGTAATCGAAGAGAGTCGAGGTTTCTTCGAAGAACAGCGGCAGGTAGTACTCGATGCCGGCAGGCGTGATACCGCTGCTCAGGTCCTGAAAGATCGGGCAACGCCGGAAGTCGACGTCGAAACGCTCGCGAAAGCGTGCCTTGAAGCGGGTGACCGCTTCTTTCTGTAGCGGGAACTCCTTGGCCGGCAGCAGCTTGACCGAGTCGACCTTTTCGATGGAGCGCTGGTTTTCCGGATCGAAGGTGCGCAGGGTTTCGATTTCGTCGTCGAACAAGTCAATGCGATAAGGCAGTTTGCTGCCCATCGGGAACAGGTCGATCAGGGCGCCACGTACGGTGAACTCGCCGTGTTCGTAGACCGTGTCGACGTAGCGATAGCCGCTGGCTTCGAGCCGCGTGCGCATCTGTTCGACGTCGAGTTTCTGCCCGACATCCAGCACCAGGCTGCTGCCGAGCAGGAAACTGGTCGGTGCCAGGCGATGCAGGGCCGTGGTGATCGGCACCACCAGCACGCCATGTTCCAGCTCCGGCAGCCTGTAAAGGCTGGCGATGCGCTGGGAGATGATGTCCTGGTGCGGCGAGAACAGGTCGTAGGGCAGGGTTTCCCAGTCCGGGAAATGCAGCACCGGCAAATCCGGGGCGAAGAAGCTCAGCTCCTGCTCCAGCCGTTCGGCACTCTGGCTGTCGGCGGTCAGCAGTAACGTGAAGCGCTTGGCAGCGCTGGCAGCCTCGGCAATCGCCAGGCTCAGTGCGGCACCGGGCAGATTGCCCCAGTGCTGTTTACCTGCCGCGGCAGGGAGAAGCGGTAGACGCAGAACAGGCACGGAAGGTTGAGCTCCAGGCGTTGCGACAAAGTCGGTAATTGTAGCGGCGTCCGGTGCCGCCTGTCAGTTGCAGACTGCGTCTATCTGCGCTGTTTGAGCAAAATGTAGTGGTAACCATAAAAACCAGCACTTTTTTGACGGTTATGTAGTGCCGAAAGTGGGTGGTGTTACGGAGGGTTACAGACATCGTCTAACAGTCGTCGAAAAACTGACTGCGCTGAAAGCCCCGGTTTTACTGGGCTGGCGGAGGGCGTTATTTTTTTGGACGGAATTTTGTTACCGATTGCGCGACAAGCGCGCATTGCTACAAGAGGTTCTCGGCGGCATAATGTAGCCCCTTTTTTCTGCCCCTACATGTGGAAGGTTCCCGTGACTCAGAAGCCCGACCAGTGTCTTGGTGAATGGATCGACCGTGAAGCACTCGCAGAAGCGATGATTCCGCTTATCGGTCAGCTCTACCGCAATAACAACGTGGTGAGCTCGATCTATGGCCGCAGCCTGATCAACCAGTCTGTCATCGCGATTCTCAAAGCTCACCGCTTTGCTCGCCATCGTTCTTCCGACGATAGCGAACTCTCCGTCCACGAAACATTCCCTCTGCTCAAGGCCATGAGCGAGCTCAAGCTCGGCGCGGCTTCGGTGGATCTGGGCAAGTTGGCGTTCAAATTCCGCAATGAAGGCAACGGCCGTACCGCCGAGCAGTTCGTGCGTGAAGAAATGGCTGACGTGGTTGGCCAGCAAAACGCTTCGGCCCGCAAAGGCACTGACGTTGTGCTTTACGGCTTCGGTCGTATCGGCCGTCTGCTGGCGCGCATCCTGATCGAGAAAACCGGTGGCGGCGACGGTCTGCGTCTGCGTGCCATCGTGGTGCGCAAGGGCGCCGAAAACGACCTGACCAAACGCGCCAGCCTGCTGCGTCGCGATTCGGTACACGGTTCGTTCAACGGCACCATCACCATCGACGAAGAAAACAACACTATCACCGCCAACGGCAACCTGATCCAGGTTATCTACGCGAAAAACCCTACCGAAGTGGATTACACCCAGTACGGCATCAAAGATGCGCTGCTGGTGGACAACACCGGTGTATGGCGTGATGCCGACGGCCTGGGTCAGCACCTGGCCTGCCCGGGTATCGACCGCGTTGTTCTGACCGCGCCTGGCAAGGGCAAGCTGAAGAACATCGTTCACGGTATCAACCACAACGAAATCACCGCTGACGACAAGATCGTGTCCGCCGCTTCCTGCACCACCAACGCCATCGTGCCGGTGCTGAAAGCCGTGAATGACAAGTTCGGCATCATCAACGGTCACGTCGAAACCGTTCACTCGTACACCAACGACCAGAACCTGATCGACAACTTCCACAAGGGTGATCGCCGTGGTCGTAGCGCCGCGCTGAACATGGTGATCACCGAGACCGGTGCTGCTACCGCTGCTGCCAAGGCCCTGCCTGAGCTGGCTGGCAAGCTGACCGGTAACGCGATCCGTGTTCCAACGCCGAACGTGTCGATGGCCATTCTCAACCTGAACCTCGAGAAAGCCGCCACCCGTGAAGAGATGAACGAGTACCTGCGCTACATGGCGCTGCACTCGGATCTGCACAAGCAGATCGACTTCGTCAATTCCCAGGAAGTGGTTTCCACCGACTTCGTGGGCTCGCGCCACGCCGGTGTGGTCGACGCTGAGGCGACCATCGTTCAGGATAACCGCGTTGTTCTGTACGTCTGGTACGACAACGAGTTCGGTTATAGCTGCCAGGTCGTTCGCGTGATGGAAGACATGGCCGGTGTAAACCCGCCAGCATTCCCGCGCTAAGCCTTAGCTGCAAATGAAAAACGCCCCGACTCTGGTCGGGGCGTTTTTGTTTGTGTGCGATTTGCCTCAGCGGGGGATGGCGGCTTGTGCCGTGCGCAGTTCGTGCCTGTTGCCACGGAACAGCACCAGCGTGGCGATCAGGCCCAGCACGGCTGCTCCACTTAGCCAGATCCCCGGCGCTGCCTTGTTGTCCAGCACATGGATCAGGTAAGTGCAGGCCGCCGGGGTAAAACCACCGAAGGTTGCGGTCGCCAGACTGTAGGCCAGCGAGAAACCCGTGGTGCGAACTTCCACCGGCATAATCTCGGTGAGTGCCACCACCATAGCCCCGTTATACGAGCCGTACAGGAACGACAGCCACAACTCGACGATCAGCAGATGGCTGAAGCTCGGGTTCGCCACCAGCCACGACAACGCAGGGTAAGCGGTCAGAATCGCCAGAATCGTCGCCGCCAACAGTAGGGGTTTGCGTCCGACCTTGTCAGACACCGCGCCCATCACCGGCAGCCAGAAGAAGTTCGACAGGCCGATGCACACCGTCACCAGCAACGCATCGAAGTCCGACAGGTGCAATTCCGCCTTGCCGAACGTCGGGGTGTAGGCGGTGATCAGGTAGAACGACACCGTCGTCATGACCACCAGCGCCATGCCGGCGATGACGATGCCAAAGTTCTGACCGATCGAGCGGACGATTTCCTGCAGGGTAGGGCGATGTTTGCGCGCCTGGAATTCCGGGGTTTCCTCCAGCGAGCGACGGATGACGAAAATCACCGGGACGATCATGCAGCCGATCAGGAACGGCACGCGCCAGCCCCATTCGCCCATCTGTTCCGGGCTCAGCCAGTGGTTGAGGCCAACGCCAAGCAGGCCGGCGAATACCACCGCTGCTTGCTGACTGGCGGACTGCCAGCTGACGAAAAAGCCCTTGCGGCCGGGCGTGGCGATTTCCGCCAGATACACCGATACACCGCCCAATTCGACGCCGGCCGAGAATCCTTGCAGCAAGCGGCCGAACAGCACGATCAGCGGCGCGGCAACGCCGAGCGTGGCATAACCCGGAACGCAGGCAATCAGCACGGTACCGGCAGCCATCAGTGCGAGGGTAATGATCAGGCCCTGACGACGACCGTGTCGGTCAATGTAGGCTCCGAGGAAGATCGCCCCCAGTGGACGCATCAGAAGCCTGCGCCGAAGGTGGCAAGCGAAAGCATCAAGGATGCGAAAGCACTGTCGGTAGGGAAGAACGTCTTGGCGATGGCCGTGGCATAGAAGCCGTAGACCATGAAGTCGAACATTTCGAGAAAGTTGCCGCTGACAACGCGAAAAATCGCTTTGCCTTTGCCCGTGGAGGAGGACATGTTCAGGTACTCACTTTTTAGATTTTGTATGAAAGCGGTGCATCCGTTTGGGAGCGAGCGGGCTCTGTGGCCATAATGGCCGCCGCGGTTTTGCTCGGAGATGAAGAATTGTTAACTGGACGGTTTGTGGTTTTCGTGCTGCTGATCGGCGTTTTGTCCGGGTGCGGCAACGGCGACTCCATGGAGAGCTTCGGCGGCCCGACCATGGGCAGCACCTATTCGATCAAGTACGTGCGCCACGCCAATCTGCCTGCGTCTGAGGATGTCCGTGTCGAAGTCAAGAAGATCCTTGCCGATGTCGATCAGCAGATGTCCACCTACCGCGCGAACTCTGATATTTCACGTTTCAACGCGTTGCCAGCCGATCGTTGTCAGGCCATGCCGGCGGCGATTCTTGAATTGGTCCGTGTGGGCGAACAGCTGTCACAGCAGAGCGAAGGTTCCTACGACCTGACGGTGGAGCCGTTGCTCAATCTTTGGGGCTTCGGCCCGCAAGGGCGCGAGGAGAAAGTTCCGAGCGCTTCGGCGCTGGCCGAGGTGCAGAAGCGCGTGGGTTACCGCCATCTGCGCGTTGAAGGCGACCAACTGTGCAAGGATGCGGCGGTCGAGGTCGACTTCAACAGCATTGCCGCCGGTTATGCGGTCGATACCATTGCGGCGCGGCTCGATGCCATGGGCATTCATGATTACCTCGCCGAAGCCACGGGGGAACTCAAGGCGTCCGGCAAGAAGCTCGACGGCTCCCCCTGGCGCATCGCGCTGGAGGCGCCTCGTGACGATCGGCAAGTGGCCGAGCGGATCATCGACGTTGATGGCTATGGCCTCTCCACGTCCGGCGACTACCGCAACTATTTTCAGCAGGACGGAAGGCGCTATTCCCACACCTTCGATGCCCGCACCGGAGCGCCCGTCCTACACGACCTGGCGTCAGTCACGGTGATTCATCCTTCAGCCTTGATGGCCGATGGACTATCGACACTGTTGCTGATTCTCGGCCCGGAAAGGGCCTGGGACTATGCCGAAAAACACGACATTGGTGCATTCTTTGTGATTCGTGCCGATAAAGGTTTCGTCACACGCACCAGTCACGCTTTCCAACGGCTCAGTGGCGCAAAAGTTGACTGAGAACAGTACGAAAGCTGGCGTTGTAGTGCAGGCAAAAGTAGCCTACGACGCGACCAAGGGTTAATGTGCGCGGCGTTGACGCTTCTATAGACTGTGTCCGGGTTTTCAACTGGCCCCCAATTGTTCCTTCGCGCCGTCGTTCGGCGTGATTTAGCCGCCGGTGCTGCTGGCACCGCGGCCTGTTCTGAGGAGTACGCATGGCTGTCTACAACTACGACGTGGTGGTGCTGGGTTCCGGCCCGGCGGGAGAAGGCGCGGCAATGAACGCCGCCAAAGCAGGGCGCAAGGTGGCGATGGTCGACAGCCGTCGCCAGGTCGGCGGTAACTGCACCCACCTGGGCACCATCCCGTCCAAGGCCTTGCGTCACTCGGTGCGGCAGATCATGCAGTTCAACACCAACCCGATGTTCCGTGCGATCGGTGAACCGCGCTGGTTCTCCTTCCCGGACGTGTTGAAGAGCGCCGAAAAAGTCATCTCCAAGCAAGTCGCTTCGCGTACCGGCTACTACGCCCGTAATCGCGTCGACGTGTTCTTCGGCACCGGCAGCTTCGCCGACGAGCAGACCATCGAAGTGGTCTGCGCCAATGGTGTGGTCGAGAAGCTGGTAGCCAAACACATCATCATTGCCACCGGTTCGCGTCCTTATCGCCCGGCGGACATCGATTTCCACCACCCGCGTATCTACGATAGCGACACCATCCTCAGCCTCGGCCACACCCCGCGCAAACTGATCGTTTACGGCGCCGGCGTGATCGGTTGCGAATACGCTTCGATCTTCAGCGGTTTGGGCGTGCTGGTCGAGCTGGTGGACAACCGCGGGCAGTTGCTGAGCTTCCTCGACTCGGAAATCTCCCAGGCGTTGAGCTACCACTTCAGCAACAACAACATCACCGTGCGTCACAACGAAGAGTATGACCGCGTCGAAGGCGTGGACAACGGCGTAATCCTGCACCTGAAGTCCGGCAAGAAGATCAAGGCCGACGCCTTGCTCTGGTGCAACGGCCGGACCGGCAACACCGATCAGTTGGGTCTGGAAAACATTGGCGTCAAGGTCAACAGCCGCGGCCAGATCGAAGTCGACGAGAATTACCGCACTTGCGTACAGAACATCTACGGCGCCGGTGACGTGATCGGCTGGCCGAGCCTGGCCAGTGCCGCCCACGACCAGGGTCGCTCGGCTGCTGGCAGCATTGTCGACAATGGCAGCTGGCGCTTCGTGAATGACGTGCCGACCGGCATCTACACCATTCCGGAGATCAGCTCGATCGGCAAGAACGAGCAGGAACTGACCCAGGCCAAGGTGCCGTACGAAGTGGGCAAGGCGTTCTTCAAGAGCATGGCGCGGGCGCAGATCGCCGGCGAGCCGCAAGGCATGCTGAAGATCCTGTTCCACCGTGAAACCCTGCAGGTGCTGGGCGTTCACTGCTTCGGTTATCAGGCATCGGAGATCGTGCACATCGGTCAGGCGATCATGAACCAGCCGGGTGAGCTCAATACCCTGAAGTATTTCGTCAACACCACGTTCAACTACCCGACCATGGCCGAAGCCTATCGGGTAGCGGCGTACGACGGCCTCAACCGGCTTTTTTGAGCGGCTCCGGCCGGTGGCCTGAGCCGGCCGGGGAGACCGATTTCAGCTATTCCCGAGGGTGGCAGTGGCCAAACCGGGAAAGTCTGTAATCAGGCTGTCAACGCCGAAGTCGGCGAGTCTGCGCATCAGCGCAGGCTCGTTGACGGTCCACACCGACACATGCAGCCCCTGACGCTGCGCCTTTTGCAGGCGTTCCGGCGTACACAGCGTCCAGTTCAAGGCCAGTATCTCGCAGCCGTAGCTTGCCGCGACCTTCAGCGGGTCGAGCCAGGCGTACTCGGCCACCAGGCCCCGTGACACGTCCGGTACCAGATCCAGTGCAGCCTTCAATACTTCCCGCGAACTTGAGGTGATCGTCACCTTGTCGAGCAGCCCGTGTCTGACCGCCATTTCACGGATGGCCAGAACGGTCGTCGCAGCGCGGGTGCGCGAGGCGCTTTTGACTTCGAGCTGCCAGTGCTCGAAATCACATTTCTCGAACAGTTCTTCCAGGGTCGGAATCGGGCAGGGCTTGATCCAGCCCGGCCCACCCTTGCGGGCGTCGTAGGTCACCAGTTCGGCGGCGGAGTGCTCGACCACCTTGCCACGGCGCTCGGTGGTGCGCTTGAGGGTCGGGTCGTGGATGACCATCAGCTCGCCGTCCTTGGACAGGTGCAGATCCAGTTCGCAGCGGCGAACGCCGTGCTTGAGACATTCCTGAAAACTGGTCAGGGTGTTTTCCGGTGCTTCGCCCTTGGCGCCGCGGTGGCCGTAGATAAGGGTCACGGTTTTTCCTTAATTAAATGCCTGATTCGTTCTGTTCGCGGGCCAGACGTCGTTCCTGGGCCTGCTTTTGCAAGATATAGCGGGCGAGCAGCTGGCGCTGGGCTTCGGTCAGGTGTTCGAACTCGGTGCCGACATCGTAGCCGTCACCCTTGCGGTCGCAATGGGTGACCCGGGCGCGCAGCAACAGGCCAAGCGCCTGGGGCATCAGCACCAGTTTCACCGACAGGTGGGCGCCGGTGGCGATCGGGGTCGGGTGCTGAAAGTCGATGCCGCCCTCGGAGATGATCACCGGTTGCGGTTCGCCGATATGGCCGAGCACGGTCAGGGCGACCACCTGGCTGAGCAGGTCGATGCGTTTGTTCTGGGATTTCAGGAACGCCGCGATGGCGCGGTCGCGTTCACTGATCTGGCGCAGCAGGTGCTGCGACTCGAATTCGCTCAGGTGCAGTTCGCTGAGCAGGTTGAATAGCGGGGAAGCATCCTGCAACACTTCCTGGCCGGCGGCTTCGGGAGCGGACAGGGGCCGAATTTCCAGTGCGATCGTGTCCTCGATACGGTAGTATTCGCGGCGATCTTCTTCATCTAATGTCGACATGGCGAACCCATGGTAGCGGCGGTGGTCTGAGTGTAAAGCTGGTTATCGACCCCCGCCACAAGGACGTTCCTTTTCCCTCCGAACAAGCCCCGACATGTTCAGACCTCTCTTCGTATTTATCGGCACGCGTTATACCCGTGCAAAGCGTCGCAATCATTTTGTGTCATTCATTTCCCTGACTTCGATGATCGGGCTCGCCCTTGGCGTGGTCGTGATGATCGTGGTGCTGTCGGTGATGAACGGCTTCGATCATGAGATGCGCACCCGCGTGCTGGGCATGGTGCCTCACGCGACCATCGAGTCCGGTGAAGCCATCAGCGACTGGCAGAGCCTGGCCGCCAAGGTCAAGCAGAACCCGCAGGTGGCGGCCGTCGCGCCGTTCACCCAGATGCAGGGATTGCTGACCAACAACGGCCAGGTGTCCAAGGTGTTGCTCAATGCCATTGATCCGGCGCTGGAACGCAACGTCTCGATCATCGACAACTTCATGCAGCAGGGCAAACTCGACGACCTGACGCCGGGCAGCTTCGGCATCGTGATCGGCGACAAGGCCGCGACCAAGCTCGGCGTGGGCATCGGTGACAAGATCACCTTCGTCGCCCCGGAGGTCAGTGTGACCCCCGCCGGGATGTTCCCGCGCATGAAGCGTTTCACCGTGGTCGGCATCTTCCATGTCGGCGCCGGCGAGCTGGACGGCTACCTGGGCGTCACCAATCTGCAGGATCTGGCGAAGATGCACCGCTGGAAGCCTGATCAGGTGCAGGGCCTGCGCCTGAAGTTCGACGATCTGTTCCAGGCGCCGCGTGAGGCGTGGAACATCGCCCAGCGGCTCGGCGAAGACCATTACTACGCCCGCGACTGGACCCGCACCCACGGCAACCTGTATCAGGCGATCCGCATGGAAAAAGCCATGATCGGCCTGCTGTTGCTGCTGATCGTCGCGGTTGCCGCGTTCAACATCATCTCCACACTGGTGATGGTGGTGAACGACAAGAAGGGCGACATCGCCATTCTGCGCACGCTCGGCGCCACGCCGGGCACGATCATGCGCACGTTCATGGTGCAGGGCACGGTGATCGGCGTGGTCGGTACGGCCATCGGCGCCGTGGTCGGAATCCTGGCGGCGCTCAATGTCAGCGCGGCGATTTCGGCACTCGAAGGCTTGATCGGGCACAAGTTCCTCAACGCCGACGTGTATTTCATCGATTACCTGCCATCGCAGGTGCAGAGCCAGGACGTAGTCATGGTCTGCGCGGCTGCGTTGGTCCTGAGTTTCCTCGCCACCCTGTATCCAGCCTGGCGTGCCGCACGCACCCAGCCGGCGGAGGCGCTACGTTATGAGTGAGTCGGGCATGAGTGAAAAAGCAATCCTGAGCTGCCGCAACCTGGGCAAGTCCTACGAGGAAGGCCCGGAGTCGGTGCAAGTGCTGGCCAACCTGCAACTGGAGCTGCACCCGGGCGAGCGCGTGGCGATCGTCGGCAAATCCGGTTCGGGCAAAAGTACCTTGCTCAACCTGTTGGGCGGTCTCGATACGCCGACCAAGGGCGGTGTCTGGCTCGACGGTGAAGAGCTGTCGGCGCTGAGCGAGAAGAAGCGCGGCCTGCTGCGTAACCGTGCCCTCGGGTTCGTGTACCAGTTCCACCACCTGCTGCCGGAATTCACCGCGCTGGAAAACGTCTGCATGCCGTTGCTGATCGGCAAGACTGCGATCCCGGAAGCGCGTCAGCGGGCCACGGCGTTGCTGGAACGAGTCGGTCTCGGCCATCGTCTGGAACACAAACCGGCCGAGCTGTCCGGTGGTGAACGCCAGCGTGTGGCCATCGCCCGCGCTCTGGTGAACAATCCGGGCCTGGTGATGCTCGACGAGCCGACCGGCAACCTCGACTCCCACACCGCCGAAGGCATTCAGGACCTGATGCTGGAACTCAGCACGTCGATGCGCACGGCGTTTCTGGTGGTGACTCACGACATGAACCTGGCTCGCCAGATGGACCGCGTCCTGCAGTTGCAGGAAGGTTGCCTGACCCCCATCTGACGGCTTGAAACCCGATGCCTGAAAAGGCGTCGGGTCTTTTATTTTTATACGGTGCCCCAGCGAATGTTCAGACCGTTATCGATCTTTATCGGCACGCGCTATACCCGCGCCAAGCGCCGCAATCGCTTTGTTTCATTCATCTCGATGACCTCGATGATCGGTCTCGCCCTCGGCGTGTTGGCGATGATTGTGGTGTTGTCGGTGATGAACGGCTTTCAGCGCGAAATGAGCTCGCGCATCCTCGGCATGGTGCCCCACGCGACCATCGTGGGCGTCAAGCCGATCGACGACTGGCAACCCGTGGCTGCCGCCGCGATGAAGAACCCCGAAGTCACTGCCGCTGTGCCGTTCACCGAGATGGAAGGCATGCTGTCCTACAAAGGCATGATGCAGCCGATCCAGATCAGCGGTGTCGATCCGGCCCAGGAAGGCAAGGTGTCGATCGTTGCCCAGCACATTGTTCAGGGTCGTCTCGATGCCTTGAAGCCGGGCGAGTTCGGCGTGGTGCTGGGTGAAATCACGGCCCGGCGCTTCCGCCTGAACGTCGGCGACAAAATCACCCTGATCGTGCCGGAAGTCAGTACTGCACCCGGCGGCATCACCCCGCGCATGCAGCGTCTGAATGTGGTCGGCATCTTCAAGGTCGGTGCCGAACTGGATGGTTCCATGGGCCTGATCCATGTGGCCGACGCCGCAACGATGCAGCACTGGGAGCCGAATCAGGTACAGAGCGTGCGTCTGGCAGTGAAAGACCTGTACGCGGCGCCTAAAGTCTCCTCCGATATCGCCACCGGCCTCGGCGTTGATTTCAAGGCTGACGACTGGACCCACACCCAGGGCAGCCTGTTCAGTGCGATGAAAATGGAAAAGACCATGATCGGTCTGTTGCTGCTGATGATCGTCGCGGTGGCGGCGTTCAACATCATTGCGACTTTGATCATGGTGGTGAACGACAAGGGCGCGGACATCGCGATCCTGCGCACCATCGGCGCCACGCCACGGCAGATCATGGCGATCTTCATGGTGCAGGGCACGGTGATCGGCATCGTCGGCACCATCATCGGTGGCGTGCTCGGCGTAATTGCCGCACTCAATGTCAGTGAGATGGTGGGCTGGGTCGAGCGAGTGACCGGGCAGCACATCTTCAGTTCGGACGTGTACTTCGTCAGCAACCTGCCCTCGGAATTGCAGGGCGGCGATGTGCTGCTGATCTGCTCGGCGGGCTTCATTCTCAGCTTCCTGGCCACGGTTTACCCGGCCTGGCGAGCGGCGAAGATCGAGCCGGCGCACGCGTTGCGCTATTCGTAAGCTCTCCTGTTGAGGCCGGCATTGCCGGCCTCAATCTTTTTTCGGCAACTCAATTACAAACCGCGTCCAGCCCTGAGCCGATTCACAATGAATCTGCCCGCCATGGGCCTTGATGATCGACTGAGTGATCGCCAGCCCCAATCCCGCATGCTCGCTGCTGCCTTCCTGGCGCGCCGGATCGGCCCGGTAGAACCGGTCGAACAAGCGCGGCAACAACTCAGCAGAAATCCCCTCGCCACTGTTTTCCACGGTCACCCTCAAGGATTTCGCCTGCTCGGCTATCCTCACACGCACTTCGCCCGCTGCCGGCGTGAAGCGCAACGCGTTATCCAGCAGATTCGACAGCGCCCGGCGCAACATCGCGCGATCACCCTCGAACCGCCCCGCACCGTCACGGCTCAGGCTGACCTGAGCGTCTTCGGCCAGCGGTGCGAAAAACTCCAGCAATGCATCGGCTTCTTTCGCCAGTTCCAGCGGTTCGCGCTTGGGCACCAGCAATCCGTGGTCGGCCTTGGCCAGATAAAGCATGTCGTTGACCAGTTGTGCCATCCATTGCAGCTCTTCGAGGTTGCTGTGCAATGCCTCGCGGTAGTCCTCAAGCTGGCGAGGCCGGGTGAGGGTGACCTGCGTGTGGGTCAGCAGGTTCGACAATGGGGTGCGCAGTTCATGGGCGATGTCGGCAGAGAACGCGGAAAGGCGCTGAAACGAGTCATCGAGGCGTCCGAGCATGGCGTTGAAACTGTGGGCCAGTTCCGTGAGTTCTGCGGGCATCTGCGCTTCCGGGAGTCGGGCATTCAGCGATTGGGCCGAAATCCCACGGGCCACCGCACTCATACGGCGTAACGGACGAAGGCCGCTGCGGGCCGCCCAGGCGCCGAGCAACGCAGTAGCCAGCGCCGAAAGGCCGACGGTCAGCCAGATCAGATGCTGCATGCGTTGCAGGAAGTGCTGGTGGTGGGTGATGTCCAGCAGCAAGGTCAATTGCGGGGAGTCGGGTTGTTCCGGGGAGAGCGGGGCGTTGAGCAGGCGATAGTCCGTACCGTTGTCGGTGATGGTGGCCAGGCCGGGCTGTTTCGGCAGATTCGCCGGGGTATGCAACGAGCGGCCGAACCAGCGTTGTCCCTCAGGGGTGCTGATGCGCAACGAAACATCGCCCTGTTGGCTCAATTCATCGGTGATGTGCGCGGCGTCGCTGCCGCTCAGCAGCGTCTGACGCACACTGAGCAGTTTTCCTTCTAGCAGTTGCTGGTCGAGCTCGATGAAGTGGCCTTCGCTGGCCCGATTGAAAACGACCCCGGCCACCAGCGAAACCACTGCGGTGCAGCCGGCGAACAACAATGCCAGCCGGCTGCTCAAGGACAGTCGGCGCATCAGTCGGCACGCTCTTCAAGCACGTAACCCATGCCACGCACGGTGTGGATCAGTTTGTCGGGAAAGTCATCATCGATCTTCAGCCGCAATCGCCGGATCGCCACTTCGATCACATTGGTGTCGCTGTCGAAGTTCATGTCCCAGACCTGGGATGCGATCAGGGATTTGGGCAGCACTTCACCCTGGCGGCGCAGGAGCATTTCCAGCAAGGCGAACTCCTTTGCAGTGAGGTCGATGCGCTGGCCGCTGCGTTCGACGCGGCGGCGAATCAGGTCCAGACGCAGATCGGCCAATTGCAGGCAGGTTTCCTGCGGTGTGGCGCTGCCGCGGCGCAACAGGCTGCGTACCCGGGCCAGCAGTTCGGAGAAAGCGAACGGCTTGACCAGGTAGTCGTCGGCGCCCAGTTCGAGACCGTGAACCCGGTCTTCCACGGTGTCCTTGGCCGTCAGAAACAGGATCGGCGTTTCCAGCCCGGCGCTGCGCACTGCTTGCAGAATCTGCCAGCCACTGCGCCCGGGCAGCATCACGTCGAGGATCAGCAAGGCGTAGTCACCGCTCAACGCCAGTTGTTGCCCGGTGTTGCCGTCGGCCACCAGCTCGGTATTGAAACCGGCCTCGGTCAGCCCCTGGCGCAGGTATTGGCCGGTTTTCGGTTGGTCTTCGACGATCAGCAGTTTCATGGGCGGCTCGGGTTTGTAGGATCGAAGGCTTTATACCGTGGGACGTTGTCACAAGCGCCAACCTGACAAAGTTGTAATCTCTCTGTCAGGTAGCTGCCAGCGCGGGCGGGCTAGAGTTTCCCACAGGCTGAACCTTTTCTTGTTGGAGTATGACTATGTTTTTGCGCAACCCTCTGGCCGTCGTCGCTTGTCTATTGGCGCTGAGTTCATCCGTCCGGGCCGATCCTGCGCACACGTACGACTTCGGCCAGCCGGCCCCGGCCGCCAAGGCCAGCCGCAGCATTGAAGTGGTGATGGGCGACATGTCGTTCGATCCGAAGGCCATCGACATCAAGGCCGGTGAGACCATTCGCTTTGTATTGGTGAATAAAGGCCAGTTGCTGCACGAATTCAACCTCGGGGATGCAGCGATGCATGCCAAACACCAGCAGGAAATGTTGCAGATGCAGCAAAGTGGCATGCTGACGCCGACCGGCATGAAGGAAATGTCCCACGATATGGCGGGCATGGATCATGGCTCGATGGGGCACGTAATGAAGCATGACGACCCCAACAGCGTGCTGGTCGAGCCCGGCAAGACTGCCGAGTTGACCTGGACGTTCAGCAAGGCGACCAGCCTGGAATTCGCCTGCAACATTCCAGGGCATTACCAGGCCGGGATGGTCGGCAAACTGACTGTCAGTCAGTAAGCACTCAAAGGCGGGAGCAAAGGCTGATAGAATCCGCTGATTCTTCAGTCAGGTTTCCGCCATGCATCCCGCAGCCGAACATTCGCCGCTGGGCAAATCCAGCGAATACATCGCCACTTACACGCCGTCCCTGCTGTTCCCGATTCCGCGCACCGCGAAATGGGCCGAGCTGGGCCTGACCGCCGAAACCCTGCCGTATAAAGGCGTGGATTTCTGGAACTGCTTCGAACTGTCGTGGCTGCTGCCGTCGGGCAAACCGGTGGTGGCAATCGGCGAATTCAGCATTCCGGCGGATTCGCCGAACATCATCGAATCCAAGTCGTTCAAGCTGTACCTGAACTCGCTGAACCAGACGCCGTTCGCCGACATCGCAAGCCTCGAAGCGACGCTGGTCAAAGATCTGTCCGCTGCTGCCGGCAAACCGGTGGGCGTACGGGTTCGCAGCCTGAAAGAGGTTGAAGCCGAAGGCGTGGTTGCGCTACCGGGCGTGTGCATCGACGATCTGGATATCAGCGTCAGCAACTACGAGCATCCGCGTCCCGAGCTGCTGCGCTGCGACGATTCGCGGGTGGTGGAGGAGAGCGTGCACAGCCATCTGCTTAAGTCCAACTGCCCGGTGACCAGTCAGCCGGACTGGGGCAGCGTGGTGGTGGAATATCGCGGCGCGGCGCTGGATCACGCCAGTCTGCTGGAATACATCGTCAGCTTCCGCCAGCACTCGGACTTCCACGAGCAATGTGTGGAGCGGATCTTCCTTGACCTGCAGCGCCTGCTGAAGCCGGAAAAACTCACGGTGTTCGCGCGTTACGTACGTCGGGGCGGGCTGGACATCAACCCGTACCGCAGCACTGAAAGCGTGCAACTGCCGAACCACCGTCTGGTTCGTCAGTAACCCGCATCGCGGACATGAAAAAGCCCTGCCAGTGATGGCAGGGCTTTTTTGCATTCGCGGGTTTCAGATACCCATGCTGACCAGGGAGTTCATGATGTTGCGCAATGTGCCGGCGATGGCGGGGTGTTCGAGTTCGAAGCGATCAACTGCCAGATTGACGCCATCGGCGATGCTGGAATCTTGAGTCGCGGTCTCCAGTTTTATTTCGGATTCAATCTGCGCCATCAGCGCATGTAGATCAGCGCGCTCGGCTTCGGTCAGCGGAGGATTTTGATCCAGTTGCTCGCGCAGGGCATTGAGCTGTTTTTGCAGTTCTTGAGCGGGCATGGTTGTTTCCTTTTATCGAGAGGCACTGGCATAGACCGCAGCCGTGCGCCAAAGGTCTATGGCTCTCTCTAAGACTAATCCACTCTGCTGCAACCTGCATGATCCCGGTCAGGGCTTTTCGCCTTTGAGGCGGCGCAGGCTGATGTCCGCCAGACAAGTGTCGAGTTCGCCCAGATGATCGATCACCGAGTGCACGCCCAGCCCGAACAGCTGCACCGTCGCCTTGCCGCGCAACTGCTCGCGCTCTTTCTGGCTCAGTGCTTGCCATTCGTGAGGCGCGAGGCCGCAGAGTGAACCACAGGACGCCAGGCCAATCGTCCACAACCCGGCATTGAGGCCGGATTGCAGCAGGCGCGGTTCACCGCTGACCAGCACGCAACCCTCGAGGCGGCAGACCCGTAATGCCATCAACGCCTGCCAGCAGGCATCGGGCGCCGGCCACGGATTGATTGTTGCAGGATGTTGCGAAGATTTGACCCAGTCGGGCAGCGTTGCTGAAAGCATTCGGGTGAGGGCAGGGGGGAGTTCGTCCAGCCACGCGCACGGAATCTGTTGCTGTTGCAGGCTGCGGAGGCTGTCGAGGGCTCCGGGAGTGGCCTCGGCGTGATCCGTTGTGGCGTCAGCGTGATTGTGGACGCGGGCACCGAAATCCACCAGGCAGCCGCTGAGTCCGAACAGCACGGCCGTCAGGTTGGGTGCCGCAGGGTGCAGTACTTCGGCGTGTGGCATGAAAAACGTCCCTGAAATAGGGATCAGGCTAAGCAATCCCGGTGACAGTTGGATGACAGATGCATTACGAAGCGTCCTACAGAGCCGATGATGCAGGAAATGCCTAAACAGGTGTTTCCGTCTTATACTGAGCGTCTTATAACCGTGGCCCGCATGCCGCGTATGTACAATCCAAGGAGTTTTTCTATGCGCTGGAGCAACCCTCTCGCTCAGCTTTGTGTATGCGCCAGCGTGATGCTGGTTCCGTTCGTTGCCCAGGCGGCAACGGAAGAAGACCCTTGGGAAAGCGTCAACCGTCCGATTTTCCAGTTCAACGACTTCGTCGATACCTACGCATTGAAGCCTCTGGCGCAGGGCTACGAATTTGTAACGCCGCAATTCCTGGAAGACGGCATCCACAACATGTTCCGTAACGTCGGTGACATCACCAACCTGGCGAACAACATTCTCCAGGCCAAACCGGCCGCTGCCGGTGTCGACACCGCGCGTTTGATCTTCAACACCACCTTCGGCCTGCTGGGCTTCTTCGATGTAGGCACCAAGATGGGCCTGCAGCGCAGCGACGAAGATTTCGGCCAGACCCTCGGTTACTGGGGCGTGAGCAGCGGTCCGTACGTGATGCTGCCGTTGCTGGGCCCGAGCACCCTGCGTGACGCGCCGTCGAAATACGTCGACACCTACACCGCACCGTATCGCTACATGAACGACATTCCGGCGCGCAACACTATTTACGGCCTGAACATCGTCGACACCCGCGCCAGCCTGTTGTCCAGCGAGAAGCTGATCAGCGGCGACAAGTACACCTTCATCCGCAATGCCTACCTGCAGAACCGCGAGTTCAAGGTCAAGGACGGTCACGTCGAAGACGATTTCTGATTTCGGCCCGTGAACCCCGAAAGGCGACCGAAAGGTCGCCTTTTTTTGTCCGTGCGTCCTTCCATTGAGTTACGGTTTCGAACGTTCTTATAACTCTCTGTGATTTGACAAACAAAGTCGTCAAGTGACGATCCGCGCATGCTTGAAACGCTCGAAGGATGGGAGTACCGTCTGCGCCTTAGAAGGGCACCTCTGGTGCATCCGTGTGCGGGGCAAACGCTCCGAAGCGGTGCAGCAGAGAGGCTAGAAAGCGAATCCAGTAGTCTGCGCCGGGCCGTTGCCCCGCCTGCTACGCCAACCTAATTCTGGCGCCGTTTGCCCACATGCCAAAAACCAGTGCCACGCTGCTGATAATCGATGATGACGAAGTAGTGCGCGCGAGCCTCGCGGCCTATTTGGAAGACAGTGGTTTCAGCGTCTTGCAGGCCAGTAACGGTCAGCAGGGTCTTCAGGTATTCGAGCAAGACAAGCCCGACCTCGTCATCTGCGATCTGCGCATGCCGCAGATGGGCGGTCTCGAACTTATCCGTCAGGTCACCGAGCGATCCCCGCAGACACCGGTGATCGTGGTTTCCGGTGCCGGCGTGATGAACGACGCGGTCGAGGCTCTGCGCCTGGGCGCGGCGGATTACCTGATCAAGCCTCTCGAAGATCTGGCCGTGCTCGAGCACTCCGTACGCCGGGCTCTGGATCGTGCGCGCCTGCTGCTGGAAAACCAGCGCTACCGCGAGAAGCTGGAGAAGGCCAATCGCGAGCTCGAAGCCAGCCTGAACCTGCTTCAGGAAGACCAGAACGCCGGTCGCCAGGTGCAGATGAACATGCTGCCGGAAAGCCCCTGGACCATCGACACGTTCAAGTTCGCCCACCAGATCATTCCGTCGTTGTACCTGTCGGGTGATTTTGTCGACTATTTCCGGGTGGACGAACGCCGGGTCGCGTTCTATCTGGCGGACGTTTCAGGCCATGGCGCCTCTTCGGCGTTCGTCACCGTGCTGCTGAAGTTCATGACCACGCGCTTGCTGTTCGAGTCCAGGCGCAGCGGCACCTTGCCGGAATTCAAGCCTTCGGAAGTCCTTGGTCATATCAACCGGGGGCTGATCAGTTGTAAGCTGGGTAAACACGTCACAATGGTCGGTGGAGTCATCGACGAGGAGACCGGTTTGTTGACCTATAGCATCGGCGGCCATCTGCCGTTGCCTGTGTTGTACACGCCTGACAGTGTTCGCTACCTCGAGGGGCGCGGTCTGCCCGTGGGGCTTTTCAACGAAGCCACCTACGAAGACCACGTGCTCGAGCTGCCACCGACGTTCAGCCTGACGCTGATGTCTGATGGCATTCTGGATCTTTTGCCAGAACCCACACTCAAAGAAAAAGAAGCCGCCTTGCCCGAACGGGTCAAGTCGGCGGGCGGCAGCCTGGATGGCCTGCGGCAGGTTTTTGGATTGGCCACGCTAGGGGAGATGCCGGATGATATCGCCCTGTTGGTGTTGAGCAGGAATCTTTAATGAGTACCGGTAGAATCCAGTTCGCCGAGCAGGACGGCACCTTTGTCCTGAAGTTCGTCGGTGAAGTTCGCCTGACCCTGTGTTCGGCGTTGGATGCGACTATTGAAAAAATCTTCACCGCGCTGAATTTCAACGCGATCGTGATCGATTTGACCGAAACCCGCAGCATCGACAGCACCACGCTGGGCCTGCTGGCCAAGCTGTCGATCCTGTCGCGGCAGAAGGTCGGCCTGCTGCCGACCGTGGTCACCACCCATGACGACATCACCCGTCTGCTTCAATCGATGGGTTTCGAGCAGGTGTTCAATATCGTCAACCATCCCGTGCCTTGCCCGGAATGCCTCGATGACCTGCCGGATCAGGATCAGTCGGAGGAAGTCGTGCGGATCAAGGTGCTCGAAGCGCACAAGATCCTCATGGGCCTGAACGACTCCAATCGCGAAGCTTTCCATGATCTGGTGAATGCCCTCGAAAGGCATTGATTCCCCAGCCATCAGGCACAAAAAAGGGCGAACCTGTGAGGGTTCGCCCTTTTTGCGTTTGCCGTCAGCCCATTACAGCTTGGCTTGCAACAACGCCTCGAGCTTTTCCTGGTCACGGGCAAACTGACGGATGCCTTCAGCCAGTTTCTCGGTGGCCATCGCGTCTTCGTTGGACAACCAGCGGAATTGCGATTCGTTGAGGCTCAGACGAGCTTCGCCAGCGTGGCCCGGGGCCAGTTTGCGCTCCAGTTTGCCGGTGTCTGCCGCCAGTTTGTCGATCAGGTCCGGGCTGATGGTCAGGCGGTCGCAGCCGGCCAGTTGCTCGATCTGATTGAGGTTGCGGAAGCTCGCACCCATGACCACGGTCTTGTAGTCATTGGCCTTGTAGTAGTTGTAGATGCGCGTCACGGACTGCACGCCCGGATCGTCGGCGCCGGTGTAGTCGTTGCCGTTGGCTTTCTTGTACCAGTCGTAGATACGGCCCACGAACGGCGAGATCAGGAACACGCCGGCGTCGGCGCAAGCAGCGGCCTGAGCGAAGGAGAACAGCAGGGTCAGGTTGGTCTGGATGCCTTCCTTCTCGAGCACTTCGGCGGCGCGGATGCCTTCCCAGGTCGAAGCGATCTTGATCAGCACGCGGTCGCGACCGACGCCGGCCTTGTCGTACAGCTCGATCAGACGGTGCGCACGCTTGAGCATCGCGTCCTTGTCGAACGACAGGCGTGCATCCACCTCAGTGGAGATACGGCCCGGGATCACCTTGAGGATTTCCTGGCCGACCGCGACGCCGAAACGGTCGCTGGCCAGGCCGACATCGCCCTTGCAGTCGCTAACGGCGGCGTTCAGCAGCTCGGCGTAGGCCGGAATGGCCGCCGCCTTGAGCAGCAGGGAAGGGTTGGTGGTGGCGTCGACCGGCTTGACCCGGGCAATCGCTTCGAAGTCGCCGGTGTCGGCAACCACGGTGGTGAACTGTTTGAGTTGTTCCAGCTTGGAAGTCATGAGCGTGCTCTGTCCTATGGGTCTGAAGACATTACCCGAGCGCTGACAGCCACTCAAGGGCATGTGGGTGTATCGATAGCCCCGCGAGCAACAACCTGAAAACGGCTGTTTGAATGGGCGGGGCGCGGTATCGATCAATACGATGCCAAAAAGGACCACAGGTTCAAAGCAACTGACCCGTTGCGCAGCGGCTATTCGGCGTTGAGCTGGGTCGAGGCCGCCGTTTGTGCCGGTTTCGACTGTCCGTCGGAGGTCAGCAGGCCGAAATTCTTCTCCCGGTCGTTACTGCCCGACTCGCTGTTCTTCCATTCGTAAATCGACGTCAGCTGAATGCTGAGTTTTTTAACATCGGC